>PBUO01000112.1 GCA_002727895.1 Acidimicrobiaceae bacterium | reverse complement strand
GGTTCACTCACGTGCGGACGGGGGGATTCGAACCCCCACGCCTCTCGGCGCCGGCTCCTAAAGCCGGTGCGTCTGCCAGTTCCGCCACGTCCGCGTGGTCCGAGCCTACGGTGCCGCCCCCGAACGACGAGGAGGGCTCCCCGGGCATCCGGTGACGGGTCAGTGCATCTCCCCGCGCCGCACGATCACCTTGTCGATGATTCCGTACTCGCGGGCTTCGTCGGCGGTGAACCAGCGGTCGCGGTCGCTGTCGGCCTCGATGGTCTCCACCGGCTGGCCGGTGTGCTCGGCGATCCGCTCCTGGAGCATCTTCTTGGTGTAGGCCATCTGCTCGGCTTGGATGGCGATGTCCGAGGCTTGGCCCCGGACGCCGCCCAGCGGCTGGTGCATCATGATCCGGGCGTGGGGCAGGGCGTAGCGCTTGCCGGGGGCGCCGGCGCACAGCAGGAACTGGCCCATCGACGCGCCGAGGCCCATGCAGATGGTGCCCACCTCGGGGCCCACGAACTGCATGGTGTCGTAGATGGCCATGCCCGAGGTCACCGACCCGCCGGGCGAGTTGATGTACATCCAGATCGGCTTGTCCGGGTCCTGGGCCTCGAGGAACAGCATCTGGGCGATGATGAAGTTGGCCACATCGTCGTTCACGTCGGTGCCGAGGAACACGATGCGGTCCTTGAGCAGCCGGGTGTAGACGTCGAAGCGCCCGTGCTCCAGAGCGTCGGCATCGCTGGCCGAGGCGCCGGACGGACCGGGTGTGGGCACGAAGGGGGAGGGGGCGTCCATGACGGCGCAGGGTAGCGGTGCGGCCGGTCAGGCCTGCGCCGCTTCGGCCCGGGTTCGGAGATCGGCCACGGCGTGCTCGAGGCCCTCGGGATCCCGGAACAGTGCGCTGCCGGACACCAGCCGGTCGGCGCCCGCGGCGACCACGCCGGCCACCGTCGAGGGGCCGATGCCGCCGTCCACCTCGATGGAGCAGTCTGTCCCGGCCANCAGGTCGGCCGCCTCGGCCACCTTGTCCTCCAGCGGGATGTACGCCTGCCCGCCGAAGCCTGGGTTCACGGTCATGACCAGTAGGACGCCCAGCAGGTCTCGGACGTGGCGGACCAACGAGACCGGTGTGTGGGGATTCAGCGCCACGCCGGGCGTCGCCCCAAGCTCGGCGATGTGACCCAGCGTGCGGTGCAGGTGGTCGCACGCCTCGGCGTGGACCAGCACCGTCGAGCAGCCGGCCTCCACGTAGCGGTCCACCAGGCGGTCCGGCTCAACGACCATCAGGTGGGCCTCGAACTCCAGGTCGACCAGCGACCGGGTCGAGGCGATCACGTCGGGGCCGAATGTCAGGTTGGGGACGAACACCCCGTCCATGACGTCCCAGTGGATGAGGTCCACGCCGGCCTTCTCGAGNGCNTGGCACTCCTCGCCCAGGCGGGCGAAGTCGACTGGCAGGACCGACGGGGCGACCTTGACNGGGCGGGAGGGGGGAGCCACGGGGNGAACCTACCGCAGGTGGCCCGGGCGCCAGCGGTCTCTTCGCTGCCCGTCTGACCTNCTCCTAATGGTCAGGACTGGGCTTCGACGTCCCGGCGGCGGAAGCGGAGNCGCTCGGAGTAGGGATAGAACTCGGGNAGGTCCCGNCGGGCCAGGCGCTCCTGGACGCCCTTCCAAAAGGCCACCGTGAACAGGTCGGCGTGGACCTCGTCGAAGCGGCGCCGCACCTCCGACGACACGTCGGACGGAAAGGCCATGAAGGTCGGAAACTGCTCGGGGAAGATGTCGCCCGGTTCGATGGAGAACCAGGGCTGGGACCGCATCTCGTCGGCCGGGTCGTCCGACGTGGGGATGGACCGGAAGCGGCACTCCTCCAACAGGACCAATTCGTCGTAGTCGTAGAACACCACGCTGCCGTGGCGGGNCACTCCGAAGTTCTTGGNGAACAGGTCACCAGGGAACACGTTGGCCGCCGCCAGGTCCTTGATGGCCCAGCCCCACTCGATGGCCGCCGCCACTGCCTTCTCTGTCGACATCTCCCGCAGGTAGAGGTTCAGCGGGTACACCTGCCGCTCCGAGTACACGTGGCGGATCACCACCTGGTCGCCGACCACTCGGACCGACTCGGACGCAGTTGCCAGCAGTTCGTCGAGTAACTCGGGGTCGAAGCGGTCCTTCTCGAACGACAGGTTCTCGAACTCCCAGGCCTCGACCATCCGGCCGACCCGGTCGTGGTTGTACACGAGGTCGTACCGGCGCTTCACCCCCTCTCGGGAAATGGTCTTGGGCGGGTCGAAGTGGTCCTTGATGATCTTGAAGACCACGTTGAACGACACGAGCGTGAACACCGCCATGACCATCCCCGGGGTGCCCCGGGTACGGACGAACTTGTCGTGGCTGTGGTCGAGGTGGCGGTACAGCGATCGGTAGAGGCTGGTCTTGCCGTGCTGGGGGAACCCGATGGCCGTGTACAGCTCGGCCAGGGACTTCATTGGCAGCAGCGACTTGAGGAAGCCGACCAGCTCCGACGGGTTGGGCCATTCGACGAAGAAGTACGACCGGGTGAAGCTGAACAGGCGGCTGGCCTGGGCCTCCGTGACCAGGACGGTGTCGATCCGGAGGCCGTCGTCGGCGTGGATGATTGGGATGACGATCGGNGTGATGCGGTTCTGCTGGCGGAGGCGCCCCACCAGGTAGGCGCCCTTGTTCCGGTAGAAGACGGGCCGCAGCACGTCGAGCCCGTCGGCCGACAGGCTGTCCCACTCCTCGAGCAGGAACGAGTCGATGCGGGCGGCGGCCCGACGGGCGTCGCCGTCCAGGTCGGCCCACGGGGCGTCGAANCCGATGGACTCCAGGACCTGGCGGACCATGGCCGCNGTGTCGCGGACCCGGGTGGCCGTGGTGAACAGTTCGGCCCTTCCCTCGCCGCGGGCGACGATGGTGGCCCCGAACCAGCGCAACTCGACGTCGTTGTCGACGCCGATGGTCGTGAACACCCGGCGGGTGACCGAGTTGAAGAAGGTCTCGGCCAGGCCGAAGTCGCTGCGCTCCGCGATCCGGGTCTTGTAGTGGCTGCGGGCCACACGCCAGGCACCCCGGCGGTCGGCCACCCCGTCGACCAGCGGGCGGACCCGGTCCACGGTGGCCACCACGGTGGACCGGTGGAGNGCCAGGCGCTGGCGGGAATCGTCCTCCTGCGCGACCCACGCCCGGTTGGTGAAGTGGGCGGCGCTCCTGCGGGACACCTTGCGAAAACCGGCGATGTAGTCGACGAAGCCGGCCAGGATCGTGTCGGCCACCTGCCGGCCGGCCGCCTCCTCGGTCTCGGCACCCATCAGGGGCTGCCTCCCGGGGTACCGCCGTGCTCGGCCCGGAACGCCTGCCACGTCTCGTCGTCGGCCGGGATGGTGCCCCAGCCGTCGTGGTTGTTCGGCCAATCGGCCGGGGGCAGCCCGACCGGGTTGGTCCCCACCTCGGCCCCGTAGAACAGGCGGTGGATGCGACGGACGAACAACCACTCGCCGTCGACCCGCCGGTAGCGGTCGTCGTAGCGGATGGCCTGGTGGATCCAGCGGTCGCCGTCCTGCACCTCGGCCTTGCAGTACACGTGGCCGGTGGCGTCGTCGGGGCCGGCGAGGTCGATCTGGTGGGTGCCGACGTTCAGGATGGTCACGCCGATGGCAGCCAACTGGCCGGCCAGGTTTTCCCGCAGGGCGTCGCGGCCGACCACGGGTTCACCGGAGGAGCCTCGGCCCACCCGGACGTCGGGCACAAAGAGTGCCACGATGGCGTCGAGGTCACGTCGGTCGGTGGCCACGGCGTAGCGGGCAACCAGTTGGCGGATGTCGGCCTCGGCCAGTAGGCGTTCCGGGCCCGTGGTCCGCGTTTGTTCCCCGTCGCCGCTCAGGCGCCGGTCGGCCCACCCGCCGGGGGTGGTGCCGTCCACCCGGACTCGACGCGAGGCGAACCGCCAGCGACCGTCGACCACCCGGTAGGCGTCCTGATAGCGGCCCCAGTGGTCCACGCCAGCGTCGGTCATGACCGTGAAGTAGGCCTGCCCGGTGGCCGATTCGGGCCCATCGACGGTGATGACGTGCGTCGAGGCGTGGTGCTGGAGGTATTCGGGCCCAGGAGGCTCGTCGCCGGTCCCGTCGGTCGCGTCGCCGGCATGGTCCCCGCCACGGACCGAGTCCCGGGTTTCGGTGAAGATGGTGCGGATCTCGTCGACGCCGACGTAGGTCCGCCCGTCGCCCACGTCCATGGTGGCGTCGGGGGCGAACAGGGCTAGGAGGTCGTCGAAGCGCCCCCGGTCGCCGAGGGCGTTGTATGAGGCGACCAGGTCCCGGACCTGCTCCCGTGCGTCGATCTCCCAGACCTCCACGCGGCTCCTTCCATGGGCGGGGGCGACCACTAGCGTGCCCGACAATGGAGGGCCTGCACGACATCCGCGCCCGGTTTCCCGCCGTGGACGGCCGCTGGGCGCGGTTCGACGGGCCGGCCGGCACCCAGGTGGTGGACGCGGCCATCGAGGCGGCCGCCGACTGGCAGCGCAGCGGGAACAACGCCAACTCCCATGGTTCGTTCGCCGCGGCCAAGGCCTGCGACGCCCTCGTGGAGGCCACCAGCGCCACCATGGGGCGCCTGTTGGGCGCCGACCCGGGGGGCATGGTCTTCGGCCCGAGCACCACGGCCAACATGATGGCCCTGACACGGGCCATCGGCCGAGGGCTGGGCCCGGGCGACGAGGTGGTGTGCACCACCCTGGACCATGACTCGAACGTTTCGCCGTGGCTGCTACTGGCCGAGGACACCGGTTGCACGGTCCACATAGCCGAGTTCGACCCGTCCACCGGCCGCCTGTCGGTCGACGCCGTGCTGGATCTGGTCGGCCCGGACACACAGTGGGTGGCCGTCACCGGCTCGTCGAACGCGGTGGGGACCATCCCCGACGTGGCCGCCATCGTCGCCGGTGCACACGCCGGCGGGGCCCGGGTGGTGGTCGACGGCGTGCACCTCACCCCGCACCGGGCCGTCGACGTCTCCAAGCTGGGCTGCGACGTCTACACCACCTCGTCGTACAAGTGGTACGGCCCGCACGCCGGGATCATGTGGGTCGAGCCCGGGTTGCTCGACGACCTCGACGCCTACAACGTCCGTCCGGCACCCGACCGGGGCCCGGGGCGCCTCCAGTACGGCACGCCGTCATGGGAGGGTCTGGCCGGAATCGAAGCGGCGGCCGGGTTCCTGCTCGAGATGGGCCTGGACCGGATCGCCGCATCGGAGGCCGTCCGCTTCGACCGGTTGCTGAGCGGCTTGCACGACCTGGCCGGCGTGCGGGTGGTGGGTCCGCAGGACGCCGCCGACCGGGCCCCCACTCTCATGTTCGAGGTGGCGGGGGTGGCGCCGCTGACCGTGGCCGACGCCCTGGCCGAGCGTCGGGTCGCCGTATGGGACGGCCACAACTACGCCGTGGAGGCCATGGGGCCGCTCGGCCTCGATGCCGAGGCCGGCGCGGTTCGGGCCGGCGTCAACGTCTATACCACCGACGAAGACGTGGACCGCCTCCTGGCGGCCGTCGCTGACGTCGTGGCCGGCGCGGCTGGCTGAGGACGATCGATGTCCGAAGAGGACGCGCCCTCTTACAGGGAGCCTGTTTCCGAGGTGACGAGTCCCCAGGAGCCGGCCCGGGTGCCGCCGATTGAAGACTGGCATCGCCTGCTGGAGGGTCGGGTCGCCGTGGTCACCGGAGGTGGGGCCGGCATCGGCGGGGCGATCACCCGGCTGTTCGCCGAGCACGGCGCGCTCGTCGAGGTGGCAGAGGTGGACCCCGACCGGGCGGCCACCGTGGTCGAGGACGTGGAGGCGGCCGGCGGCACGGCTCGGGCCCACGTGGTCGACGTGCGCTCCGATGCCGAGGTGGAGGACCTCCGGTCCGCGGTGCTCGGAGACCACGGCCGGATCGACGTGCTGGTCAACAACGTGGGCGACCACCGCCCCCTCGTCCGGTTCCACGAGTCGACGCC
>PBUO01000017.1 GCA_002727895.1 Acidimicrobiaceae bacterium | reverse complement strand
CGACGGAGGCACCGCCTCCCTCGACCACCGCGATCCCGACGACGGAGGCACCGCCTCCCTCGACCACCGCGATCCCGACGACGCAGGCACCCGCCACGACGGTCGACGACGGAAGCGGTTCAGGTTCGGGCTCGACCAGCACCGTCGTCACGACCACCACCGAAGACGACGAGGGCACGGTGGCGGCACCACTTAGCAGAGGCACCGACGATGACGACGGCGGGCTACCGGTCGGGGGGCCTATAACGATCTTCGCCGCACTTGCCGCCCTCGCTGCCGCCGCTTACTTCGGTTGGATCGCATCGCTCGGCAGGTTCTTGGCCGGCTCAGCCTTTGGCCTGTTCATGATCGCTCTTTGGCGCCGCCGCAGGGTCCCCACCCCGCCCCGGCAGGTCCGGGTTCAGCGCTTTGACGACGGCGACATCGAGGTCACATGGAGCCAGCCGCGAAGGCCCAAGAAACTTGACCGGTACAGCATCGAAGGCTTCAAGGACGGACGGTGGCTGCTGTTGCACGAACACATGAGCACGACCACCCACGCCAGGTATCCCCGCAGCGCTCAGCCCGTAGTGACCCAATGGCGGGTCACTGCAATCAACCGTCACGGCACCAGCAGTCCGTCCGGAGAAGTCGAGGTCAAAGTGAATGACGGTCAAGCCTCCGGACAGGACCCGGGGCGCGAAGAAGGGGAGGCTTAGTCTGATGTGGTCAACAGGCGGGAGAGCCTTTCGTCAATGCGCCAGTCAGGCACTTGCAGCGGGACTCTTGGGCCTGCTCGGCGTCCTGGCGGTCCTGTTGTTCGCTACGCCCGCCTGGGCTGCAGACGGCGACCTGGACACGACCTTTTCCGGCGACGGATGGAGGAAACAGAACCGGACGGCTAAAAACGACGAGGCCCGCAGCCTGGCCTTCCGGTCCGACGGCTCGGTCGTGGTTGCCGGCTGGGACGACAACAACCACTCTTCGGCCGCCGCGTTGCGGATGGTGACCATCGCCTTCACCGCCGCCGGCGGCGGCGACGGACCGTTCTCCAAGGACCACAGCCCCCAGACCGACCGTGAGTTCTGGAGCCCCTTGACCGACTCGGCCGAGGAGGTCCTGCTGCTCTCTGACGGCCGCTACGCCTTCGTCGGCTACGCCGGGACACACGCCACCAACGCCAACAAAGACTACGACTGCGTCGTGATGGTGCGCGGAACCAACGCGTTCCGGGACAACTCCTTCGCCGGAAACGGGAAGAAGTTCATCGAGTTCAGCGCCGCCAACAACGAAAAGTGCTACGCGGGTGCGCTCCAGTCCGACGACAAGATCCTCGTCGGTGGCTGGGTGTACACGTCGGGTGCGAACGGCTGGGACCTGGCACTGGCCAGGGTGAACTCGTCGGACGGCACGCTGGACACGAGCTTCGGCTCGGGCGGAAAGGTGATCCACAACGCCGGCGGCGGCGGCGAGCTCATCACCGCCGTCGACGTCCAGGACGACGGCAAGATCCTCGTGGCCGGCACCACGAACTCTGCCGGGACCAACGACTTCTTCGTCGCCCGCTACACGTCGGCCGGCGCACTGGACACGAGTTTCAGCGGCGACGGCATCCACATCTTCGACATGGGGGCTGTCGACTACCTGCACGGCATGGACCTGCAGTCCGACGGGAAGATCGTCGTCGGCGGATACTCCGGCAACGACTGGGCGATAGCCCGCCTGACGACCGCCGGGGCCATGGACACCTCGTTCGGCGGCGGCGACGGCATCACCGTCACGAACTTCGGCGGCACCGAACAGGCGTCCGAGGTGATCGTCGCGTCCGACGGCAAGATCCTGCTCGGCGGATACACCAACGCGGCCGGGAACCAGGACTTCGCGTTGGTTCGCTACACGTCGGACGGCGTCCTCGACACCAGTTTCGGCGGTGGCGACGGCGTCACGACCCATGACTTCGGTGGAATCGACAAGGCCCGGGCCATGGGGATCGCCGCGAACGGCAACGTCCTGCTGGTCGGCTCCACGAAGTCCGGTAGCGACACGGACTGGGGCCTCGTCCAGTTCGTGTCGTCGACCCAGGTGGGAACGCCGGGCTTCACCGTGTCCGAGACGTCACGAACGGTGTCCGAGACCGGGTCCACCCAGACGTTCACCGTCGTGTTGACCGGGCAGCCGTCCTCGGACGTGGTCCTCGACGTGGCGAGCAGCGACACCGGCGAAGCGACCGTGTCGGCCTCGTCGTTGACGTTCACGTCCGGAAACTGGGACACCGCCCAGACGGTCACCGTGACCGGCGTCGCGGACTACGCCGACGACGGAGACCAGACGTCGACGGTCACCGTCTCGGTCGACGACGGCAGCTCGGACGACGACTACGACTCGCTGGCCGACCAGACCGTGTCGGTGACGACCACCGACATCGACGCCGCGCCGGACATGACGGTCACCCAGACCGGAGGGTCGACGTCGGTCAACGAGGCCTTGTCGGGCAACACCGACACGTTCACCGTGGTCCTGACCATGCAGCCCTCGCCCAGCAACAACGTCGTGGTGAACGTCACGTCGGCTGATACCGGCGAAGCGACCGTGTCGATCTCGTCGCTCACGTTCACTAGCTCGAACTGGGACACCCCGCAGACCGTCACGGTCACCGGGGTCGACGAGGACCTCGACGACGGAGACCAGACGGTGACGGTCACCATGACGGTCGACGACGCATCGAGCTACGACCCGTATGACTCGGTGTCGAACGAAACCGTGTCGGTGACCGTCGTCGACGACGACACTGCCGGATTCACCCTGTCGGGCACCACAGCGTCGGTGTCCGAGACCGGTTCGACGGCGACGTTCACCGTGGTCCTGGACTCCGAACCGACCGGAGACGTCGTGTTCGGCATCTCGTCAGCAGACACCGGCGAGGCCACCGTCTCGCCGGCGGCGCTTACGTTCACCAGNTCGAACTGGGACACGCCGCAGACCGTCACNGTNNCCGGCATCGACGACACGGCGACCGACGGCAACCAGACGACCGACGTCACCGTGACGGTCAACGACTNTTCGACCGTCGACAGCGCCTACGACGCCCTGGCCGACCAGACTGTCGTCGTCACCACGGCCGACGACGACTCACCGGGCTTCACCGTCGCCGCATCAGGTGGTTCGACCACCGTGTCCGAAGCCGGGTCGACGGACACGTTCACCGTCGTGCTGAACGCACAACCGACTTCGGACGTCGTGTTCAACGTCTCGAGTGGCGACACCGGCGAGGCGACCGTGTCGACCTCGTCGCTCACGTTCACGTCCAGCAACTGGAACACGACCCAGACGGTCACGGTCACCGGCGTCGACGACACGGCCAACGACGGCGACCAGGCCACGACGATCACCGTGTCGGTCGACGACGGAAGCTCGGATGACGCCTACGACAGCCTCTCCGACGAGACCCTTTCGGCGACCACCACCGACGACGACTCGCCCGGGATCACCCTGTCCAAGACCTCGACGTCGGTCTCCGAGACCGGAACCTCGGACACCTTCACCGTCGTGCTCAACGTCGCCCCGTCGTCCAACGTGGTCATCAACGTCACCGCCTCGGACCCCGACGAGGCTTCGGTCAGCCCGTCGACCCTGACGTTCACCTCCAGCAACTGGAACACCGCCCAGACCGTCACGGTCACCGGCATCGATGACCCGGATGACGACGGCAGCCAAGCCTCGACGGTCACCCTGTCGGTCGACGACGCCACCTCCGACGACGACTACGACGTGGTCAGCGACAGTTCGGTCTCGGTGTTGACCGACGACGACGACGTGCCGTTGGCCCCGACGACTACCTCTCCGCCTCCGACGACGTCCATCCTGTCGGTGGGAGCCGTCAGCATCTCGGCCATCCCTTCGTGTTCGGCGGTGACGTTGCACTGGGGTGTCGGCACCACATCGGGGTTGCAGTCGTTCTCGCTTGCTTCCAAGGCCCCTGGAGCCGGCTGGATCACCCACAGCACACACCTCCCGGCGGCGCGGTCGTTCGCCATCGGGAGCCTGGCCAACGGTCCTCATAGCTTCCAGATCCTTGCCGTCTACGACGACGGATCCTCGAAGGCCTCCAACGTCGGAGACGTCATCATCTCCGATTGCCCGGTGATCATCCTCCCTCCACCGACGACTACGACGACTACGACCACTACGACAGTGCCCCCTACCACGACCACTGCGGCTCCACAGCCGCCGGTGACCACGGTTGCTCCGACGACCACGACGACAACAGCCGCTGCGACGACCACGACGACCACGGCCGTTCCGACGACCACGGTCGCGCCAACCACCACGGTTGCAGCGACTGGTGGTGGGGGATCGGGTTCGGGGACCACGACGACCACGGCCGCTCCGCCGACCACGGCCGTTCCGACGACCACGGTCGCGCCAACCACCACGGCTGCAGCGACTGGTGGTGGGGGATCGGGTTCGGGGACCACGACGACCACGGCCGCTCCGGCGACTACCGGCGGCGACCAGGGCGTGGCAGGCGCAGCACTCACCAGGGATGACGGCGGGATGGGGGTTGACGGGCCTCTAGCGGTCCTTGCCGGCCTCGCTGGCCTTGCTGCAGCCGCCTACTTCGGGTGGATCTCTTCACTCGGCCGATTCCTGGCCGGCACCGCACTCGGCGGTTTCTTGGTCGCCCTCTGGCGGCGCCGCAGGATCCCTGGACCGCCACGACAGGTCCGGGTCCAGAGGACCGAAGACACTGACCTATTTTCCTGGGTGACGCCGAGACGACCCAAGAACCTCGATCGATACAGCATCGAGGGATTTGACGGTGAGTCCTGGCTGGTCGTTTTCGAGCACGCGAGTACGACCACGCTCGTCGCACATCCGAGGTTCGACGAACCAGTCATCGAGCATTGGCGAATCACCGCATCCAATGGCTATGGCACGAGCAAACCGTCCGATGAAGTCCAGGCGGTGAACCCTCTAGATTCGGCAACTCATGGAGGCGAGCCACCTGATGGTGCCCGCAACCAAGGAACCGCCAGTGAATAGGACGGTGAATAGGACGGTGGCGAGAGTTGCCTCTTTGGTGCTGCTCGCAATCGCTTGCTCCCTGCTTTCGGTTGTGCCCACGGCCGCCCTCCAGACCACCTACTCGACGAGGACCGTCGGAGCAGACCGGTACGCCACGTCCTCCCTGGCGGCACTGGACGCCTACCCGTCTGGAGCGCCGTCGGCGGTGATCGTGAGCGGAGCCGACGCCAACTGGCCTGACGGGCTGCCGGCAGCCTCGCTGGCCGGCGTCGTCGGCGGTCCGGTGCTGCTGACTGACCCCGAAGAGCTCTCGGCGTCGACCGGCCTGGTCCTCGGGCAGATCGTCACCGTGCTGCCCCCTGACTCGCCCACCGTCTACATCGTCGGCGGGACGGCCGCCGTCTCCGAGGCCGTCGAAGCATCGATCGTCGCCCTCGGCTACACGGTCGACCGGGTAGCCGGCGACGACCGGTACGCGACGGCCGCGGCCGTGGCCCGCAAGGTCGCCTCCCTGGGCACCTACGGGAGCTTCGACGGCGGGAAAATGGTGTTCCTGGCGTCGGGCAAGAACTTCCCTGACGCACTCGCCGTGGGCCCCATCGCCCACTCCAACGTCAACCCGGTCCTGCTCGTCGGCGACACGATGTCGACCGCAGTCACCGATCTGCTCGACGACGACGTGATCGACATCCAACAGGTCGTCGTCCTTGGGGGTACCGCCGCGGTTCCGGCCGCCCATGTCACGACCGTCCAGGGCATCTCCAACACGGTTGGCAGCACGACAGCGTCCCTGGAGGTGACGAGGATCGGCGGCGTCAACCGCTATGACACTGCCGTTGAGATCGCCAAGTGGGTGGAGAAGTCGACCGTGCTCGACGGCCTCGGCTGGACCGTCGACAACGTGATCCTCGTCTCAGGAGTAACGCACCACGACGCCATGGTGTCGGCAGCCCTCGCGTCGGTCGGCCACACAGCCGGGGTTGATTATCCGGCAGTAGGAGCCCAGAACACCGTCGTCCTGCTCCAGGACTCCGGGAATTGGCTGAACTCCAACACGTCGAACTACCTGGCGACCAAGGGGTCCCACCTTGAGTCGGTCCGCGCCGTCGGCACGAACGTGAGCATCTCTGACGCGGCCCTGGCCGACGCCAAGTCGAAGATCACCCAGTCGGCGGTCACGGTGACCGCAACCCCGGGCCTCGGCGTGTCCTCGGTGATCTTCAACTTCTCACAGAAGGTCGCCTGCACGTCGTCCACATCGGGCGCCGACGGTGCCGGTGGCGGGCTCAAGGCCAACTACAAGCTCAACAACGCAGCACTGTCGGGCCACTACATCACGTGCGCATCCAGCGGCCTGTCGGCCACCCTCTATCTGGGCTCGGCGTTGGCTGCCAACGACGTGGTCACCGTCGAACCATTGACGTCGACCGGCGTCGCCGACGCCGACGGGGATGGTCTGTCGACGGTCCAGACCGTGCGCTCGTCGTTCACCGTAGAAGGGGCCAAGCCCACAGGCGGCGTCGCCTACATCGACTCCAAGAACGCCTACATCACCTTCGACCGGGCCGTCGTCCCGGCGACTACCGACTTCGTGATCACCGACGCCAACGGCAACACCAATTCGGTGTCGTCGGTGACCGCCAACCTCGACAACAAGGGGTGGGCGCTGCTGACCGCGGACAAGATCACCGCAGACGACGTCATCAAGGTCAACACGCACGCCACCGTCGTCGGGACCGTCTACCCGACCTGGGACAAGTCCGAGGCGTCGATCGCCTCGGCGGAGATCACCCTGTCCACCTACACCACGGCGGCCGCCAACATCACCGCTGGAACCGGCGACTTCAAGGTCACCACGAAGGCCACCGGCCAGTACCCGGGCGTCCTGGGCGAGGACTGGACGGTTCAGCTCATCGAAGGCACGTCGACCACCGGAGTCATCGTCAACGACACCGACAAGACCATCGTCATCCAGACGCCGATCGCCATCACGTCCAGCCGCAAGACCGCAGAGCAGCTCGTGGCCTTCCTCAACGCCGACACCGCGTTCAACGTCGACTTCACTGCCGACGAGGTCACCGCAGGCAGCATCGACGCCGTCCAGGGCTCCACAGCGCTCACCGGCGGACAGTCGGTCCACAAGATCACCGTGCCCATGTCCGAGCCGATGCTCAACACGACCTGGAACGCCGACGGGACCCCGGCGGTCACCATCGACGCCACCGCCGACAAGCTGACCGACACCGGCACGACCGACGTCAGCTCCGTCCACGACTGGTTCAACGGGACGATGGTCGTCACCGTCACGGTCACCGAAGCCGCTCAGGAACTGGTCAAGGGAACCTCGCTCCTCCAGATCGCGACCACTGCCGCCGACATCGCCGGGAACACACCGACCCTCGTCCACTCCAGGGCCATCTCATAGGACCCAACTCGTAGCCCCATCTCGTAGACAGGAGGCCGGAAAAGCAGCAAGGACCTCCTCGACCGGAATGACTAAACGGACGGGGTGGTCCTTTACCGGACGGTCATGTGGCGGCGGGTCTGATGGGACGCTTCAGTGCCTCGGCGGCCTCGCGCACGGCCAGCAGTAGGAAGAACTGTGTCACGCTGATCCCGGCGATGGTTGCGCCGCCGGCTGTCCCGTGGTGGTAGCTGACCAGAAGTCCCGACACAACCGCCACGGCGCCCAACAGCATCGATGTCACCATGATCACGGGCACTCGCCGGGCAATTAGCAGGGCGGTCGCCGGTGGGCCGATCAGCAGGCCGAAGATCAGGAGTGTGCCGATCGCCTGAAAACTGGCCACGATGCTCAAAGCCAGCAGCACCAGCAACGCTGTCTGGGCTAGTTGGGGTCGCATACCCAGGGTCTGGGCCTTGTCCCGGTTGAAGGTGAGGGCGAGGAACGGCCGATACAGCACCAGCGTGGCAATTACCACGATGGCGGCGGCGATTGCCTGCGAACGGATGTCTTCCGTCGTGACACCGAGGACGTCTCCGAATAACAGGGCGGTGACCTCGGTGGAAAAGGACCCGGCCCTCGAAACGATCACAATGCCGAGGGACAGCATCCCCACGAACAACAGTCCGATGGCGGTGTCCTCCCGGACGGTGGAGCGGTTCGACACCATGCTCACCAGGCCGCTCATGACGATGGCGGCCACGAAGGCGCCGATCAGCGGGTTGAAGCTCCACAGCACTGCGAGCGCGATGCCAGGGATCACACCATGTGCGAGGGCGTCGCCCAGGAACGCCAGGCCGCGCAGGACCACCCAGGTGCCGACCAGCGAGGTGGCCACGACGGCGATGAGGCTGCCTATCAGGGCGCGCTGCATGAAGCTGGGCTCGAAAGCTTCAATTAGCCAGTCCATGACTTCCTCAGATCAGCCACTCAGTGCTCGCGCGATGCGGGTTGCGTTGGCCCGCAGCATCTGTACGTAGTCGGCGCCGTCGGAAGCCTCGTTGCCTAGTGACTCCGAGTACAACTCCACCACCTCGACCTGGCCGACTTCGCTGGCCAACGCTCGGACCAGTTCGTCCGATGACGACGTGTCAGAGAAGACGGCAGGCACGCCTGCCTTGTCGATGATCCGGGCTAACTCGGCCAGGGCCCGGGCATTCACCCCATCGGCAGTTGAGCCGCTGGGGATGATCGTGCCCAAGATCTCAAAGTCGTATCGATCGGCAAAGTAGCCGAACACTTCGTGGTTGGTTATGAGAACCCGGCGGTCCTTTGGCAGGCCTTTGAGGATGGTGACCACCTCGGCGTCTAAGGCCACTAGCTCGGCGACGTATGCGTCAGCGTTCGAGCGCAGGGCCTCGGCATCGACGCCGTCCACAGTAGAGATCAGGAAGTCGGCGATGGCGTTGGCTGCGACCGCCATGCGGGCGGGATCTGTGAAGAAGTGCGGGTCGATGCCACTGTGCTCGTGGCCGTCGTGGCCGTCGTGGCCGTCGTGGCCGTCTTCGTCGTGGTCGTCGTGGCCGTCTTCGTCGTGGTCGT
>PBUO01000016.1 GCA_002727895.1 Acidimicrobiaceae bacterium | reverse complement strand
GCGAGCAGCAGGCCCAGAAGGGCCGACGCACCTGCCAGGTACGGGATGGCGTCCAAGGAAGGGTCTCCTCAGGTATGGGGGACGGTTCACGGCTCGCCCCGGCAGTCGGAGCAGGGCGGGTCTCCGGCGTCGTTCCGGGACCGGGTTGACTCTAGTGAACCCGGCCACCGCCTCCCGACATCGCGGGGCCTCCGGGACCGCCGTGTGACATGTGTCCGGGACGCCCCCGGGCGCGGCAACATGGGGACATGTCGGATCCAGTGACGGCACCGGTGCACTCTCTGGTGACGGATCGGGACGCCCTGAGGCGGAAGATGCTGGCCCGGCGACGGAGGCTGTCAGCCGACGTCGTGGCCCGGAACTCGGCGCTTGTGGTCGAGCGACTCCGGAACCTGTCCGAGGTGGCGGGCGCGGGGACGATGGGCACCTACCTGGGCGTCCGTGGCGAGGTGGACCCGAGCGGGCTCCTTGGTTTCGAGCGCCCCGACGGCACATTCTCCGGTGGGGTGCTCGACTCCCGGCTCGCGCTCCCGCTGACCATCCCCGGCGAGCCTCTGCGCTTCGTGGTCCCCACCGGGCCCCTCGAGGCGGGGCCCTTCGGCATCCGTCAGCCCACGGTGGGCCCAGGTCGGGGCGACGAGGTCGATCCCATGGACCTCGACGTGGTCCTGGTGCCGTTGGTGGCCGCCGACCGGCGGGGGAACCGGATCGGACATGGTGCCGGCTTCTACGACCGGACGTTCGCCCATGTGGCCGAGGGGCGGGCGAGTGGCGAACCCACGCCGCTCCTGATGGGCGTGTGCCATGACTTCCAGGTTGTCGACACCATCGAGGCCAAGCCTTGGGACATCCCCCTCGACCTGATCGTCACCGAGGTGGGGATCACCCGGAGTTGACTTTCGGGGCCTGGCATTCGGGAACTGCTGTTCGACGACCGATCCCCGGGAAACAAGCCCCCCATGCCACCCATGGCCGTCCGGTATGGGGGATGATCAGTCCGTGCGCATCATCGTGGTGGGTGCCGGCGAGGTCGGCACGTACGTCGCCGACCGCCTGAGTCGGCAGGACCACGACGTCGTCCTCATCGAGGCCGACCGGGAACGATTCCAGCGGCTCGAGCAGGAGATGGAGGGCCTCGACGTCCTCAAGGTCCGGGGCAGCGGTACCGACCCCGAGGTCCTTAAGGAGGCCGGCGTGGAGGGCACCGACCTGCTGGTGGCCGTCACTAAGGGCGACGAGGTCAACATCCTGTGCGCCCTGTTGGCCCGCCACGCTGGAGTGGCCAAGACCGTGGTTCGGGTCGAGTCCCGCACGCTGCGTCGGGCCCAGTCGTCGGCACTGTTCGCAGGCGCCGACGACCATCTGGTCATCGACCCGGATGAGGAGGTGGCCGAGGCCGTCCTGCGCCTCGTGGCTCTTCCCGGTGCACTGGAGCTCGATGAGATGGCGGATGGGGAGGGGGTGGTGCTCAGCGCCCGACTGCCCGGCCACGCCCCTCTGGTCGGCGAGTCGCTCCGGCGCCTCGGCGAGCGCCTCGGACCGGAATGGGACTTCATCGTGGGGTCCATCACCCGTCGGGACGGCGATGACGACGAGGAGCGGACGGTCATCCCTCGTGGAGACTGGACGCTGCGCGAGGGAGACTTGCTGACGGTGATCTGCAAGAAGCGGGCTCTGGAGTCGGTCACCCGAGACCTGGGCCTGGCCCGGGAGGTGCCGGACCACGCCCTCCTGCTGGGCGGCGGACGGACGGCCGAGATGCTGGCCGGCTCGCTCATGGAGCGGGGGATCGACGTGGCCATCATCGAGAAGCGGCGTGATCGGGCCACTCAGCTGGTGGAGCGCCTGGGTGTTCTGGTGTATCCCGGCGACATCACCGACGCCTCGCTGTTGGACGACGCCGGCGTGGCCAAGCCCCGTGGCGTGGTCGTAGCGCTCACGGGCCAGGACGATGCGAACGTCTTGGCTTGCCTGTACGCCAAGGCCGCCGGTCGACGCAACCGCGGCGACGACGGTCCGGAGACCATCGCCGTAGTCCACCGCCTCCAACTCTTGGACCTACTGGAGGCCCACGAGGTGGACGCCACCATCAGCCCGCGCACGGCGATGGCCAACAGCGTGCTGCGTTTCGTCCGCGGCGAGGGCGACACCGTGGCCGCGGTGGCCACCTCCCTGCACGGCGACGCCGAGGTCGTGGAGTTCGCGGTGAGTCCCGGCTGCTCGTGCGACGGAAAGGCCATCTCGGAGCTCGGGCTCCACGAGGACGTCCTGATCGGCGCCATCGTGCGTGACGGGAAGGCGCAGATCGCCCGGGGGCGCAGCACCCTGCGACCACGGGACCACGTGATCGCCGTGGTCCGGCCCGGCCAGGCCGAGCGCCTGTCCGAGCTTTTCGAGTAGCCCGCCGGGACCTGGGACCCCGTGGCTCGCTGGTTTCCGAGCGGGAGCCGCTCAACGGGACGGCGCTGGTCGTCGTGGAGCTCGACCGGCTCCGCAGCCGTCGTGGTGGCCCTGGGGGCGACCGGGCTCCTGGCCACGGTGGCCGGCCTGGTCGACCTGGTGGGCGACGGCGACGACACGGTGGTCCTGTTGGTGGTAGGCGGACTTCTGGGGGTCGGAGCGGTGCTGCTGCGGGCCGCGACACCCCCGGCGGAGCGCATCCGAGACGCCAACGTCCTGGTGGCCACTGTGGCCAGCCTGGTCGGGTTCCTGCTCGGGGTGGCTGGCCTGTTACTGGCCACCGGTCTTGCGCCGGCTACCACCTCGGGCATAGTTGACGCGCTGGCCGACGCCACGGCGGTGGGTACCACCACCGCCCTCGGCGTGCTCCAGCCGGCGCTCGACGATCACGCGGGTCGCTTCCTGCTGGCCGGCGCCCAGTGGCTCGGAGGCCTCGGCGCCCTGATGATCGGTGTGGCTGTCCTCCCCTTCTTCGGCGCCGGCCGGGAGTTTGCCGACCGTTCCCGGCGAGGTGGCCGGCGACCCATGACCCCGGATCAGGCGACGGCGGTCCGCAACATCACTGCCATCCACGGATCTGTCAGCGCCCTGACCTGGGTTGCGTATGCAGTGGCCGGGGCCGAACCGTTCGACGCCTTGCTGCTGGGCATGGCCACGGCGTCGACCGGTGGACGGGCCGTGGGCGCCCCGCTCGACACCGCTGCGCTCCAGTGGGTGGCGGTCGGCGGGATGCTGGCCGCCGGCACGTCGCTCGTCGTGCTGTGGCGACTCGTCCACGGCCGGGCCCGCAACCTGTGGCGGTCTGACGAGCTCCAGATCTACGTGGGCCTCGTGGTCGTCGGCACCCTGCTGTTGCTGCTCTGGTCGGATGGGGGCGGGCCTGACGGTCTGCGGGGCGCCGCCTTCACGGTCACCGCGGCCCTGACCACCACCGGCTTCCCATCGGCACCTGGGGGGACGTGGGCCCCCGCCGCGCCCATCCTCGTCCTCGGCCTGGCATCCATCGGCCCCATGGTCGGGTCGGCCGGGGGCGGCTTCCAGATCCTGCGGCACCGGATCCTGGCCCAAGCGGCCGTCCGGGAGATGCTCCGCCAGATGCACCCCCGCAGCCTGACCCTCGTCCGTCTAGGAGGTCGGGTGGCCGACGAGGACACACTCTCGAAGGTGGTGGTCACCCAGTTCCTGTTCGTCAGCGTCCTGTTCGGAACGGCGCTGGTCGTGGCCCTCGGTGGCCTGGACCTGGTCACGGCCCTCGGGGCGGCAGTGCACGCCATCTCCACAGCCGGTCCTGTCCGGACTGTCGACGGGGTGGTGGTGGACCCGGCGTCGTGGCCGGACGGCGTGCGCCTGGCCTTGCTGCCCGCCATGGTCATCGGCCGCCTTTCGGTTTACCCGGCCTTCGTGGCGGTGGGGGCCGGCGTCTCTGTGGCCCGCGACCGGGTCAGGATTCGCCGTCGCTGGCGGTCGCTGGGCGGCTGGCGACGTGCCCGTGGGAAGGTGAACCGGTCATGACGGCGCGCAGACCGACCCGGGTTCGTCGCCGGAGACTCACCGGGATGGAGCGCTGGCGTGCCGTCCGTCGTCGGATCCCGGCTATCCCCCTGCCCGATCGGGGCGTGGCCGGACGGGGCGTCTGGGCCGGGACCACCCGGCACGTGTCAGGCCTGGCACTCCTGTTCGTGGCCGGGGGGATGCTGGTGTCCGGCCTGGTCGAACTGGGCGCCGGCGACGAAGGCCCGGCGGTGCTCTTGGCCGCGTGCATCACCGCGGCGGTGGCCCTTGTCCTCTGGTGGCCGACCCGCCCCGGAGCCCTCGACCACACGGCGGTGTTCACCGCGGTGGGGACCACCTGGCTCGTCGCCTCGGTCATCGGTGCCCTGCCGTACCTGCTGGCCGGCACGTTCGCCGTGGACGGGCGCCCGTGGGCCGTCGTGCTGGCCGACGCCCTGTTCGAGTCGGTGTCGGGGTACACGGCCAGTGGCTCGACGGTCTTCGGTGCTCACAACCCCATCGAGGCCCAGGGCACTGGCGTGCTCCTTTACCGCCAACTCACGCAGTGGGCGGGGGGCATGGGCATCGTGGTCCTAGTGGTGATGGTCCTGCCCGCGTTGCGGTCCAGCGGTCTGGGCCTGATCGACGCCGAGGCCCCGGGCATGGGGATCGATCGTCTGGCACCCCGCATCAAGACCACGGCGGCCTGGTTCTGGCTGGTCTACTTGACCCTGACTGCGATGGTCGCCGCGGGGCTGCTGGTGGCCGGCATGGGCCCGTTCGACGCCGTCGCGCACGCTATGAGCGCAGCGGCCACCGGTGGCTTTTCTCCTCGGGATGCCTCGGTCGGGCATTGGGACAGCGCCACCATCGAGGGCGTCCTGTTGGTGGCCATGCTGCTGGGTGGGGCCAGCTTCGCCCTGCACAGCGCAGCACTCCGGGAACGGAGGTTTGGGTACTGGCGCGACCGTGAGTTCCGGGCCTACGTCGTCGTGCTGGGCATCTCGGCGACGTTGATTACCGTCCTCTTGGTTGACGACGGCATGGGGATCGGACGGGCCGTGCGGTCGGCCGCCTTCAACGTGGTAGCACTCGGCACCAGTACGGGGTTCGGTAACGCCACCGGAACCGGGAGTCCGGGAGACTTCACCGCATGGGCCTCGGGACCCCAGATGGTCCTGCTCCTGCTTCTGGTGTTCGGGGGATGCACCGGGTCGACCTCGGGTGGCGTGAAGGTGATGCGCCTGCGAGTCGGCATGGCCCACGCCTATCGGACCCTGCGGGGACTGCGGAAGCCGCGTGCTCTGCTGCCGGTCCGCCTCGGGCCGACCATCCTTCCGGAGTCGATCGTGGAGCGGGTGGCCGGCTTCATGGTGGTATACGGACTACTGGTGGTGACGGGCACCGTCGTCGTGGCTGCCCTGGGCGCGGATCTTGTCACAGCCTTCAGTGGAGTCATCAGCGCGCTAGGCAACATGGGTCCTGCGCTGGGCGAGGCCGGTCCGACGGCTTCCTACGCCGACGCCGTCCCTACCCCGGCTCGCGTCGTGCTGTCGCTCCTGATGCTCATCGGGCGCCTGGAGATCTTCCCGATGCTACTGATGCTGGTGGCTCCGTACCGCCGGGTCCGGACGGCCTCGGGGCATGCCATCGGAGCCGTTCGCGAACGGTTGGACGGGTCCGGTTGACTCGCTCGGACTGACACGACCGTAGTCCCGAGCCCGCTTCCGCTGGGAACGGGAACCCGTCTCAGGAACTCAGCAACTCCGATAGGAGTCCGTGGAGGGCCGCGGGGTCCCGGCTGCCGCAGAACTCCCGGGCGCTGTGCATGGCCAGCTGGGCCACGCCCAGGTCGACCGTGCGCAGCCCGGTCCGGGCCGCGGTGATCGGCCCGATCGTCGAGCCGCACGGCATGTCGTTGCGCGACACGAAGGTTTGGAGGGGAACCCCAGCCCGCTCGGCGGCCAGGCGGACCAGGGCCACCCCCGGCGCGTCAGTGGCGTAGCGGGCCCTGGCGTTGGCCTTTAGGACGGGGCCTCCGTTGAGGCGGACCGGATGTTCGGGATCGTGGCGATGCCCCCGGCTCGGATGCGTGCCGTGGGCGCCATCCACCGACAGCACCAGCGAGCCCTCCAGGGGGCGGTCCGACAGGCCGAGGTGGCGGCGCAGCGTGCGGTGGAGAAGGGGGCCGGCGGCACCAGTGGCCGTCTCGCTGCCCACCTCCTCATGGTCGAACAGGGCGAGGACTGGGAGGCAGGGACCCTTGCCCTCGGCGGCCTCGATCAGGGCCTCCGTGCCGGCGTGGCAGGACAGGAGGTCGTCGAGACGGGGAGCGCTCACGAACTCTTCGTCGGGACCGGTCAGACAGGAGGGCGCCACGTCGTGGAACATGATGTCCCAGGCCAGCACGTCGTCGACGTCCACCCCGGCGAGTGTGGCCATGCTGCGCTGGAATGCACCGGAATCCTGATCGCCGAGGCCCGTCACGGGCGCCAGGTCGTCCTGGGGGTCGAGGACCAGACCCTTCTCGTTCACGCCCGGGTCCAGGTGGACGGCCAACTGGGGGATTCGCGCCAGCGGCCGGTCATCCCGCACCAGTACCGTTCGGCCGGCCAACGCCCCGCCGTCGCGGACCACGACCCGACCCGAGAGCCCGAGTTCGCGGTCCAGCCAGGAGTTCAGGAGCACGCCGCCGTAGACCTCGACACCGACCCGCTGGAACCCGTGATCACCTCGGTCAGGACGGGGCTTGACTCGTAGGTTCGGGCTGTCGGTGTGGGCGCCCACGATCCGCAGGGGGACGTTTGCCGGCTGTTCGTCGTCGACCCAGGCGATCAACGCGCCGCCCGACCGGAGGAAGTGTCGTCCCGGCGGGGGGACCGGCGCATCCAGGTCAACCTCGGTGAAGCCGGCACTGATCAGTCGGCGGGCCGTCTCGGCCACCGCGTGGTATGGGCTCGGCGAGGCGTCGACGTAGGCGCAGAGGTCCCGGGCCGTCTCCCTACCGCTGCCGTTCCTGTCGATGTCCCCGCTGCGCTGAGCGCTGCTCCGATCTTGGGGCGATCCAGCCATCCCGCTATTCTGGTCGGTCCACGGGTCGTGGGAGACCTCCGCCGGAACATCCGGCGTGGACACCACGACCATCGCTTGCGACCGACGACGTTCCGGGCGATCTCCGCGGATGGCCGCCGCCATCCCCATCCAGGAGACGACCTCGAGGACCATGACCGTCGACAGCACGAGCCCCGCCAAGCCGGCCCTGAACCGGGACCTGCCCGTCCCGCAGGGCCTGTACGACCCCCGGTTTGAGCACGACGCCTGCGGCGTCAACTTCGTCTGCCACCTCCGTGGCGAGGCCAGCCACCACATCGTGCAGTTGGGCATCGGGGCCCTGTGCAAGATGCAGCACCGTGGCGCCCTCGGCGCCGAGGTCAATACCGGTGACGGCGCCGGCCTCCTGATCCAGGTCCCGGACGGCTTCTACCGCGACGTCCTGGCTGCCGAACAGGGGATCGATCTCCCGGCGCCGGGCGCCTACGCCACCGGCATCGCCTTCCTCCCCGGCGAGCTGGCCAGCGGAGGGACCGAGGCGGCCGACCGAGCCGCCGCCGAGGTGGAGCGTATCGCCGACGAGGAGGGCCTCGAGGTTCTGGCCTGGCGGGACCTCCCAGTCGACGACTCGATGATCGGCAACGCAGCCCGGGCCGCCGAGCCCACTTTCCGCCAGGTCTTCTTGGCCGGACCGGCCAACGCCGACGGGCTCCGACCCACCGGCATCGATCTGGACCGGCTGGCCTACGTGCTTCGCAAGCGCACCGAGCACGAGATCGCGGTCGCCGGAAGCGATGGAGACCCTGACGTCGGGGTACACCGCGTCTACTTCCCGTCGCTGTCGGCCCGGACCATCGTCTACAAGGGAATGCTCACCACCACCCAACTGTCGGAGTTCTTCGGCGACCTCACGGACGAGCGGGTGGAGAGCGCCCTGGCCCTCGTGCACTCCCGGTTCTCCACCAACACCTTCCCGTCGTGGCCGCTAGCCCACCCGTACCGGTTTGTGGCCCACAACGGCGAGATCAATACCGTGCAGGGCAACCGCAACTGGATGCGGGCCCGGGAGGCCCTGCTGGCCACCGACGCCCTGCCGGGCGACCTGGAGCGACTGTTCCCGATCTGCACCCCGGGGGCCAGCGACAGCGCCGGCTTCGACGAGGCCCTCGAGCTGCTCACCTTGGGTGGGTACCCGCTGCCCGAGGCTGTTCTGATGATGATCCCGGAGCCGTGGGAGAACCACGCTGAGATGACCGATGATCGGAAGGCCTTCTATCAATACCACGCCTCGCTCATGGAGCCGTGGGACGGTCCGGCCTCCATTGCCTTCACCGACGGCACCGTCATCGGCGCCGTGCTGGACCGCAACGGCCTACGTCCCAGCCGCTACTGGGTGACCGCCGACGGTCTCGTCGTCATGGCCAGCGAGGTAGGCGTGGTAGATGTGGCCACCGACCAGGTGGTGGAGAAGGGACGGCTGCAGCCCGGCCGAATGTTCCTCATCGATACCACCCAGGGCCGCATCATCCGCGATGACGAGGTCAAGGCCGGCCTGGAAACGGCCCGGCCGTACCGCGAGTGGCTGGACCGCAACCTCGTCCACCTCGACGACCTCCCGTCGCGGGAACGGACGCATGCCGACGAGGGCACCCTCACCCAGCACCAGCAGGCCCACGGCTACACCCACGAGGCCCTGAAGCTCCTGTTGGCCCCCATGGCCCGCGACGCCAAGGGTCCCATCGGCTCGATGGGCACCGACACGCCGGTGGCCGTCCTCTCGGACCGGTCCCGGACCCTGTACGACTACTTCCAACAGCTGTTCGCCCAGGTCACCAACCCGCCGTTGGACGCCATCCGCGAGGAGCTGGTCACCGCGGTGTGCACCACCGTGGGCGCCGAGGGGAACCTGCTGGAGCCGACGGCCGAGAGCTGCCGCCAGGTCCACCTGCCCCACCCCGTCCTGACCGAGGACCAGATGGCGGCCCTGGTCGGGATCGGTGACGCCGACGGACCCGACGGGTTCACGGCCCGGGTGCTGGACGGCCGCTACGAGGTGGCCCGGGGCGCCGACGGCCTGGCCGAGGCGCTGGACCGCCTCCGCTCCGAGGCCTCGAAGGCCATCGCCGACGGGGTGACCCTGCTGGTGCTGTCCGACCGGGGGACCACGGCCACCCTGGCCCCCGTCCCGTCGCTGCTGGCCACCGGCGCCGTCCACCACCACCTGATCCGCGAGAAGAGCCGGACCCGGGTCGGCCTGCTGGTCGAGTCCGGCGACTGCCGCGAGGTGCACCACGTGGCCCTGCTGCTGGGCTACGGCGCCTCGGCCGTGTGCCCCTACCTGGCCTTCGCTTCGGTCGACGCCATGGTCGCCGATGGCCTCCACGGGCTCTCGCCGGACATGACCCCGAAGAAGGCCCGGGCCAACGTGATCAAGGCCTGCGACCAGGGCCTGCTGAAGGTCATGTCCAAGATGGGCATCTCGACCGTGGCCTCGTACACCGGCGCCCAGATCTTCGAGGCCATCGGCCTCGGTGCCGACGTCGTCGACGACTGCTTCACCGGAACGGTCAGCCGGCTCGGCGGGGTGGGCCTCGACGTCCTGGCCGCCGAGGTGGCGTCCCGCCACGCCCTGGCCTTCCCTTCCAACCCGGAGGAGCGGGCCCACCGCACCCTCGAGGTGGGCGGCGAGTACCAGTGGCGCCGGGAGGGCGAGTACCACCTGTTCAACCCGGAGACCGTCTACAAGCTGCAGCACGCCACCCGCGAGGGTCGCTACGACGTCTTCAAGGAGTACACGACGCTGGTCGACGACCAGTCGGAACGCCTGGCCACCCTGCGGGGCCTGTTCCGGTTCCGGGACGACCTCCGTCCGTCGGTGCCCCTCGACGAGGTGGAGCCCGTCTCGGAGATCGTGAAGCGGTTCTCCACCGGCGCCATGTCCTACGGCTCGATCAGCGCCGAGGCCCACGAGACGCTGGCCATCGCCATGAACCGGATCGGCGGCAAGTCCAACACCGGCGAGGGCGGCGAGGACCCGGACCGCTTCACCCCCGAGCCCAACGGCGACCTGCGCCGCTCGGCCATCAAGCAGGTGGCCTCGGGCCGGTTCGGGGTGACCAGCGAGTACCTGGTCAACAGCGACGACCTGCAGATCAAGATGGCCCAGGGCGCCAAGCCGGGCGAGGGCGGCCAGCTTCCGGGCCACAAGGTGTACCCGTGGATTGCCCGCACCCGGCACTCCACCCCCGGCGTGGGCCTCATCTCGCCGCCGCCCCACCACGACATCTACTCCATCGAGGACCTCGCCCAGCTCATCTACGACCTGAAGAACGCCAACCCGGAGAGCCGGGTCCACGTGAAGCTGGTCGCCGAGGTGGGCGTGGGCACCGTGGCCGCCGGCGTGTCCAAGGCCCATGCCGACGTGGTCCTCATCTCCGGCCATGACGGAGGGACCGGCGCCTCGCCGCTGACCTCCATCAAGCACGCCGGTGCCCCGTGGGAGCTCGGCCTGGCCGAGACCCAGCAGACCCTCCTGCTCAACGACCTGCGGGACCGCATCGTGGTCCAGGTCGACGGCCAGCTGAAGACCGGTCGCGACGTGGTGATCGCCGCGCTCCTCGGCGGCGACGAGTTCGGCTTCGCCACCGCCCCCCTGGTCGTTTCGGGCTGCGTGATGATGCGGGTCTGCCACCTCGACACCTGTCCGGTGGGGGTGGCCACCCAGAACCCGGAGCTACGCAAGAAGTTCACCGGGCGCCCCGAGTTCGTCGTCAACTTCTTCGAGTACATCGCCGAGGAGGTCCGCGAGCTGCTGGCCGCCCTCGGCTTCCGCACCCTCGACGAGGCCATCGGCCGGGCCGAGTACCTCGACGTCCGCGAGGCCGTGGACCACTGGAAGGCGTCGGGCCTGGACCTGGCGCCCATCCTCCACGTGCCCGACGTGGGCGAAGCCGACCGACGCAACACCGGCGGCCAGGACCACGGGCTGGAGGCCATCCTGGACCGCACCCTGATCGCCGAGTCCGACCCGGCGCTGTCCGACGGCCGGCCGGTGCGCATCGCCACCGCTGTGGGCAACGTCGACCGCTCGGTGGGCACGATGCTCGGCTACGAGCTGACGAAGCGCTACGGCGGCAGTGGCCTGCCCGACGACACGATCTCCATCGACCTGCACGGCTCGGCCGGCAACAGCTTCGGCACGTTCGTGCCCCGGGGCATCACCCTGCGCCTGGTCGGCGACGCCAACGACTACGTGGGCAAGGGCCTGTCGGGTGGTCGGATCACCATCCGCCCGCCGGCCGACGCCCCGTTCGTGGCCGAGGAGCAGATCATCGCCGGCAACGTGCTGCTGTACGGGGCCACCTCCGGCGAGGCCTTCATCCGGGGCCGGGTGGGGGAGCGGTTCTGCGTCCGCAACTCGGGCGCCACCGCCGTCGTGGAGGGCATCGGCGACCACGGGTGCGAGTACATGACCGGCGGGCGGGCCGTCATCCTCGGCCCGACGGGCCGCAACTTCGCCGCCGGGATGTCGGGCGGCATCGCCTTCGTCCACGACCCGACCGGCGGGTTTCCGGCCCGGGTCAACCGGGAGATGGTCCTCGTCGAGGCGCCGGACGACGACGACCGGACGTGGCTGCGGGACCTCCTGGTCCGCCACCACGCCGAGACCGGTTCCACGGTGGCAGAAAGGCTCCTGGCCGCGTGGGAGGTCGAGGCCGCCCACATCGTGAAGGTCATGCCCACCGACTACAAGCGGGTGCTCGAGGCCGCAGCGGCCGCCCGGGCGTCCGGTGGCGACGAGACCGAGGCGATCATGGCCTCGACGCGGGTCTAGGCCGAGGCCGGAGAGGGAGGACAGCACCATGGGCGATCCACGCGGCTTCCTGAAGCTCGACCGCCACACCCCGGACCGGCGCTCGGTCCCTGTCCGCCTGCGCGACTGGAAGGAGGTCTACGAGCCGTTCCCGGAGGAGTCGCTTCGCGACCAGGCCAGCCGCTGCATGGACTGCGGCATCCCGTTCTGTAACAACGGCTGTCCGCTGGGCAACCTCATCCCGGACTGGAACGACCTGACCTACCGGGGCCACTGGCGCGACGCCATCGACCGGCTCCACGCCACCAACAACTTCCCCGAGTTCACCGGGCGGCTCTGTCCCGCTCCCTGCGAGACGGCCTGCGTGCTGGGAATCAACGAGCCGCCGGTGACCATCAAGCAGGTCGAGGTCTCGATCGTGGACCGTGCCTGGGACGAGGGATGGATCACCCCGCTCGTCCCCGCCGAGAACACCGGCCGTCGGGTGGCCGTGGTCGGCTCCGGACCGGCCGGCCTCGCCGCCGCCCAACAGCTCACCCGGGCCGGCCATGCCGTGGTCGTCTTCGAGCGGGCCGACCGGATCGGTGGCCTGCTGCGCTACGGCATCCCCGAGTTCAAGATGGAGAAGCGCCACCTGGACCGTCGGCTGGCCCAGATGGAGGCCGAGGGCACCGAGTTCCGGACCAACACGAACGTGGGCGTCGACATCTCGGTGGACGACCTCCGGGCCGACTTCGACGCGGTGGTCCTGGCCGGCGGCGCCACCCAGTGGCGCGACCTGCCCATCCCCGGGCGCGAGGCCGTCGGCGTCCACCAGGCCATGGAGTACCTGCCGGGCGCCAACCGGGTCCAGGAGGGCGACCTCGACGCGGCGCCCATCAGCGCCGAGGGGAAGGAGGTGGTGATCATCGGCGGCGGCGACACCGGGGCCGACTGCCTCGGGACCTCGTTGCGCCAGGGCGCCCGGTCGGTCCACCAGTTCGAGATCATGCCCCGCCCGCCGGACGAGCGTCCGGACGCCAACCCATGGCCCACCTGGCCGGTGGTGTACCGGGTGTCGTCGGCCCACGAGGAGGGCGGCACCCGCGAGTACGCCATCAACACCTCGGAGTTCCTCGCAGACGAGGACGGCAACCTGACCGGCCTGCGCACCCACCGGGTGGAGCAGTCGTTCGCCGACGGCCGGATGTCCTTCGAGCCGGTGGAGGGCTCCGAGGAGGTCTTCCCGGCCGACCTGGTGTTCCTGGCCATGGGCTTCACCGGCCCGGAGCGCAACGAGCTCCTGGACGGCCTGGGGGTGGAGTTGGACGCCCGGGGCAACGTGGTCCGGGACGACGACTACCGGTCCACCGTCGACGGGGTCTACGTCTGCGGCGACATGGGCCGGGGCCAGTCGCTGATCGTGTGGGCCATCGCCGAGGGACGGAGCTGCGCGGCGGCCGTGGACCGGGCCCTGTCGGGAGCCACCCAGCTTCCGGCGCCCATCCCGCCAACCGCAGCACCCCTGCGCTGAGGCCCGCTGCCGCAGAAGGGTCCCTCGTGACGAGAAGTCCGCATCTGGTCCTGGTGCATCGAAACCGGGGGACGACCTGCGCCGCCACCGCGCGACGGTTCCTAGACCAGGCCGATGCAGCTGGCCTGACTATGACGATCACCATCGTCGACAACGGCTCGGACCCTCAGGAAGTCGAGGCGCTCCGGGACGGGCTTCCTGCCGCCGACCGGGTCGAGGTCCTGGAGGCGGGTTCCAACCTGGGGTTCGGACCCGGAGCGAACGTGGGCCTCCGGCGCTGGTTGGAGGGCGCGGACGGCGATCCCGGCGGGGAAGTGTGCCTGGTGGCGCCCCACGACTCCCGTCCCGCCGAGGGGACCGCGGCGTCGCTGCTCCGGGAGTTCCTGGCCCGACCGGACGCCGGCCTCGCCTCGGCCGACGTGGGCGACGGCGAGGTTCCGAGGATCCAACCGTGGCTCGGCCCCATCGGCGAACCCGCTCCGCCCCTTGATGAAGGAGGGGCCGACGGGACGGCCGTCCGCTGGGAGGCCTGCGACTACCCGCACGGGACCCTCATGGCGGCCCGCCGGGCCTGCCTGGAGGCCGTGGGTACCTTCGACGAGCGGTACTTCGCCTACTGCGAGGAGGCCGACCTGGGCCTCCGGGCCCGTGCCGCCGGCTGGGAAGTGGGCCTGGTGCGGGGGGCGCTGGTCCACAACCCGGAGAGCAACACCGAGGCGGCGGTCATCGACCACCTGATGGTGCGAAACACGCTGCTGCTCCTGCGGACCCACTTCGGCTTCGCCAACATGGCGTTCCGGATCGGGGTGGTGGCCGCCGAGCACGTGGTGGGCTGGTGGAAGCCAGAGGTCCGGGGCCCGTACCACACGGGGCGGGCGCGCCTCCGGGCCGTGCGCGATGCCCTCGTGGGCCGCTACGGAGTCCCGTCCAGAACGGCCTGAGGCCTCCCGACGGCAGGTTGTCGGGCCCATATCGACCCATGACCGATCCGGGTCAATGTGCCTGGGCGTCGAGGAAGTCGAGGGCGGCGTCGAGGAAGCCGAAGTCCTTCGGCGTGGCGAAGTGGTCGACGCCGCGGAGTTCCCGGAACGTCGCTTCGGGCAGGAGGTCCACGAGGGGTGCCGCCGGACCGGCGAAGTCCCGATCGCCGAGGGCCACCAGCACCGGGACCGTTACGCCGGCCAGGACCCCGGGGGTGAGGCGCCGACGGTCGGGCCGGGTCATGAAGGCGGCCAGCGCCTCCCGTTCGGGGCTGCCCGCGCCCGGCTTGCCTGCCTCCGGAAGGTCGGCGAAGTAGCGGAGCTCAGGGTCGTCGGCCACGCCGGTGCGCACGGCCTCGGCGATCCGTCCGGCCCGGTCGCCGGACCGGTCGGCCGTGCCCCCGGCTGACTCGGGGACCACGTTGGCGCCCACCCCGGCAACCACGATCCGGTGGAAGCGCTGCGGGTGGTGGGCGGCCAGCCACAGCAGCGCCATGGCCCCGGCCGAGAAGCCGACGGCGTCGACCGGCTCGTCGGGTAGCTCGTCGAGGATGCGGTCCTCCAGGTCCCGGTAGGCCTCGGGGTCGGTCGGCTTGGGCGCCGATCCGTGGCCAAGGAGGTCCACGCCGATCACCCGCCGTCCGGCGTCGGCCAGCAGGTCGACCCAGCCGTTGTGCCGCCAGGTGGCCTCGAACGACGTACCGAAGCCGTGGACGAGGAGGACGTCGGGACCGGGCACGGCCGCAAGGTAGCCGCCTCCTACGCTGGGATCGGTGACGGCCCAGCGACTCCTCCTGCTGGTCGGGGTGCCCCTCGGCCTGCTCATGGCGCTGCTGTCGCCGGCCTGGACCGCCTACGACGAGTTCACGCACTTCGCCCGGGTCGTCGACATGGCCCAGGGGAACCTCGAGCCTGGGGAGCACCCGGACGGCATCGGCTCGGTCATCCCGGCCGCCCACCGGGAGGCCACCGGCCAGATCATCCTCGACCACCGGGAGGGACGGGCCCCATGGACCCCGACCTCGGTCCGGGCACTCCTCGACCACCGCCCCGACGGTCGCACGGTCTTCGTGGACACCCGACCGACCACGGCGTCCACGCCGCTCGGCTACCTGCCGGCCGCCGCGGGTGCGGTGGTGCCGGTCGCCGCGGATGCCCCCGGCCTGGTCGTCCTGTGGGCCGGGCGACTGGCCTCTCTGGCCTGCTACCTGGCCCTGGCGTGGTGGGCGGTCCGGTCCGCGGCGTCGTTCCGGTGGACCCTGGCTGGCGCCGCCCTCGTCCCGCTGAACCTGGCCCTGGCCTCCTCGGTGTCACCCGACGGCCTGACCATCGCCGCCGTCCTCGTGACCGTGTCCGCGTGGACCCGGGTGGAGGCCGACGAGGAACTGGGCTGGGGGACCCTGGTGGCCACCACCGCACTGCTGGCCCTGGCCAAGCCGCCGTACTTCCTGGTCCTCGCGCTGTTCCCGCTGTCGTGGGTTCTGGCACGGCCTACATCGGAGGGACGGGCGGCTCGGCTCCGGGCGGCGGTGGTGGGCGCGGGTGCGCTGGTCGTCGGGCTGGCCACCTCGCTGGCCCGGTCGTCGGAGAACTACCAGGCGGCCACCACCACGATGATCCAGCAGATCGACTACCAGCCCGGCGTCCAGCGGGACCGCCTGCTGGGCGACCTCCCGGGCTTCGTCTGGGCCACGGTCGACACGTGGATCACCGAGTACCGCCACTACGTCCAGGGCTGGTATCGACAGTTGGGGTTCTGGGAGGCCGACCTGCCGGCTGTGGTCCCGTGGCTGCTCGTGGTGGCGACGCTGGTCGCCGTGGCCCGCCTCGATGGCGACGACCTGAAGCGCCTCCGGGGGGCCACCCGAGCCCTCATGGGCGGGGGCGTGGCCCTGCTACTGGTGGCCATCTACGCCGCGGCCTACGTGTACTTCACCGACCGGGCCGACTACGCCCACATCGGCCTGCAGATGGCCCGCTACTCGTCGCCCCTGGCCGTCCTAGCCGCCATGGCGTGGGCACCCCGGCTGGTCGCCGCCGTCGCCGGACACCTCGAGCGACGCTGGGCGGTGGCGCTCGTGTCGGCCGTGCCGGTGGTGGCCGTGGGGGCCTCGGTGGTTACCTGGCTGTGGACGGGGGCCAACACGCCCCTCGGCTGAACTGGGGGCCTCAGCCGGAGCGGTCGCGTCGTTCCACCAGGTCCTCGAGGGCCGCTGCGGCCAGCAGGACCACGGCCAGGACGCCGAGGACGTGCAGGTGGTCGAAGAACTGGGGCCACACGAAGTCCCGTGGATGGCGGTGTCGCACCTGCTCCACGGCGATCAGCACCGCGGCGCTGCCCATGGCCACCAGGCCGGCCACGGTCGTCGACCGGTGCGGGAGTCGTCCCGTGACGGACAGGCCGGCCATCAGGCCCACGGCCAGTGCGCCGGGTCGCCACTCGGGCAGGTTGACCGCGGCGAAGCCGGTGGCCAGCCCGGCCAGGACCAGACCGGAGCGCGCTCCCACCAGTCGGCGACGGTGTCGGGGATCCACCGCCACGGGTTCCTCAGAGGCCATCTCCCCGTCACCGTCCGGCCCGGACCACCGTCGGCCCCGGACGGTGGCCACTAGGCAGGCCAGAGCGGCCAGCAACGAGGCCAGAAGGGCCTTCCGGACCATGCGTTGGGGCTCCCACTCCAGCGAGAACGTGGTCGGACCGTCCGGCGAGGGCTCCACCAACCAGCCATTGGCGAACCCGTCGACCAGGGACGGCGTGCCTAGGTCCGTACCGTCCGGGCCGGCCAGCCGCCAGCCGTCGTTGTGGCTCTGGCCCAGCACCAGCCACACCGGATGGTCGCCGGCGCCGACCTCGACGGCCATGTCGGTCCGTCCCGACTCGGTCACGGTCACGGACGGCAGGGGTCGGGGATCGACGCCCGAGGAGGAGGCGGCGGGTGCCAGGACGAGGCGATCCAGGTCGATCCCCGTGTCGCGACCCGGTGCGGTCCGGATCCGGTGCACGCCGGCGTCGAGGGTGAGGGGGCCGCTGCAGGGTTCCACGGCCAACGCCTCGCGTGCCACGGCATCTGCAGGCTGGCCGACGACCCGCACGGGGACGGGCGTGCCGTCGAGCCACAGCAGGTCGTCTCGGCAGGCGGCCCCCTGGCCCGACGTTCCCGACTCGAACGTCGCCCGAGGGAGGCCACGGTCCGTGTCGATGGCCACGACGCCGAGGGGCATCACCTCGGGGACACCGGTGCTCCACCCCAGGACCAGGCGCTCCCGGACCTCGGGGAACTCGAGACGAAGGACCCGGGCCGTGACGGACTCCGTGCCCAGATCCAGGTCGATCCGGCTGGTCCCGGCGGTGGTCCGCAGCGTGCCCGGCGCCTCGACCACGCCGACCTCCCGGCCGTCGGCCACGACGCGCATGCGCAGGGGCGCCGAGTGCAGGCCGTCGGCCCGGGACACCAGGTGGAGCCCGTCCAGCCGTTGCGGCGCCCCCAGGTCGACCTCCAGCCACGAACCGGTGGCCCCGTCGATCGGCGAGCGCCAGGCCGTCGCCGGGTCACCGTCGAACGCAGATCGGGCGCGAGAACGCAGGTCGCCCCGCAGGCTTCCCGAAGCCAGAGCGCCGCCACCCCACAGTGCGTCCGGAGCCCAGGGAGACAACCGGACCTCGCCTCGGAGGTCGAACGTGCGAGCCCACGGCAGAACGAACGTCCGATCCAGGGCCACCTCCGGATCGTGGCGGTCGGGGTCCCGGGGCTCCACCCGTTCCCGGGACAGCACCACGGCCACCTCGGCCCCGTGGTCCGGCGGGGCCGCGTCGGCCAGGTCGGTGGGTAGCAGGGTCGTCTCGTCGGCCTCGATCCCGGGCACCGTGACCTCGGCGAAGCCGACGGCGTCCAGGCCGACGTAGTGGTCCCGCGATCCGACGTCCGTGGCCAGGACCTCCAGGCGAAGGATGGTGGTCGGGGCGCCGTCCAGCGACAGGACCTGGCCGGGCGCCGAGTGCGATGCCGCGCCTAGGTCGTGGACGGTGGTCCCGGCGTCGGCGTGGACGGCCAGGCGGGTGATCCAGCGGTCCTGGCCTGGGGCCGAGGCCTGTTGCACGATGACCTCTCCGACGGCCCGGGGTTCCTCGAGGGACAGCTCCAGCCACTGGCCCCGGACGTCGCTGAAATCGCCGACCCGCCAGGCCGTGTCCGCTCGTCCGTCGACGGCGTGGAAGGGGCGGTCGCCGGGGGTGTAGGTGACCGGGTTGCCGTAGCCGCTGGCCTCGACCCGCAGGCCGGTCTGGGCGGCCACGGTGCGCGTGCCTGGGCGGTCGGGGAGAGGGCGGAGGGGCTGGTCGGCCAGGTTGGTCGGGTCGTGGTCCTCGCTGGCCCGTTCGGTGTAGCCGTGGGTCTCCCGGATGGTGCCCCAGCGGCGACCCTGCTCCCGGTTGGAGTCGGTCAGGACGACGAGGGTCCCGGGGCCGAATGCCTGCGTCAGGCCGTCCGGCCCGCCGGTTAACTCCGCGCTGAACAGGACCGGTCGGCCGGGCTTCAGCAGGCCCTCGCCGGCCGCGGCCACGATCCCCGCGGCGTCGCCCACCACCACGACGGGCCGGGTCGGGTCGGCCACCCGGACGATGGATTGCGGGTCGAGGACGGGGAGCACGGCCACCGGCGGGGGATCGGGCCGGTCGTCGGGCCGGGACAGCGTGTGGGCGTCCACCAGGGGACGCTCGGGCCCGGCCACGTTGGGGACGGGCTCCCCGAACGGAACCGGCGGGCCGAAGCCGGGGGCGTCGACGAGCTGGGCCCATAGGTCGGCCGGACGGGGCGTCCGGTACCGCTCGTACTGCAGGTCGGAGCGGACCACGACGTCGCCCACGCCCAGCAGGCGGGCCAGCGGGGCGAGGCCGTCGGCGTCGAAGCGGTCCTCCTGGACCTCCCGGTCGAGGGCCACCAGCAGCTCGGCCGAGGCCGAGGAGCCCTGGGGAATCAGCTCTCGTGCCACGTGGGCCCGGTCCATCAGGCCGGGGAGGATCGGGTCGCCGGTGTGGCCCCAGCGGTAGGCGGCGAAGTCGCTGCCTGGCACGACCAGCACCCGCGTGGCGTGGCCGCCGCCGACGGGAAGCCGATCCCGGGCGTCGAGGTGTCGGGCGGCGTCGATCCACGAGGACGGGACGTCGTTCGGGCGCTGGTACAGCCCGCTCAGCATGGTCCCGGTCCAGGCCGGGGACAGGTTGGCCACGGCCAGCAGGCAGGCCAGGGCGGCCATCGGCACCTCGAGGCGGGGCCGCCACCGTCCGAGCGCGGCCACACCGGCGCCCAGCAGTGTCGCCGTGGCCAGGACGACGAGAGGGAGGACCCGGGCCGTGCTGCGCAGGGCCAGGCCGGCGTCGGTCAGGGTCAGCTCCCGGAACAGGCCGCCCAGCACCGACGGCGAGTCGTAGGGGTGGGCGCCGACGCCGACCAGCAGGCCCACGACCAGCAGGCACAGCATGTGCCCCCGGTACCGGAACCGGACCAGCGCCGCCGCCAGGAGCCCCAGCAGCGGCAGGCCGAAGCTCAGCGGCAGGGCCCACCGGGTGTAGGAGGTGGCCGACTCGATCCACGGCCCGAGGTGGCCCTGTCCGTAGAAGTACCAGTAGCCGAGGCCTCGGAACAGTTCGGGTGCCGTGGCGGCGTCGGATACCACCCGGTAGTTCTCGGTCAGATGCAGCGTCGGCAGCCCGGAGCCTGCCTGGATGGCAAGCCCGGCCACCCACCAGAGCCCGGTGGCCACCACCGCCATGCCGATCCGGACCGCGGTACCCAGCACCCGGCGCCACGGCACCGAACGCTCCAGCCCGGACCACACCAGCCACGCCGCCGGTCCCAGCCCCACCAGGAGCAGCGACGTGGCGTTGACGCCGCCCGCGGTGAGGGTTACCAGCCCGAACAGGGCGGCATGGCGCCACCCCGGCGTCCGTAGGGCCCGGATGGTCAGGCCGAGCAACCACGGCAGGGCGGCCCACGGCAGGAGGATGGGCGTCACCCACGACAGGAAGTTCAGGAGGTAGGGGCTGAGCAGGTAGGCCAGCGGCGAGACGAGGAGGGCCGGTCCCTGCCATCCCATGGTGCGCAGCAGCCACCGGACGCCGAGGCCGGCGGCCAGCAGGATGGAGCCCATCCAGAGGCGTTGGACCAGCCAGTCGGGGACCCCCAGGACGTCGCCCAGCCAGTAGAAGGGCCCGATCGGCCACAGGAAGCCGATGTTCTGGTGGGTCACGGTTCCCAGGCCCACCTCCGGGTGCCACATGGACGTGGCCCGCTCCAGCAGCCGTCCCGGGTCCAGATACAGGTACGCCTTGGTGTCGGCCACCACCCGGCCCGGGTCGTTCAGCACCAGCGGCACGTAGGACGCCGCGGCGATCACCAGGAGCTGCAGGCGGGCCCCCCGGGTCGCCGCTCGACCCATGGGCGGAGTGGGGCTCACGACCGGACCGTGGAGGCCAGNACCCGGAAGGCCTCGGTGGCCGTGCGGTCCCAGTCGAAGCGGGCCGCATGGGCGAGGGCGCCGGCCGACAGGGCGTCCCACCGGGACCCGGTGGCCTCCAGCAGGAGTTCCGGGAGCTCCGCGTCGGCGGCGGCCAGGAGGCCGGACCGGCCGTGCTCCACGGCGTCGCGGTGGCCGCCCACGTCGGTGGCCACCGCGGGAGTCCCACAGGCGGCAGCTTCGGTCAGGGTCATGCCCCAGCCCTCGCTGATCGAGGCGCTGGCCACCACCCGGGCCCGCTGGTAGGCGTCCACCAACTCCTCGTCGGTGATCCGGCCCCGCAGGCGAACGGCGGCCTCCAGGCCCAGGTCGGCCACCAGGGCGCGGAGCCGTCCCTCTTCGGGGCCCTCGCCGACCACCTCCAGGCGCAGGGACGGCTGGACCTCCCGCGCGGCGGCCACGGCCCGCACCAGCACGTCGACCCGCTTGGAGGGCGTGAGCCGGCCCACCGACAGGACCAGCGGCTCGTCATCGCGGCGACCGCCGGGGCGGTACTGCTCGTGGATGCCAGGTGGGACCACGTGGAGGTCGTCGGGACGGTGTCCCAGACCGGCCACCAGCTCGGCCTTCGACGACTCCGAGAGGGTCACGATGGGCGTGCCCCGATAACGGGGTGGCGCCAGCCGGTGTTCCAGTGCGGAACCCGCCCGGGCCAGCAGGGGGGACGAGATGACGAGGGGCCACATGGCGGCGTGGTCGTGGTGCTGGACCACCATCCGGGGTCCCCGGGCCCACAGCGGCGACAGGAAGGGCACGCCGTTCCAGACCTCGACCAGGGCGTCCCGTCGGACCCCACCACGGGGCCCGCGGCCGAGGAGCTCAGCCAGAACGGAGCGGGGGAAGACCCCGTAGCGCCCGGCCCGTCGGAACACCCGGTAGCCGTCCCGGTCCACGGTGTCCACGCCGGCCGGGACCGCCGAGGTGCGGATCCGGACGTCGAGGCCGGCATTGGCCCACCGGCGGCACACCTCGTGGAGGTGCAGTTCGGAGCCACCCGCCTCGGGATCGTCGAGGTCCCTCCAGGCCAGAACGTGCACCCGCCGGATTCCCGACTGGGCGACGAGGTGGTCGAGGTCGCCCCCGGGCAGTTCGGGGGACACGCGCGGCTCGGGGCTCATGCGTCACGGATCGTACCGGCGGGCCGGTGGCAGACTCGGCGGGCCCATGCTGTTCCCGACCGTCACCTTCGCCGTGTTCCTGGTGCTGGTCCTCGCCGTGCACACCGTGCTCCTGGAGCGGCCGACGGCCTGGAAGGCGTCGATGGTGGTGGCCAGCGCCGTCTTCTACGGGTGGTGGGACTGGCGGTTCCTGTCGCTGATCTGGATCTCGACGANCGTGGACTTCACCGCGGGACGAGCCATCCACGCCTCCGACGATNCCGGCCGGCGTCGGCTCTGGNTGCTGGCCAGCCTCGGCACCAACCTGGGGATGCTGGCCNTCTTCAAGTACGCCGGNTTCTTCGTCGACCAGTTCGTCGACCTGCTGGGTGGCCTCGGGATGGACGTGTCGGCCGGGCCGCTGCGGATCATCCTCCCGGTGGGGATCAGCTTCTACACGTTCCAGACGATGTCGTACACCATCGACATCCACCGGCGGGTCATGGCCCCGACGACGAGCCTGCTCGACTTCGCCCTGTTCGTCGGCTTCTTCCCCCAGTTGGTGGCCGGGCCCATCGTGCGGGCCCGGGACTTCCTGGCCCAGCTGGCCACCGACGACCGGGCGCCGCTGGAGACGGGCCGGGCCGGGAAGCTGATCATCAGGGGCCTGTTCAAGAAGGTTGTGCTGGCCGACGTGCTGGGCGCCCAGTTGGTAGACGGCGTCTTCGCCGACCCCGGCGGGGCCACCGGCCTCGAGACCCTCTTGGCCGTCTACGGCTACGCCCTGCAGATCTACGGCGACTTCAGCGGCTACAGCGACATCGCCATCGGCCTGGCCCTGCTGCTCGGCTTCCNGTTCCCGGCCAACTTCGACCAGCCCTACCGGGCGCTCAGCCTTCAGGACTTCTGGCGGCGCTGGCACATCAGCCTCAGCTCGTGGCTGCGGGACTACCTGTACATCGGCCTCGGAGGNAACCGGGGCGGAAGGGCCCGGACGGCCCGGAACCTGCTGGCCACCATGCTCCTCGGCGGCCTGTGGCACGGCGCCGGGTGGACGTTCGTGCTNTGGGGCGCCATCCACGGCGTCGGCTTGGTGGCCGAACGGTTCGTGCCCGGGTTGGCCCCCGATCCGGACGCGTCACGGTTCGGACGGTTCGTCCGGGGGCTACTGGTCTTCCACGTGGTGTGCGCGGCGTGGGTCTTCTTCCGGGCCGTGGACCTGGACCGGGCCCTCGACGTGTTCGCCGCCCTCGGTGGGTCATGGACGTCGGCGCCCTCGGTAGGGCGGGGGGTGGTCGCGCTGCTGGTGATCGGCGCCATCACGCAGTTGTGGCCGGCAGGCCGCCTCGACGCCTGGTGGGACCGTGCGGCCCGACTGCCGGTGGTGGTGCAGGCGGCCGGCCTGGCCGTGGCCTTCGTCCTCCTCGACGTCCTCGGCNCCGACGGCGTCGCCCCCTTCCTGTACTTCGCCTTCTGACCACGGAGGGNGCTGGTGGAGAACCTGGCCGAACACGTCGACGAGGTGATCGGCGTGTGGGGAGATCCCCTCAGCCACACCCTCTTCGCCGTGGTCGAAGCNAACGAGGCAAGTCNGCTCATGCAGGGGTTCTTCCCGATCATCGACGCCGGGACGGCGCAGGNCCGAGACATGGCCGGCTGAGCACACAGNCTCCGCACCCCCTGCTCGGCGGCCATCCGCGGGACACCCCTCCNGGGATGATCGAATGGCGATGCCCTGNCCACACGGGTCGGGGCATCGCCACCGGCGACAGCGAGAAAGCAGGCGGGGCCATGCTCTTCCACGTCACCCACCACCATGACGAGCACACGTGCCCGGCGAAGGACGAGGCCAGGATGGCCGCCACCTTCGGGGTGGNGCTCGACTCGCTGAACGAGCACGTCAACGAGGTGATCGGCGCCTGGGTGGACCCGCCTGCACACGACTTCTTCTTCGTGGTCGACGCGGACGACGTCACGCAGGTCTTCCAGGGGATGTTCCCCATCGTGGACGCCGGTACCGCCAAGGTGCAGCCGGTCGGGGACTACGCCGCCATGCTCGCCGCCCGCGCCGCGGCGAACGCCTGAGTAGCCTGACCCCGGGTTCCCGGCACGGCCGGGTGGATCAGGCGGCCGACGTTCGGGGTCGCNGTGGGCGCAACGCTGCCAGGACGGCGACGGCGGCCGGCCACAGGGTGAAGGCCGCCATGGCTGACCGGTAGCCGCCGAACATGTCCGCGCCCACCGAGAAGGCCAGGGCGCCCAANGAAGTGTTGACCACCGACACCACNTGCATGAGGCCGGACACCGCGCCGATCGACCGCACGCCGTACAGGTGGGGGAGCAGGGTGGCGTTCACCGCCGCCCCGCCACCGGTACAGGTGCCCACCAGGACCGAGTAGGCGAACACGGCGACACCCGACGAACCCGTCCCGCCCACCAGGCACGTAGTGGCCAGCAGGCCGGCCACGGCGGCGGGCATGAACGCCCGGAACCGACGGTCGCTGAGCCACCCGAAGGCCAGCCCGCCGGCCACCGCTCCCAGCGCCTGGGGCAGGAACATGGCGGCCGCCCGGGTGTCGGAGTATCCGACCTCGCCGAGGACGTTGGTCTGGTGGAAGACCATGCCGGTCACCANCACGGAGTTGGCCGAGGCCACGCCGGCCAGCACGAGGAAGGCCGGCGAGCGCACCACCCGCAGGCGCATTNCCCGACCGTCGAGTACGTCGTCGGCATCGGTGGGGACATGGTGGTCCGGCGGGGCCACGGGATCCCCGTCGGGATGCTGGCCCACGTCCTCGGGACCGTCGACGATGCCGAGGCGGGCCACCGGGACCACGATCACGACCACGGCACCGGCGGCCACCAGCCAGGTCCAGCGCCAGCCCAGCTCCCGCACCCCCAGCGACAGCAGGAGGGGGACCACGGCCATCCCGGCGGCCATCAGGGTCATCTTCACGCCGAGGGCCAGGCCCCGCCGACGACGGAACCAGTGGGTGACGGCCACCGTGGACACCAGCGAGAGCGCCCCCTGTCCCATGGCCCTGATTCCGAGGAAGCCCACGGCCAGCCATGCCACGTGGGTGATGGCCGACATGTGGGCCAGGACGGCGGCGAAGGCCAGCGCTACCACCGTCATGGCCCGACGGGCGCCTACCCGGTCGATCCAGCGACCCACGCCGGGCAGGAGGGTGGAGGCGGCGAGCGTGCCGAGCATGTAGGCCGTCGACAGGGCCGTGTCGGTGGTCCCGAGGTCCTCGACCATGGCCGAGCGGAAGGCCGACACCCCGATCGACTGGCCGGGGCCGGTCATGGCGCCCACAAGGCCAGCCAGCAGCNCGATNCGCCACCCGAGGAAGCAGCTGGAGGACCCTCGTCTGGCCATCCNGGCACGCTAGCGAGGGCCGTCGGGCCGCTCTTCGAGGTGGATTCGCTGAGAGACTGACCTCGTGCATCGACGGACCTTGGCGGCGCTGGCCGCCCTCCTGGCTTCTCTGGCCGGGATGGCGTGTGGCGGGGAGACGACCGCACCCGCGCCCACTCCGGTGGACACCACGCTCCCGCCGACCACGGAACCCTCGACCACGGTTGCCCCGACCACCGCACCCACCACCAGCACGACTCCTGCGCCCACGACGGGAACTCCAGACCCGGTGCCTCGGGACGAGCTGGGCACCTGCGAGATCATGGGCGCCTCCGAAGGGGGCTGGGAGGTGGTCCTGCGGATCCCGGCCGTCCTGGGCGGCGGTACCTACCGGGTCGAGTACGCGCTCCGAGACGGAGACTCGACGATCCTCGACCGGGTCCACGCCGAGATCGCCCTCNGCGCCNACGACACCGTGCAGTACTGGGACAGCCCACGGTCGACGGCCACCGGGGTGGTCTCCTGCGACGTGCTGCGGCTCCTTCAGGGCAACGAGGCCTGCGTCGACGTCGACGACTGCGTGCTGTCGGTCTAGGGCCGGCCCCGAGTGCCTGTCCGGGCGGCTCGGACGATCAGCCCCTCCGGGCCACGCAGGTCCCACAGAACGCCGCATCGGCGTGCACCGCGTTGCCACAGGAAGCACAGAACCCACCGACCACCGGCTCGGCTTCGCCGGTCTTGGGATCCGGGCCGTGGCGGTTGGCGCCCCTCGTCCCGTCGCTGGCCATGAAGACCGGGAAGACGNCCTGCCCGATCACCGNGACGAGGTGGATGGCCCACCACCAGCCGGAACGGGCGGTGTCGTGGAGGCGTCGGGTGCCCACGGCCAGGCCCGGGAGCAGGCTGGCCACCACGTGCAGCGAGGCGATGGCCGGGGGAACAGGCTGAGGACCACCTAGATGCCCCACTGGATCAGCACGAACTACCAGAAGCCGGAGCGGCGGGTCCGCCCCCTGAAGTCGACCTAGCGGCGGAAGGCGTCCAGCCACCACTGGACGGGGCCGAACTCCTGGTCCGGCGAGGGCGTGGTCGGGTGTTCTTTCATCGGGTCATCCCATCGAGGTGCAGTGCACTGGTTCGACCACCGCGGTGCACCGCCCGTCGAGCGGTGCGGCGTTCTCCCGGGGAAACTGCTCCTCACCACGGTACTTGGAGGCCATGGCGTCCAGCAGTTCGAGTGCCCCGTCCTTCTCCCAGGCCACCACCCGGCCCCGGACCTCCAGGTACCGCTCGTCGTTCGACGGGTCCACGGCCGACAGGGCCACCCGGTCGTCGGCGCACAGGTTCCGCCACTTCTGGCGGCCCTCGGCGTGGGGGAACCGGACGTGGGTACCGTCAAAGGTGGCCCACACCGGACTCACGTTTGGTGCGCCGTCACGGCCGATGGTGGCCACGTGCCACACGGCGGGGAGGTCGAATAGGTCGCGGTGCGAGGCGGGGATGACGTCCATGGCCGGACGCTAGCCCCGGGAGCGGTTCCCCTCCGGACCCGTCTCAGCCGATGACGCCCTCGTCGCGGAGACGGGCCACCTCGTCGGGGCTACGCCCCAGCTCGGCCAGGACCTCGTCGTTGTCGGCGCCCTGGTGGGAGGCCGACAGTCGCATCTCCACCGGGGTGCCCGAGAACCGGGCCCCGGGCCGGGCGCTGCGCACCATTCCGGCGTCCGGGTGCTCCCACGTCACCACCGACCCGTTGTGCACCACCTGCGGGTGCTCTAGCACGTCGACCTTCTCCAGAATCGGGCCGCTGGGCACGTCGGCCTCCCGCAGGCCCGCCAGAGCCTCGGCCACGGTGATGGCGGCGAAGGCGTCGGCCGTGATGACCCCGAAGTCGGCGTGGTTCTGGGGGTCCTCGAGGAAGCCCTCCAGCGAGTAGCGGGGGTCATCGGCCATCTCCGGGTGGCCACACGCCCGGCTGACCCCCTGGATCTGCGCGGTGGAGGCGGCGAAGTAGATGATCTGACCATCGGCGCACTGCGTCAGGCGGTACACCTCGCCCAGCGTCCGGCCGAACGTGACGTCGTCACCCGGGTAGGTCAGGTCGACCATCCCGTCGTTCCAGAAGAAGGCCAGCGCGGCGTCGAGCATCGGCACCTCGACGTGCTGGCCCCCGGCGCCCCGTTCCCGGGCCAGGAGCGCCGCGGTCACGGCCTGGGCGACGGTCAGGGCCGTCGTCTTGTCGCATACGATGTTGCGGACCAGGTCGGGGAAGGGGATCTCCGGGTTGACCTGGTAGGCGACCATGCCGGTCAGGCCCTGGATGACGGGATCCAGCACTGGTCGGTCGGCGTCCGGCCCGTCGGGACCGAAGCCGCTGATCGACACGTACACCACGTCGGGNTTCACGGCCCGGACGTCNTCGTANCCCACCCCGAGGCGGTCGCAGGCCCCGGGACGGAAGTTCTGGACGAACACNTCGGCCCCGGCGGCCAGGTCGAGCACGACCTGCCGACCCTCAGGCCGGGTGAGGTCCACGCTCACCGAACGCTTGCCCCGGTTGCCGTTCATGTAGAAGGCCGAGATCCCGCCGCGGGCGAACTGTTCACGGCGGGTCACGTCCCGTCCCACCACCGGCTCGACCTTNACCACCTCGGCGCCCTGGTCGGACAGCAGGAGGGTGGCGAACGGTCCGCTAACGATCTGGCTGAGGTCGACGACCCGATAGCCGTCCAGTGGGCCCGGCACCCGTGNCTCCTGTTCTCCCGTGNTCCGGGCGCTCCACCCGGAGGGCCGGACGGTAGTCGGGCGCGGTCAGCCGGTCAGACCCGGGAGGATGCCGTGGCCCGGCGGCGGCCCAGCCAGGCCACGACCACCACCAGCGGCGGGACCAGGCCGACGACCACCGCGGCGTGGCTGAGGCGGTGGAAGCCGGTGGCCGCCATGGTCAGCCCGGCCAGCATCCCGGCACTGGCCCCCGCTCCGGTCATGCACAGGTCGGTCAAGCCCTGGATGCCGACCCGATCGTCGCCCGTGAAGGTCCGGACGATCAGGGCGGACGACGCCACGAGACCACAGCTCCAGCCGACGCCGATCAGGAACATGCCCACGAACGCCCCGAGGGACTCGTGGGCCTCGTTGTGGGCGGCCACCTCGGCGCCCAGGGCCAGCAGGACGCCGCCTACGGCGATCATCGGACGGGCCCCGATACGGTCGGCGAGGCGTCCCACGATGGGGGAGAGGGCGTACATTCCGATGATGTGCAGTGAGATGACGTAGCCGACCACTGGAAGCTCGTTGCCGCCGGACCGGAGGTGGAGCGGCATCATCGTCATCACGCCGACCATCACGACGTGCCCGGTCATCATCGACCCGACGGCCAGCATNCCGTCCCGCGATCGGAGGACCGGTCGCACGAAGGCGCGGATGGGCACCCGCTCCTCGGAGCGGCCCAGGCCACCGGCCACCNCCAGGGGATCCGGTCGGAGCCTCGTACCGACGATCGTGGCGGCGAGGCCGAACATGACGATGGAGAACAGGTACGGCCCGGCCAGCTCGTCGAGGCCGATCGTGGTGGCCAANGCCCGGGCCGGCCCGAAGCCGAGGATCGGTCCGAGGACCGAACCGAACGTGGAGGCCCAGATAAGGGTGCCGATGGCCGTTCCCGGCTCGTCGGCCAGGTCGGCTGCCGCGAAGCGGGCCGCCATGTTGGCCGAGTAGCCGAGCCCAACGCACAGGATGCCCATGGCCAGCAGCGGATACCAGCCGGTCAGGACGGCCAGGAAGCAGAGGCCGGCGCCGCCCATGGCCACCCCGTAGCCACCGGCGATGCCCGGCCGCCGACCGCGTGCCGTCATGAAGCGGGCCAGGGGGATGGCGGTGAGCGCCGCCCCCATGGTCATGCACGAGGCGGCCACCCCGCCCAGTGCCTCGCTGCCCGACAGTTCTTCGCCGAGGATGGCCGCCGAGCTGTAGGCGCCGCTCATGGCGGCCCCGCCGGGCACGATCCCGCCCATCAGGGTCCGGAGGGTTCGGCGCTGGATGCCCGCCCTCTCGTCGTCCGAGACCTCCNCCACGCTCGTGGGCGTGGTCGAGGAGCGCGGCTCGGGCATCGGCGGAGCGTAGGTGGACGGGGTCGGGGAGGGTCGCACCCGGCGGCTACGTTCACCCCGTGTCCGACGCCGCCTCCCGCCCCTCAGCCGGGCGGTATGCGTGCCTCGACGTGGAGACCACGGGCCTCGACGCCAAGAACTGNCGGATCCTGGAGATCGCCGTGGTCCACGTGGACGACGGGCGGATCACCGACGAGTGGACCACCCTGCTGGATCCCGGCGTGGCCGACGTGGGTCCGACCCGGATCCACGGCATCACCCGGGACGAGGTGTCGGGCGCCCCCACCTTCGCCGACGTGGCCGGCGACCTCCTGGAGCGCCTCGCCGACCGGATCCCCGTGGCCCACAACGCCCCGTTCGACGTCGGCTTCCTGAACGCCGAGTGGCGCATCAGCCAGCGGACGCGGGAACCGTTGCTGGAATCTGGCCGGGACGCCCTCGACACCCTCGAACTGGCCCGACGGCTCGGCCTCCCGGGTCGTCTCGGCGCNCTCTCCGAGGCGCTGGGCGTGGACCTCTCCAACGCCCACCGGGCACTGGACGACACCCGGGCCCTGGCCGAGGTGCTGGTGCGCCTCCTGGCCCGGGCCGAGGCTGACGGCGTGTCCGTGCCGACGGTCCCGCCATTCTTCTTCCCTGGGATGTTCCCGCCAGCGGCGACCGGCCAATCAAAGGTCCGGCCCGAGGCCGCCTGAGCCTGCCGACAGCGACGATGGGGGAGGGCCGGGAGCGGGCCCGGCCCCTCANTTGGCCGCGGGATCGTCCGGGTAGTCGGCCAGCAGGGCGGTCATCCCGGACTGGCGGGAGAGCACTGCCCGCCACAGGCCCTCCGGGTCGGGGGTGAGGGCGTCGTCCTCCCGGGCCTCGGCCACGATCCACCCGCCNGCCATGAGCTCGGCGTCCAGCTGCCCTCCCGACCAGCCGGCATAGCCGGCGAACAGGCGGACCTCCTCGATGCCCGGGAGGTCGTCGGGGTCGCGGTGGAGGTCCACCACGCCGATCCGGCCTAGGAGGGGAGCGTCGTGTTCACCCCGTCCCACCCCGATGACCGAGTCTTCNGACACCGGGCCACCGGAGTGGAGGCGCGTCGGGTGGGCCAGCCGGTCGGCCCAGTGGGGGACCGCCTCGCCCCCGCCCACCAGACGGGGCCGGTTCAGGACCACGCCCAGGGCCCCNTTGTCGTCGTGCTCCAGCATCAGGACGACCGTCCGGTGGAAGTTNGGNTCGAGCAGCTCGGGCGTGGCCACCAGCAGCCGCGCCTTCGTGGACTCCCCAATCCCACTCATCGGTCGGTCCCATGGCCGAGCGCCTCNCCGAGCAGCGCGTTGGCCCCGGACTGCTCCAGCACCCCGACCAACTGGCCGCCGGCCAACTCGGTGTAGATGCCGGTGGTGTTGATGGTGGCGTGGCCCAGGAGGCTCTGGATGACGTTCATGGGGACNCCGTCGGCCGCCAGCTGCACGCCCGCCGTGTGTCGCAGCGAGTGCAGGGAGCGGTCCCGGAGGCCGGCCTCGCGGTTGAGCAGGCGGAGCCAGTACCGGAGCCGCTGGTAGGTGAACCGGGAGCCGTCGTTGGCCACGAAGAGGGGATCGCCGCTTCCGGCCGGCCCGAAGCGGTCGATGCGCTCGGCCTGCCACCGCTCGTTGGCNGCCACCAGTTCGGCCGACAGGGGGAGCCGTCGAACCTTCCGGCCCTTGCCGACCACGTGGAGCATCCAGGTGGCCCGCTCGTCGCCGTCCACCAGACGTTCCCGGCTCATCCAGCCAACCTCGGCGGCGATCAGCTCGGCCGACCGGAGGCCGAGGACGGCCAGGAACGAGCACATGGCGAGGTCACGGGTCGCCCAGCGCACCCGGCCGCCGGTGTCGCCGCCCTCGGTCGCCTCCTCGTAGAGGTCGCGGATCTCGGCCGGCCGGTAGTACTCGGGGTCGATCTGGGGCACGTCCAGCTTGGCCACCTTGCGGATCCGAGCGATGTCGGGGACCTCGGTGACCAGGCGATCGGCNAGGCAGAAGTCGTAGAACGACTTGAGGGCGGCCAACGTCTGGTTGATCGTCGCCTTGGAGATCCCGCCCTCGGCCCGCATGGCCCGGACGGTGTCGGTCAGCGACGCCTGGTCGAGGCTGTCGGGCCCGAATGCGCCNGGCGACATCCCGGNGAACGACACGACACGACGGACGCCCTGCCCGTAGGCCCTGACCGTGTGCTCCGGCTTGTCCTCGTACAACGGCAGCCACGCCAGCCACTCGTGGAAGACCGCCGGCATGGCATCCACCGTNGGCAGGTCCCGATAGGCCATCGGTCCGTTGCGGCTCCTCGTGCTCGGGCCGGGGCGGTGAAGCCTCGGAGGGTGGCCGATCCACCACCCTGTGTGAATGATAACATACGTTATCTTTACACAGTGGGGAGTTCAGCTAGCGGATNCCCCCATTCGTGCAGCGTGCGAAAACGGCGAAGCCCCGGCCGGCCAGCGACACCCGGCCCTCCTAGGGACTCTCCGGAGAGGGCCCTTGGGGGGCGGGAGGCGGACCGACCGGGGGTCAACCCTTGGTCAGGCCCTCCGCCCTAGGGAGTGGTGTCCATCAGGTCCGTCAGCACCTCGAGGCTGCCGTCGTCGTCATCCTCCACGTAGATGGACAGACGGGCCGAATCGTCGGCATCGACCTTCCCTGCGCCCAGCGAGGCGTAAGGGGCCAGCGGCAGCTTGAACTGCGGCAGGCTCTCAGCGGCCTCGCGGAACGAGTCGTGAGTCAGGTTCCGACCGGCCTGNGTGGCGATGATCTCGAACATCCTCAACTGGTTGCAGTGGGTCATGATCGACCGCCACCACTTCTCTATGCCGTCCACATGTGTATCGGGCATGCCGATCTCGACGTCCGGGTTGGCCGCGGCGAACGGCGCGATGCACCGCTCCTGGACCTCCGGCTGGTCGAACTGCTCCTGCTCCGTAAGGCCGGTCATCGTGATCGCACCGACCACCATTTCTTCAGTCACGTTCGTGCTCAACGATGTCAGGGATTCGTTGTTGTACGGGAACAGGTGGACATCCAGGCCGGCGCGATGCACACCCCGGAAGCCTGCTCGGTCGCCGCCTGCGAACACCACAGCGGTCGCACCGGAGGCCCGTACACGCTCCCCCATCACGTCCCACCAGGCGTCCTCGGCCTCGGTCTCGCCCACGCCAACGTCGCTGATCGCCTCAAGAACGATCTCCACGCCCATACTCTTCAGGATCTCGATACCGACCTCGTAGGTTGCCCTGCTCTCCTCGGCGCCCACTACGGCGACCTTCTCGCCATCCAGGTAGCCGTTCTGTTGCAGCAGCGACAAGTAGGCGTCCATCCGACGCTCCTTGCCCATGCCGTTCTCGTACCAAGGCGCAGTCACCTGTGCGAGGCGCTCGGTGGTGGTCCGACCGCCTATCAGGATCGTCTCCTGNTGGCCCGGGATGCAGATGTTCGAGATCTCGGCAGGTCCAAGGAATCCGCCGAGGACCGCGAAGGTCTCCATGTCACCGGCAACCTCGAGACAAACGCTGTCGGCTCCGATGCCGAAGCCGGGAATAGCACTGAACGGGCTCACCGCCTCAAGCACCACAGTCCGGCCGTTGATGCCGCCCCGGGCGTTGAGGTCGGCCACCAGGGTCTCCCAGACGAGCGNCTGGTCGCCCCAGCCGTTGGGCGAAAAGCCGTTTTCGACCAGCCAATCGAAGTCGATCGTGGTCGCCGCGATATGGATGGACTCCGCGGTCACGCCACGCCACGTGGCGGTTAGCGGGATCTCCACCTGCAACACCGTGCCGACNTGGAANGCCCCCGACGGCGAGTACTCATAGATGACATTGGACATCGAGGCGTCCANGTCAGCAGAGTCGGCATGGCCGATCACNGTGATCCGTTGGGCGCCGCAGTCGCCGAAGTTGTCGCACGAGAGCACGCCGATGATGCCCCGGTAGTCGCTGACCGTGCCCAGGTACTCCCGGACGCCNGCCCGGTCGATGACNAGCGTGCCGTCGTCGTCGTAGCTGGCCGCAGCGATGGCGTCCAGCAGCAGCGTCGTCGCGTCATACGAGTGCGCCCAGAAGGCCGCCGACGGGGACTCGCCCCACTCTGCCTCGTACTCGGCCAGGAAGCCGTCGGCCGACTGGCCAGTCGCCCCGTTCGCGTTAAGGCCGTAGCGCAGGTCCGGACCGGAGAAGTACATGCCCTCAGTCTCCGGAATCTGCATGAAGTTGCTGATCATCAGACCATCGGCCGCCATCAACGTGACTCCGGCCATGCCGTCCACACCGGAGACCTGCTGGACGATGAANTCGCCCTCCGGCTGGAAGATCGGGAAGAACACCAATTCCGGGGCACCAGCGGCCACCTCGGTCAGCACCGGCACCATGTCGGTGTCGCCCTTGTTCACCGCCGTGAAGCCGGTCATCGTGCCCCCGCCAGCCTCGAAGGCGTCCGCGAACGCCTGAGCCAGACCCTGGGTGTACGGGTCGCCATCATGGATGGCCGCAGCCGTATTCACGCCGAGTACGTCGAGGGCGAATCCGGCGGCTGCCGCACCCTGGTAGAGGTCATTGTGGGCCGTGCGGTAGTAGCCGGGGTAGTTGTTCTCACCGGCCGTTCCCGCCAGGTCGCTGGTCAGCGACGGGCTGGTGTTGGAGGGCGAGACCATGACCATTCCGGCCTCGCTGATGAGCGGAGCAGCCGCTGCCGCCGCGCCCGAACAGGAGGTTCCGATCACGCCGACCACTTCCTCGTCGGCCACGATCGTCTGTGCCGCGGCAGCGCCACCATCGGCGCTGCAAAGGTCGTCCAGGCCCGTTCCAATGGTCACGTCATGGCCGCCAATGGGTCCGTAGTCGGCGATTGCCATCTCGATTCCGCGCTGGTTTGGAATTCCCAGGAAGGCCACGTCGCCGGAGATGGCGTTCAGCGATCGGATTTGAATCTCCTCGCCTGCGCCCACCCGAATCACGCCGAGCGACCCGTCGCCCAGATGGTCGGCGGGAGGCGCCTCCTCGGCCGGTTCCTCTGCTGCTGGCTCATCCTCGGCCGGTTCCTCGGCCGGGTCATCAGCAGGCGCGGCCGTGGTCGCCGGAGCGTCGTCTCCTCCACTGTCCCCGCTATCGGCCGGCGCAGCCGTCGTGGCCGCCGCCGTGGAGCTCCCCGAGGCAGACGACGTGTCCCCGTCGTCCCCTCCGCAGGCGCTGGCCAACAGCGCGAACGCCGTCAGGAGTGCCAGCATCCAGCACGTCATACCCCTCTTGTGCATTGCTCTCCCCTTGTCGGGCCTGTTGCCAGTCGGACACGGGTGGCCGCCTGACAATCTGTTTTCCGTGGCACTAATACCCTTGGAACCCTACACATAATCTGACGGACTGTCAGATTTCAGGTAGCGTCGCCTCGGCTCCCCTCCGCGGCCGGTCTCACCAGCCGGAAATCGCCGGGATCCCGCTCGCGGACGGTGTCGCCTGGGTCGAACGCTCCCCTGTGGGATGTCTTCTTGCTGCCGGTCTTTGGCTCGAGGCGTTCGTAGTCGTCCACGCATTGCGACGGGTGGAAACAGAAGCTGGCGTCTACCTTGTCCGACCATCAAGGCGCATCGAGCGAGGTCCCGCCGGTTCTGCGACAACGACTTGTAGGCCGCCCGGACCGGTTCACCGGACCGACGGCTAGCGTTCCCGAACATGCCCCGCATGGAGATCGAGCTCACCAGCACACGAGACGACGGCGCTTGGACTTGGCGCGCCGCCGGTGCTCGGCAGCCCCGTGGCTCGATGGCCGCCCAACTGGTCCCGGCCGGTTCCTCGGTGGGCGATGTGCTCCGGGTGGAAGTCGAGCAGTTCATGGACGGCATCGAGGTCACCTCGGTCCTTCCTCCGAAGGACGCCCGGCCAGAACCAGAGTTGCTGGAGATCCTGGGTTCCGGCAGCGAGGAGCCTCTGGTCACCACCAAGC
>PBUO01000015.1 GCA_002727895.1 Acidimicrobiaceae bacterium | reverse complement strand
TAAATTGTAAATAATCACCTTTTTACTTGGGATTTCCTCTAGCTTACCAAGTTGTACGCAAGACTGCCACTGGCATACATACCTTTGGCTGCACATATGTGTATGTTGCCCCCACAATGGCACCATGGAGCAGCCGCTGGGCGTGCTCGACCATCCGTCCGTGGGAGACCGAGCCGTCGGCCTGGAACGGCGTCAGGATGGGCGCCACCACCCCCGGCGGTAGCAGCTGGTTCCCGGACTCCCCCATCGGTGGACCTCCCTTGGGCAGATCGGCGGACCCCCGGTGAGGGACCTCGGACGGGGCATCGTGGCACACCCCGCTCGTATCCTGTGCCGATGCCCGGTCAGCAGAGCGCCACCGAATCGCCCCTCGCCGCCGGCGAGGTCCGCGCCGACTTCCGCAGCGACACTGTCACCCGCGCCACCCCGGCCATGCGCCGGGCCATGGCCGACGCCGAGGTGGGTGACGACGTCTACGGCGAGGACCCGAGCGTCAACGCCCTCCAGCACCGCCTGGCCGAGATGGCCGGCAAGGAGGCTGGGCTGTGGTTCCCCTCGGGCACCCAGTCGAACCTGGCCGCCGTGCTGGCCCACTGCGGCCGTGGCGACGAGTACCTGATCGGCCGGAACTCGCACGTGATCCTCAACGAGGCTGGCGGCACCGCGGCACTCGGCGGGGCCGTCCCGTGGATCCTGGAGGTCGACGACACCGGGGCGTTTACCCCCGAGGCCGTCCACGCCGGCGTCAAGGAACCCGACCAGCACCACCCTCCGACCCGACTGCTCAGCCTCGAGAACACCTGCAACGGCCACGTCCAGACTGTCGGCCACGTCGCCGCGTGCGCCAAGGCGGCCCGCGAGCACGACCTTGCCGTCCACCTCGACGGGGCCCGCCTGTTCAACGCGGCGACCGCCGAGGGCGTCGGCATCGACGCCTTCGCCGCCCACGTCGACACGGTGTCGTTGTGCCTGTCAAAGGGCCTCGGCGCCCCCGTCGGCACCGTGCTGGTCGGCGACCGAGCCACCATCGACCGTGCGTTCCGGCTGCGCAAGATGCTGGGCGGCGGCACCCGTCAGGTCGGGCACCTGGCCGCCGCGGCCCTCCACGCCCTCGACCACCACGTGGCCGGCCTGGCCGACGACCACGCCCGGGCGGCCCGCATCGCCCACGGCCTGACCGACATCGACGGCCTCGAGGTGGTGCCGGCCACTAACATGCTCTGGATCACCCCGTCCGCCGACGACCACGACGGCCTCGTCGACCATCTGGTGGCCCACGGGATCCTGGCCTGCTTCTGGAAGCCGACCATGCGGTTCGTCACGCACCTNGACGTCGNCGACGCTGCCGCGGACCTNTGCATCGAGGCCTTCCGGGGCTACTACGCCTGACCGGCCCACCGGTAGCCTGCGCGCACGGNGGANGGGCCGCCCCGGAGGANCTGCAGGCATGACTGGAACGCACGAGGGACAGGTGGTGGTCGTCACCGGTGCCGGCAAGGGCATCGGACGGGCCATCGCCGAACGCTTCGCCGGAGCAGGCGCCCACGTGGCCGTCAANGACGTCGACGCGGAGCGGGTCGACGAGGTGGTGGCCGCCATCGAAGCCGCAGGNGGATCGACGCTGGGCACCCNGGCCGACGTGTCCGACTCGACCCAGGTGGCCNCCATGTTCGACGCCACCGTCGAGGCCTTCGGCACCGTCGACGTGCTGGTCAACAACGCCGGCATGGTCAGCCCCATGCTCCACTTCTTCGACGCCGACGAGGCCTGGTGGCGCCGCATCATCGACGTCAACCTGACCGGCCACTTCCTGTGCTCGCACCGGGCGGCCCGCATCATGGCGGCGGCCGGGCACGGCGTGATCATCAACATGTCGTCNGGTGGGGCGACTCGGGCCCACCGNTCGTTCACCGCCTACGACGCCTCCAAGGGCGGCATNGAGGCCCTCACTCGGGCCATGGCCCTCGACCTCGGCCCCTATGGCATCCGGGTGTGCGCGCTGATGCCCGGCTCCATCGACACCGAGGGCATGGACGAGGACGCCCGCCGCCTCCGCGGCGAGAACATCCCCCTCGGCCGTCCCGGGGACCCCGACGACATGGCCGGCCCNGCGCTGTTCCTGGCCTCCGACGACGCCCGCTACATCAGCGGTGACGTGATCAAGGTCGATGGCGGGATGCTGTCGCAGCAGCGTTCGGCCACCGTCGACATCGTGCCCCCGTCCACCTTCCCCAGCCTCGAGCAGGTCCTGGGGTTCGACGGCGACTGACCGGAGCGGGGCCGTGTCGCTGCGCATCGGAGCCGACGTCGGGGGGACCTTCACCGACGTNGTCCTCGAGGCCGACGGCGANCTGTTCTCCACCAAGGTCCTCACCACCTACGACGCCCCCGAACGGGGCATCCTCGACGGGGTGGCCACCGTGGTCGCCGAGGCCGGAGCCGACCTGGCCGAACTCGACACGTTCATCCACGGCACGACGCTGGCCACCAACGCCCTGATCGCCCGGACCGGAGCCCGGACCGCGCTGGTCACCACCGACGGGTTCCGAGACACCATCGAGATGCGGACCGAGAGCCGCTTCGAGCAGTACGACCTGAATCTGGTGCTGCCCACCCCGCTCATCGAGCGGAAGGACCGCCACGTGCTCCGGGAACGCATCGGCGCCCACGGCACGGTGCTGCGACCCTTCGACGAGGGCGAGGCCCGGGCGCTGGTCGAGGTCCTGGCCGACCGCCCCGACGAGGAGGCCTACCAGTCGGTCGCCATCGGCTTCCTCCACGCCTACGTGGACGGAACCCACGAGCGGCGCTTTCGAGACCTGCTGGTGGAACGGATGCCCGAGGTGGCGGTGTCGATCTCGTCGGAGGTCTCGCCGCAGATGCGGGAGTTCGAGCGGTTCAACACGGTGTGCGCCAACGCCTACATCCAGCCGCTCATGGCCACCTACCTGCGCAGCCTCGAAGCACGCCTCCACGAGGCCGGGGCGACCTGCCCGGTGTACCTCATCCATTCGGGTGGCGGCCTCATGGGCGTCGANGCGGCGGCCCGGTTCCCGGTGCGCCTCGTCGAGTCCGGCCCGGCCGGTGGCGCCATCTTCGCCGCGGACATCGCTGCCCGCCACGGCCTGGACCGGGTGGTCTCGTACGACATGGGNGGCACCACGGCCAAGGTCTGCCTGATCGAGGACCAGACGCCCCGCACGGCCAAGACCTTCGAGGTGGCCCGCACCCACCGGTTCACCAAGGGCTCGGGCATGCCCATCTCCATCCCGGTCATCGAGATGATCGAGATCGGCGCCGGCGGAGGCTCGATCGCCTCGGTCGACGGCCTCGGCCAGATCCGGGTCGGGCCTCTCAGCGCCGGCTCGGAGCCCGGCCCCGCCTCGTACGGGCTGGGCGGCACCGAACCGACGGTNACCGACGCCAACCTCGTACTCGGCCGCCTGTCGGCCGACACGTTCGGCGCCCCGGGCATCGACCTGGACGATGCGGCGGCCCGCGCGGCGCTGGACGCCTCGGTCGGCTCCCGGCTCGACCTGGACGCCGAGACGGCGGCGGTCGGCGTGGCCGAGGTGGTCGACGAGAACATGGCCAATGCGGCCCGGGTCCACGCCGTGGNGAACGGCAAGGACGTGGCCGCCTTCACCATGATCGCCTTCGGCGGTGGCGCCCCCCTCCACGCCGGGAGGCTCTGCGAGAAGCTCGACGTGGACGAACTGCTGGTCCCGCCGGGTGCCGGGGTGGGCTCGGCCATCGGCTTCCTGAGAGCGCCGTTCGCCTACGAGGCGCTGCGCAGCCACCACGCCACCGTGGAGCGGTTCGACCACGATGCGGTGAACCGGATGCTGGGCGAGCTGGCCGACGAGGCCCGCACCTTCGTGACCGAGGCGGTGGCCTCCACCGGCGCCGATCCGGCCGACGTGGNCCTCGAGGTCGAGCGGTGGGCGTACATGCGGTACGCCGGGCAGGGGTGGGAGATCCCCGTACCGGTGGACGAGGCCCCGTTCGACCTGATGGGCGGCGAACTGCTGGCCAACCGCTTCGAGAAGGCCTACGAGGAGTTCTTCGGCCGGGCCATCGCCGGCCTCGAGGTGGAGGCAATCGGCTGGTCGGTGCGGGTGGCCACCCCCCGTCCCGCCGTCGAGCGGGTAGAGCGAGTGGCCGCCGCCCGGGATGTGGCCGTCGACCGGACCCGGGCGCTGTACGACCCGGCCACCGGCGGCACCATCGAGGCGGCCATCGTGGAACGCGATGTGCTGGCGGTCGGCGACCGCCTGGTGGGTCCGGCCATCGTGGTCGAGACGCAGACCACCACCATCCTGTCGTCGCGCCAGCAGGCCGTGATGCAGGCCGACGGCTGCCTCCTGGTCACCTGGACCGATCCCGGCGAGGTGGTGTCGCCGTGAGCGAGCTCCGCCACCAGGTGATGTGGAACCGCCTCATCTCCATCGTCGAGGAGCAGGCCCTGGCCCTGGTCCGCACCGCCTTCTCGACCAGCGTGCGCGAGGCCGGCGATCTGTCGGCCGGCGTGTACGACACCCGAGGCCGAATGATCGCCCAAGCGGTGACCGGTACTCCCGGCCACGTCAACACCATGGCCGCCGCGGTNGTCAACTTCATCGAGGACATCGGCCCGCACCGCATCCACGAGGGCGACTCGTACATCACCAACGATCCCTGGAAGGGCACCGGCCACCTCCACGACTTCACCCTCGTCAACCCGGTGTTCCGCAACGGCGNCCTCATCGGCTTCTTCGCCTGCACCGCCCACGTGGTCGACGTCGGCGGTCGGGGGTTCGGTCCCGACGCCAACGAGGTGTACGAGGAGGGCCTGTACGTCCCCATCATGAAGTTCGCCGACCGGGGCGTGGTCAACGAGGACCTGCTGAACATCGTGCGCCACAACGTGCGGGAGGCCGGCCAGGTGGTCGGCGACCTGTACTCCCTGTCGGGGTGCAACGACACGGGGGCNCGGCGGCTCCACGCCATGCTCGACGAGTTCGNCATCGACGACCTCGAGGACCTGGCCGAGTTCGTCTTCGACCGCACCGCNGCCGCCACCCGCCAACNCATCCGGGCCCTNCCGCCCGGGACCTACGCCAACGCCATGCGGGTCGACGGCTACAACGAGACCATCGACCTCGCGGTGACCCTCACCGTCACCGACGAAGACATCCACGCCGACTTCTCCGGCACGTCGCCGACGTGCACCAACGGCGTGAACGTGCCGCTGACCTACGCCCACGCCTACTTCTCCTACGCCATGCTGGTGGCCCTCGCCCCCGAGATGCCCTCCAACTGGGCGTCGCTGGCCGCCTTCACGGTGAGCGCCCCCGAAGGGTGCATCCTNAACGCCAAGCACCCCCAGCCGGTCGCCGTCCGGCACGTCACTGGGCACTTCGTCACCGACCTGTGCCTGGGCGCCATCGCCGAAGCGNTGCCCGACGTGGTCCCNGCCGAGGGCTCCGGCGCCCTGTGGAACTTCCAGGTCAGCGCCCGGGCCGCCGATCCCGCCTCGGGCCTGCCGCCCCGCGAGGTGCTCATGTTCAACAGCGGTGGCACCGGCGCCCGACCCGCCCTCGACGGCATCAACTCGACGGCCTTTCCGAGCGGGGTCCGCACCATGCCGGCCGAGGCCACCGAACAGGCCGGACCGGTCATCGTGTGGCGCAAGGAACTGCGACCAGGATCGGGTGGCGAGGGACGCCAGCGGGGCGGCCTCGGCCAGGTCATCGAGGTAGGCCCGGCCGAGGGCTATCGGATCACCGTGTCGTGCATGTTCGACCGGGTGGCCAACCCGGCCCGGGGGCGGCACGGCGGCGGGGACGGCGCTCCGGGGGCGGTCCACNTGNACGACNGCACCCCGTTCGACGCCAAGGGCAAGCAGGCCGTCCCCGACGGCCACACCCTCGTCCTNGAGCTGCCGGGCGGCGGCGGGCTCGGCAACCCGGCCGAGCGGGACCCCGAGGCGGCGATCGACGACGCCGCCCAGGGCTACGTGACGTGACCGGGGCCGGGCCGTCGCGGACCGGCTACGGCACCGTCATCGTCGGCGGCGCCGTCATGGGCAGCTCGCTGGCCTACTGGCTGTCGGAGGACCCCCACCACGACGACCCGGTGCTGGTCGTGGAGATGGACCCCACCTACGAACGGGCCTCGACCACGCTGTCCGAGGCCAGCGTCCGCCACCAGTTCTCCCAACCGACCAACATCCGGCTGTCGATGTTCACCACCGAGTTCATCGCGGAGTTCCACGAGAACGTNCAGGTGGACGGCGAGTCGCCCGCCCTGGGNTTCCGGGACACCGGCTACCTGTTCCTGGCCACCGACGACGGCATGGACGTGCTGCGGGCCAACCACGAGGTGCAGCGATCGTGCGGCGCCGAGGTGGCGCTGCTAACCCCCGGCGAACTGGCAGACCGCTTCGGCTACCTGTNCGTGGACGACCTGGCTGGGGCCAGCCTGGGCCTGCGACACGAGGGCACGCTGGACGCCTACTCGCTGATGCGGGGCTTCCAGCAGCGGGCCCGCCACAACGGCGTCGAGTACGTNACCGACCGGGTGGTCGACCTCAGGACGGACGGCGCCGGCCGCCGGGTGACCCACGNGGAGCTGGCCTCGGGAGCCGTCGTGGCCTGCGACCGGGTGGTNAACTGCGCCGGCCCCCGAGCCCGCTGGCTGGCGGAGATGGTCGACCTGCCGTTGCCCGTCGAGCCCCGCATCCGTGGGGCCTGGGTGTTCGGCTGTCGGACCGCCCTGGACGGCCCCACCCTGCCGCTGACCATCGACACCACCGGCATGCACGTCCGCACCGANCCACCCCACTACCTGGCCGGAGCACCCCCGGTCGACGACCGGGCGGTCGACCCCGACGACTTCGCCGTCCGCGACGCCGAGTGGGAGGAGGTGATCTGGCCGGCCCTGGTCAGGCGGATCCCCGCCTTCGAGCGCATCGGCGTCACCCACCGGTGGGTCGGCCACTACGCCTACAACACCCTCGACCAGAACGCGGTGGTCGGCCCGGCCGAGGCGGTGCCCAACTTCTACTTCTGCAACGGGTTCAGCGGCCACGGCCTCCAGCAGAGCGCCGGGGTGGGACGGGCCCTGGCCGAGTTGATCGTGCACGGCGGGTACCGCACCATCGACCTGTCGGAGATGGGCCACGACCGCATCGTCCGCGGCGAGCCCTTCCTGGAGAAGGCCATCATCTAGGCCTCGAAGGGCATTTGGACATCTGGGCCACGAGGGCCGTTCGGGTCCCGGAGGGGTGGGGGTCAGCCCTCGCCGAGGTAGGAGGCCCGCAGTTCCGGGTTGGCCAGCAGCTTCTCGGCGGTGTCGTCGAGCACCACCCGGCCGGTCTGCAGCACCCAGCCCCGGTCGGCGATCGACAGGGCCATGTTGGCGTTCTGCTCCACCATGAAGATGGCCATGCCCTCGGCGTGGATCTGCTGGATCAGCTCGAAGTTCTGCTGGACCAGCGCCGGGGCGAGGCCCATCGACGGCTCGTCCATCAGCAGGACCCGCGGCCGGGACATGAGCGCCCGGCCGATGGCCACCATCTGCTGCTCACCGCCCGAGAGCGTCCCCGACTTCTGGACGAGGCGTTCCTTGACCCGGGGGAACAGCTCGTAGATGCGCTCCAGGTCCTCGGCGATGCCGTCACGGTCGTTGCGGAGGTACGCCCCCAGCTGGAGGTTCTCCTTCACGGTGAGGCGCTTGAAGAGCCGCCGGTTCTCCGGGACCATCGTGACCCCGTTCGTGACCCGGTAGCTGGTCGGCTTGTCGTTGACCACCTCGCCGTCCAGCACGACCTCGCCGGACGTCGGGGTGACCATGCCCAGCAGGGTCTTCAGCGTGGTCGACTTGCCCGAGGCGTTGCCGCCCAGCAGGCAGACCAGCTCGCCCGGGTAGATGGCCAGATCCACGTCCTTGAGGATGTGGACCGCGCCGTAGTGGGTGTTGACCTGGCGGAACTCAAGTAGCGGGGTCGCGCCGTTGGTCGGCGTGGCGTCGCTCATCACTTGGCCTCCACGGGACGGCCGAGGTAGGCCTCGACGACGTCGGGGTTGGTCGACACCTCGTCGTATGACCCCTGGGCGATAGGCACGCCGTGGTCGAGAACCACGACCCGGTCAGAAACGTCCCGGACCACCTTCATGTCGTGCTCGATCATCACGATGGTGAAGCCCCACTCGCTGCGCAGCCGGCCGATCAGGGCCGTCAACTCGGCGGTCTCCATGGGGTTCATGCCGGCCACCGGCTCGTCGAGCAGCAGTAGGCGCGGCTGGGTGGCCATGGCCCGGGCGATCTCGAGGCGTCGCCGGTTGGCGTACGACAGCGCGAAGGCCGGCTGGTCCATCCGGTAGCCGACGAGGCGGTGGCCGAAGAAGCCGAGGACCTCCTCGGCCCGCTGGCGGATCTCCGCCTCCTCCTTCTTGAAGGCCTTCGTCTGCAGCAGCGCACCGAACACCTGCTGGCTGGTCCGGCAGTGCTGGGCCACCATGACGTTCTCGAGGATCGTCATGTTCGGGAACAGGCGGACGTTCTGGAACGTCCGGGCAATGCCCAGCGAGGTGACGATGCTCGGGTCCAGGCCGACGATGGAGTCGCCCTCGAACAGGATCTCGCCCTCGGTGGGGGCCACCAAGCCCGAGATGAGGTTGAAGAACGTCGTCTTTCCGGCGCCATTGGGTCCGATGACGCTGACGATCTCGCCCTCGTCGACCTGGAAGTTCAGGCCCGACAGGGCGTCCAGGCCACCGAAGGTGACCTTGAGGTCACGGATGTCGAGGAGTCGGTCGCTCATTCCTCCTCCCCTCCCTCGCCGCCGCCTGGGACGGTCGTCGGGGCAGCGGCCACGGCCACACCCTCCTCGTCGTCGAGCTTGTCGCCCTCGAGCCAGGCGTCCTGCAGGAACTCGTCCTGGTGGAGCTCGCGGCTGCGTCGAGCGCTCGGCACGAGGCCCTCGGGACGCTTCAGCATCATGAACACCAGTAGCACGCCGTAGATGAGCAGCTTGTAATTCTGGAACTCCTGGAGGAGACCGGGCTGCTTCGGACCGCCGAGCACACCGATGAGAACGAACGAGCCGACGAGGACGCCGGCGATGTTGCCCATGCCACCCACGATCACCACCACGAGGATGATGATCGAGACCAGGATCATGAACGAGGTCGGGAAGATCGAGCCGACCTTGGCGGCCAGCACGGCGCCGCTGAACGAAGCCAGCACGGCGCCGACAACGAACGCCATCAGCTTGGCGTTCACCGTGTTGATGCCCATGGCCTCGGCTACCTGCTCGTCCTCCCGGATGGCCATCCAGGCCCGGCCCAGACGGGACGCCTGCAGGCGCCATGAGGTGTAGATGGCGATGGCACAGAAGACCAGCACCAGGTAGAAGACCGACCGCGGGTCGGTGCCCTTCACCGTGGCGAAGCCGAGGTCGACGCCGGGGATGTTGGTGATGCCCTGGGCGCCACCGAAGTACGGACCCAGCCAGTCCGACATGAAAAGGAGGCGGATGATCTCGCCGAACCCGAGGGTCACGATGGCCAGGTAGTCGCCGCGCATCCTGATGACCGGTGCACCGATCATCAGGCCGGTCAGGGCGGCGGCCAGCACCACGAACACGAGGCTCACCCCGAAGTGCAGTTCGGGGGCGAACCACGGGCTGTTGGGCGAGGTCAGGACGGCGGTCGTGTAGCCGCCGACGGCGAAGAAGGCCACGTATCCGAGGTCAAGCAGTCCGGCCAAACCGACCACGATGTTCAGTCCAAGGGCCAGCAGCAGGAAGATGCCGACGTTGGCCAGCAACTCGTTCATGATCTTGCCGAGGAACATGGGCAGGACGATGCACAGGACGGCGATGACCACGAACAGGATGGTCGACGCCTTCTGCCGCTCGACGCCCTCCATGTCGCGGTAGCGCTCGGTGACCGCCTTGACCCGCCCCCTGGTGGCCAGCGAGGCCAGGGCGATGACCAGGCCGACCACGACGGTCGAGGTGACGGTCAGGCCGCCCTTCTTGGCGTACAGCCAGTCGGTCAGCGACTCGAGGCCGAAGCCCTCTGACAGGTCGGAGATGGCTGCCTCGAGCACCGACAGGAAAAAGAGGCCGAACACCACGAATGCCGTGGTGCGGCGGACCACCGCCGGGACGACGTGCAGGGCCGCGCCGACCAGGCCCAGCAACGCTCCGGTACCCAGCCACGCCGCGGCGCCGAAGCCCATGCCGTTCTCGTAGGTCAGGAAGCGGAAAAGTTGCGGACTCCAGTTGACCAACGGGTCCCGTAGGTTCCATACGTCGAGGCCCACCATGAGCAGGGACAGCACGCCGCCGCCGATCAGGCCGACGACGAGGCCGGTGACCAGGTCGTACAGGCCCTGGCGACGGTTCTCGACGCCCTCGAGGGCCACCAGGGTCGACGACACCCAGCCGACGCCGATGGGCACCATGAGGACGAACAGGTAGCCGAGGCTCAAGTGGCGCTCGATGATGGCCCGCTTGTCGAGCTCGACGGGCATACCGACCAGGCACAGGCCGACGAGGGCCAGACCGCAGATGAGGCCCCAGCGCAGGACGTGGCGCCAGTCCTGGTCCACGGCGGAACGGGGAAGTGTCATGGCTCGTGCGTTCATGCCCGGTCCTCCGCCGACAGTCGCTCTCCGAACAGGCCGGACGGCTTGAACAGGAGCACGAGGACCAGCACGGTGAAGGCCACCGCGTCCTTGAGCTGCGACACGCCCGGCACGCCGAGCGGCTCGAGGATGACCATGGGGGCGATCGACTCGGCCGAGCCGAGCGAGATGCCGCCGGCCATGGCCCCGCCAATGTTGCCGATGCCGCCGACCACCGCGGCGGTGAAGGCCTTCACTCCGGGGAGGAACCCGGTCATGTGGGTGACCGAGCGGAACATGAGGCCCCACAGGATCCCGCCGATACCGGCCATGGCTCCGCCCACGGCGAACGTGGTGACGATGGTCCGGTTGACATCGATACCCATCAGGGCGGCGATCTCCTTGTCCTCGGCCACGGCCCGCATGGCCTTGCCGGTCTTGGTGCGCTCCACGACGTACCAGAGGCCGACCATGGAGACGGCGGCCACGACCAGTACCAGCAGGCGTGTCCCGGCGATCTCGAAGGTGAGGATGGAGCGCTGCTTTGACAGCCAATCCGGGAGACGGGGGTAGCTCTTCGACGCCGGGCCGAAGAGGCCGAGCACGAAGTTCTGGATGAAGAACGACACGCCGATAGAGGTGATCAGCGGGATCAGGCGGGGCGAGTTGCGAAGCGGCCGGTAGGCGATCCGCTCCATCAGCACGGCGGTGAAGGTGGAGAAGAAGACGGCCATCAGGACGATGAGCAGGAGGCAGAGGACGAAGTTCTGCTCCCACATCCCGTTGGCCGCGAACTTCTCCGAGGCAATGAACCCGGTCATGGCACCCACCATGAACACCTCGCCGTGGGCGAAGTTGATGAACCCGAGGACGCCGTACACCATCGAGTAGCCGAGGGCGATCAGGCCGTACATCGAGCCCTGGGACAGGCCGGAGATGAGCAGCCCCTTGAACTGGTCGCCGGTCAGGCCCCGGGCGTCCGGGTTGCGCCACCGGGCGAACGGGTTGTCGGCGTCGATCTGCTGCCAGACGAAGGCGAGCAGGCCGACCACGATCAACGCCACCAGGAAGACCCTGATGAAGGTGAGGAACCGGTCGACGGCTGCGAGGCGTTTCGCGGACTTCGTCGTGAGGGCGTGGGTTGACACGGATGCTCCGACTGGCGTCTTTGGCAAAAGGGGCACGGACGGCCGGCAGGCCTGCACGAGGGGCCGACGTCCAGCGCAGAGGGTAGCCGGTCGACTGCGACGTCCGTCACGCTCGTCGATACCCTCGCCATCGTGACCAACGAGCCCCGGAGCACCCATCAGGCCCTGGCCGACGAGCGCAACGAGTCGGTCGAGGTCTGGATCAACGGCGAGTTCTTCCCCCGCCAGGAGGCCAAGGTGTCGGTGTTCGACAGCGGCTTCCTGGTCGGCGACGGCGTGTGGGAGGGGCTACGCCTCCACCACGGCCGATTCGCCTTCCTAGACCGACATCTGGACCGCCTGTTCGCCGGGCTGGCCGCCACCGGCATCGACCTCGGCATGGACCGTGACGGGGTGGCCGGGGCGCTGCGGGCCACCGTCGACCACAACGACATGCGCGACGACGTGCACGTGCGGCTCATGGTCACCCGGGGCGACAAGAAGACGCCGTCCCAGCACCCGTCGAACTGCGTGGGCGGTCCGAACGTGGTCATCATCGCCGAACACAAGGCGGCCGACCCGGCCGTCCTCGAGACTGGCATCAGCCTGTTCACGGCGACCGTCCGACGCCCGCCACCCGACACCCTCGACCAGCGGCTGAACTGCCACTCCAAGCTGCACGAGGTGATCGCCCTCATCCAGGCCGTGCAGGCCGGCGCCGACGAGGCCTTGATGTTGGACCCGACCGGGGCGGTGGCCACCTGCAACGCAACAAACTTCTTCGTGGTGCGCGACGGCGGGGTGTGGACCTCGACCGGGCACTACAACCTGAACGGCATCACCCGGCAGGTGGTCCTCGAAGTAGCGCCCGACATGGGCCTGTCGGCCCACGAGAAGCCGTTCTCGCTGACCGACGTGTACTCGGCCGACGAGGCGTTCGTGACGGGCACGTTCGGCGGGTTGACCCCGGTGGTGTCGGTCGACGGGCGGACCATCGGCGACGGGTCGCCCGGACCGGTCACGGCACGGCTGCGCGACCGCTACCAGGCGGCCGTCGAGGCCGACCTGGCCGGCTGAGACTGGTCGGCCGCGACTCATCGCCCATGACCCTGCGCATCAACTGCTGGTCGGGGCCGCGAAACGTCTCGACCTCGTTCATGTACGCCTTCCGGCAGCGGGCCGACACCACGGTGTTCGACGAGCCCATCTACGCCCACTACCTGCGGGTGACGGGTCGAGAGCATCCGGGTCGGGACGAGGTGCTGGCCAGCCAGGACCCAGACGGCGAGGCGGTGGTCCGAGACGTGATCCTGGGCGACCACCCGACCCCGGTGGCCTTTTTCAAGCAGATGGCCCAGCACTTCGTGGACCTGGACCGCGACTTCCTCGGTGACTGCCGCAACCTGCTGCTGATCCGCGACCCGGAACGGGTCGTCACCTCGTTCGCCCGCAACGTGCCCGACGTGGACGTGGCCGACACCGGGCTGCCCATCCAGGTCGACCTGCTCGACGCCAGCCTGGCCGCCGGCGACCGGCCGCTGGTCGTGGACTCAGCAGACCTGCTGGCCACCCCGGAGGCCATGCTGCGCCGGGTCTGCCACGATCTGGGCCTCGACTTCGACCCGGCCATGCTGTCGTGGCCGGCCGGCCCCAAGCCGGAGGACGGGGTGTGGGCGCCCCACTGGTACGCCAGCACGCACCGGTCCACCGGCTTCGAAGCCAGCGTGCCGAGCACCGAGCCGGCTCCCGACCACCTCCGACCGGTGGTCGAGCGGGCCCGTCCGCTCTACGAGCGCCTGCTGGAGTTCGCCGTCACGGCCTGACAGGCTGGCGTCCGGCCGGGCGGGCTCAGGCCGGTTGGACAGTCCCGTCGGCCGCCACTTCGACCTGCTGGCCGGTGACCAGCCCGACGAAGCCATCCACTGGGAGCACGACGACCGGGAACGAGGTCCCGTAGACCTCGTCGGCCACGATGGCTCCGAGGGCCACGATCTCGTCCGGTTCGCCCATCAGGATTGCCGCCGGGCCGGTCCCGGCACGGACCGCCTCGCACAGGGCGCTGCTCCCCGAGCTGGAACCGCGGCCGAACGGCATGGCCAGCACCCGACCGGTGATCGACTCGCCGACCTGGGGGTGGCGTCGATCGATGACCCGTCCGGTCGACGGGTCCATGCCACCCCAGAAACTGAGGGGCTCGTCGAGGCGCAGCACCTCGCCGACCGCCTCGCCGGGAACCATCACCCGGGCGGGCACTGGACCAGAGACCGGCTCAGGCACCGGCCCAGATCCCCTCGTCGCGGACGACCCGGCCGGCCACCGCGGACTCCACGCAGTCCTCCGTGCTGCCGAAGGCCACCTCGAGGCCGAGGTTGCCGGGGGCGTAGTAGGCCCACTTGGCCGAGTCGGTCATGGCCGTCCGGGCATCGGCGTCGATGATCGGCGTGACGTAGGTGCAGGTGTCGACGACCAGCCGCACGCCGGCCGCTTCCAGCCGGGCCACCCAACCTCGCAGCTCGACCTCGCGGAGGACGTCCCGGCCGGTCGAGGCGTACAGCGCCACGTCGGGGTGGACCCGCCGATCGCCCAGGAGTTCCGTCAGGCGGCCCAGTTCGGCCACCGAGTAGTGGGGCGTTCCGAGGCTGACCACGTCCAGCCGGTCCCCCACCGCGGTGGTGAGCAAGTCGCGGGCCGCCCGCAGGTCGGTCGGCGTCACGTCCACCACCCGGTCCGGTTCCCGCCCTCCGAGGGCGGTGGCCAGGTCGGGGGCCTCCGGGGTGGAGCCGACGACGTGAAACAGGCCGACCGAACCGGTGGCCGCGGCGGCCGCGCCCAGGGCCTTGAGCCGGTCCTCGGACACCTCTGGCGGGAGGCCGTCGACCACTGGGATCTCCTTGCCGACCGAGCGGCCGACCAGCCCACCGAGGACTGGGTAGAGGACGTCCCGGTCAAGGAGTTCCGAGGAAGCCCCGTCGAGCCGGTAGACGACGCTGGCCATCCGGTTGGCGTCCAGGTGCAGGCCGGCGGCCGGGGCCCGCCCGGTCACTGCACAGGCGATGTCCACGAAGTCGCCGTAGCGGTGGGTACGGGCCCCGAGCACCGAATTGGCGAAGGCGATGGCGTTGGACTCGGCCCACGCCACGTGCTCGCCCAGGCCGGGACGGGCCTCAGCTTGGTACGGGGCGCACGTCCAGGTGGGCCGACAGCCCATCTCCTCGTAGCGCTCCATGAGGCGACGGGCTGCCCGGGCCTCGTCGGGATCGCCCCGGTAGAGATCGGGGTGGCGGAGGTCCAGTGACGACACGTTGAGCGTGGTGGGCACAGCCACCCTGGCTCCCGCGTCGGCCATTCGGTCGGCGAAGTCGAGGGTGGCCGGGCCCAGGTAGAGGCAGGCGTCGACGTGGGCACCGGTGACGTCCAGCAGCCGTTCGGCATCCATGGCCGCGGCGAGGCGGGCCACGATGCTGGTTGCCATTCGGAGGGCTTCGCCCTCGGTGCCGGCCAGGCGTGCCTCGTCGCGGTCGTCGAGGCGGAGCGCCATGTCAGGTGGCCGGCCGAGGGCGACTCAGCAGTACGGGTTCTCCTCGGGCGCCTCGTCCTCGGCGGGGACCTCGCCGTCGATGACCAGTTCCTGGCCGACGAACAGCAGGTTGGCGTCCTCGATGGCGTTGCGGGCCATGATGTCCTCGACGGTCGTGTCGTGACGCTTGGCGATCTTGGACAGCGAGTCGCCGGCCTGGACGGTCACGATCACGACGTCGGCCACAGCGTCGTCCTCGTCGGTCGACTCGGCGTCCGGGTCGGCAAGCAGGATGACCTGGCCGACAAAAATCTGGTTCGGGTCGCACATCTCGTTGATGCGGACCAGGGCGTCGACCGTGGTGCCGTACCGCTTGGCGATCTTGGAAAGCGAATCGCCCTCCTCCACGGTGACCGACTCGGGCACGTCGGACGGAGCCTCGGCGGGCGCCTCGGTGGTGGTGGCCGGAGCCTCGGCGGGCGCCTCGGTGGTCGTAGTGGCCGGAGCCTCCGTCGGAGCCTCGGTGGTCGTGGTGGCGAACATCTCGCTGGTGGTGGTCTGGACGACCACCGGATCGTCCTCGGAGCTCCCGCAGGCGGCGGCCAGCAGGGCCATGGCGGCGGCGACGGCGATTGGTGCTGCGAGAATTCGGGGCATGGCCGGAGCATAGGTCCGGGGTTCCGCCCCGCCGGGTACCCCTCGGGACGCCCTCAGGCGTCGCCGAGAACCGTGGCAATGGCGTCGGTGAATTCGGGTCGCAGGATTCCCTGCTCGGTGACGATGCCGGTGACGAGATCGGCCGGCGTCACGTCGAAGGCGGGGTTCCAGACCTCCACCGGGCCCGGATGTGACCCTCTCAGCTCTGGCGACTGGACCTCGTCCGGATCCCGACCCTCGATGACGATGCCCGCCCCATCGGCGGTCCGGGGGTCGATGGTGGAGAGGGGCGCGGCGACGTAGAAAGGCACGCCGGCCCGGCGGGCGGCCACCGCGTGGGAGAAGGTTCCCACCTTGTTGGCCACGTCGCCGTTGGCGGCGATGCGGTCGGCCCCCACCACCACGGCATCGACCCGGCCGGAGTGCAGCAGTCCACAGGCCGCCGAGTCCGGGACCAGTGTGACCGGCACGCCGGCCGCCGAGAGTTCCCAGACGGTGAGGCGGGCGCCCTGGAGAAGCGGCCGGGTCTCGGCGGCGTACACCTCGACGGGCTGACCGGCCATGGCCTTGCCGTACACAACGCCGAGGGCAGTCCCGATGCCGGTCGTGGCCAGCCGGCCGGCGTTGCAGTGGGTGAGTATCGTCCGGGCCTCGGCCAGTTCATCGGCTCCGTGACGCCCGATGGCGTCGCAGGCCGCCCGGTCTTCGTCGAAGATCGCGATGGCCTCGGCGAGGGCCGCCACGCGACGCTCGTGGCCCGTCCCGAGGCCGTCCATGGCCGCCGCCACCCGATCCACGGCCCAGCGCAGGTTCACCGCCGTCGGACGGGCATCGGCGATCCGCTCAATCGATCCCGCGACCTCGTCCCGGGCCGCGGTGCCACCCGCACGTAGTGCCTCGTCGAGGGCCACCACCACGCCGAACGCGCCACAGGCACCGATGGCCGGCGCGCCCCGAACGGCCAGGCGGCCGATGGCGTCGACCACGTCGTCCACCGTCCGCAGACCAACGACCCGGACCTCGGCGGGGAGCAGCGTCTGGTCGATGATCCGGACGTGGTCGTCGACCCACTCGAGGGTGGGCGGCGAGTCGATGTCGGGCCTCAAGAGCCGCCCTCCGAGCCCGGCCAGGTCCGGTGGTCGTCGGGTTGGTCCAGCGGGAATGAGTCCAGTGCCGCGTCGAGGGAGTGGAAGTCGGCGGCCTGGTCGGTGTAGATGGCTAGCACGGTTCGCAGGCCGGTCGGCTGGTCGAGTGTCCCGCCGGCGATGGCGATGGTCGACGGCTTGTCCGATGCCGTCCAGAACAACGTGGCACCACACCGGTTGCAGAAGCCGTAACGGGTCTCGGGCGTGCGGTCGTACCAGGCCAGCGTGGACTCGGACTCGAGTTGGAGGTCCGCACGACGGGCCGCGGTGGCCGCCATGTGGTGACCGGTGATCCGGCGACACGGCATGCAGTGGCAGTGCACCACCGGGCGCAACCTGCCAGACACCTGGTACCGGACGCCGCCGCACTCGCAGCGGCCGGTCGCCCGGGGCTGCTCGGCCCCTTCGTGGTTCGCGTCGTCCATGCGCGCATCCTCGCGCGCCCCCGACTCCGGTGGTGGACTGGCTCGATGCCCTACCAGGTCGCCGCCCTGCTGGCCGCCACGTCGTGGGCCTGCAGCAGCCTGATCGCCGCCGAACCGGTCCGACGACTCGGTGGGCCGAGGTTCTGCCGGCTCCGGATGCTGTACGTGAGCGGGATGCTGCTCGCGTTGGCCACGGCGACCGGCGGCTGGTCGACGCTGGACCGGGGCGACCTGGGCCTGCTGGCCGTGTCCGGCCTGGTCGGCCTCCTGCTCGGCGATCTGGCCCTGTTCACCGCCATGGCCCGCATCGGCCCCCGGCGGACCTCGGTGTTGTTCACCTCGAACGCCCCACTGGCCGCGGTGGGCGGCGTCCTGCTATTCGACGAGTCGTTCGCCCCGTGGGCCCTGGTCGGCGCGGTGCTGACCGTGGCCGGCATCGCCCTGGCCGTCAACTACGGGTCGCGCAGCGGCACCCACACCGATGCGTTCGAACGCATCGAGGGGTCGCTGCTGGGCGGGGCCGTGTGGGCCGGCATCGGAGCGCTCGGCCAGGCGTTGGGTGCGCTGGCCGCCAAGCCTGTCCTGGAGGACGGAGCGGACACATTGGCCGTGGCGGCCACCCGCGCGGTGATCGCCACCGTCGCCCTTTGGATCCTGGCCCGCCCCGGCGACCGGCTGGCCCGGCCGGTCCGAAGGGGCGACCTGGTCCCCACCGACCACCTGCGCTTGGCGGCCAGCGCCTTCATCGCCATGGTCGTCGGGATGAGCCTGCTGCTGTGGTCCCTCGGAAAGGGGGACACGGGAGTGGCCACCATCCTGTCGGCCACCACGCCGGTCATCCTGCTCCCGCTGCTGTGGCTCCGCCTCCGGCAGGTCCCGGCCCCCGGGGCCTGGCTGGGTGCCATCCTCACCGTGGTCGGCACCGCACTCCTGCTCTGAGGGTCAGCCCATCCCGTCGAGGACGACGAGGACCTCGTCGAGGGCCTTGCGCCGCAGGTCGGGGACTCGCACGCCGGGCAGCGGGCGCCCGACGGGGAACATGACGAACGGCCGCTCGTTCTCGGGACGACCCAGAATCGTTCGCAGGAACGCCATGGGCGACGGGGTGTGGGGCAGGGTGGCCAGGCCCATGTCGTGGACGGCGGCTACGAAGAGCCCGGCGGCGATCCCCACGCTCTCCTTCACGTAGTAGTTCTTCCGCGTCGAGCCGTCGTCTCGGAGTTCGTAACGCTGCTCGAAAAGGACGACCAGCCAGGGAGCGACGTCGAGGAACTCCTTGTGGTGGTCGGTGCCCAGGGGGGCGAGGGCCTCCTGCCACTCGGCGTTCATCCGGTTGTCGAGGTAGTTGGTGCGCTCCTCGGCCTCGGCTGCCTCGCGGATGCGGGCCTTCACGTCGGGGTCGGCGACGGCCACGAAGGTCCACGGCTGCTTGTGGGCCCCCGACGGCGCCGTCGACGCGGCGGCCACCGCCGCCTCGACCAGTGCCCGGGGCACCGGATCGGGGCTGAACATGCGGACGCTGCGACGCCGTTCGGATGTCGCCCGGAAGGCCTCGGCACGACGGCGCATCTCGGCGTCGTCGACGACCTCGTGGTCGTGCTCCACGAAGGGGTGGCGATCGGCCAGATCCGGCGACGGGTAGGGGTGCCGGTAGAGGGACTCGTCGGATTCCGCGTCGGGCTGGTCGTCGGGCATGGGACCCCATTCTCGCCGGTGCCCGGGACAGGAATCGAACCTGTACGCCCCGAAGGGCCGCGGGGTTTAAGCCCGCTGCGTCTACCAGTTCCGCCACCCGGGCGCCGGGCTCACGGTAGCCACCGCCGTCAGGTCAGGTGAACCCTCAGGCGGCGAGGGCCGGCTCGTCGACGGCCAGCCAGAGGGCGGCCCGGACGGTGTCGGCCCGGATCGACTCCAAGCGGTTGGCCACCACGATCCCCTCCACCATGTCGGCCACCACGGCCGCCCACGGTCGGTCCCGCACCACCACCGAGACGGTGGTCGACGTCCCTCGACGCCGGATGGTCCGCTGGACGCCGACGAGACCCGGAGGGCTCCGGAAGGTCGGTACCTCGAGGCCCCGGAGGCGAGCCGCCTGCCCCAGGCCTCGGGCCACCTCGGCGAACCGGACCGATGCCGACACCGGACCACCGCCCACGTGCACTCTGTTCGGCGTGGTCGGCCCGGCCGATCTGGTCCTCCGCTCCATGGTGGACATCTTCGCGACCGCCTGTGACAGTCGCCCCCCGGCCCCTCTCCCGGCCCGGCGTCACCCCAGACGGCCATACTCGCGGGGTGCAGGACCCGACCGCCGCCCCAGACTCCGAGCCGCTGAACCCAGCCCAGCAGGCCGTTCTCGACCAGCTGGGCGCCTCGGCCGGGGAACGCCCCGAGTTCCCCGACGACCTCCGCCACCACCTCCGGGCCGCCCTGGAGACGGCCGTCGAGCCCCACCTCGACGACCTCCCCGAGGGCGAGGACCTGTACCTCAACAAGCACCGCCTGGCCATGGTCCACGGCTGCGAGGCCCGGTTCTTGGCCGAGGAGGACGAGCCCTTCGAGTGGCGGGTGCCCACCGCCCGCGGCTCGGTGGTCCACAAGGCGGTCGAACTGGCCGTCAACTGGCGGGGGCCGGTCGAGCCGCCGCTCCTGATCGACGAGGCCCTGGCCAGTCTGGAGACCGCCCAAAAGAACCTCAGTGACTGGCTCCAGGGCATCGGTGAAGCCGAGCGGGCCGAGTTGCGCTCCCAGGCCCTCGACGCCTTCAGCAAGTACCTGGAGTGCTGGCCGCCACTCAAGTCGGCGTGGCGGCCGGTGACCGAGAGCCGGCTGCGGGCCGAGCCTTGCGGCGGACGCCTGGTGCTGGACGGCAAGGCCGACCTGACCCTCGGCATGGCCCGAGGCCTGGTCGCCGGCAAGGTGATCGTGGACCTCAAGACGGGCGGCTCCAACGCCGTTCACCGCGAGGACCTCCGCTTCTACGCCCTGATCGAGACGCTGCGCATGGGCGTCCCACCCCGGCTGCTGGCCTCCTACTACCTGGACCAGGCCACCTTCGTCTCCGAGGCGGTCACCGAGGACACCCTGCGGGCCACCGTGCTCCGGGTGGCCGACGGTGTGGGCCGCCTCGTCGGGCTCCTCCACGGCGACCGCACACCCTCCCGGGTCCCGGGCCCGCCGTGCCGCTGGTGTCCGGCCCGCGCCGACTGTGACGAGGGGCAGGCCTGGCTGGAGGAACGGGACGAGACCTGACCGCTCCGGCGAGCCCGCGTCCCTGGGGCGGGGCCCGGGTCAGCCGGCGTCGAGGAGGCGCAGGCGTCCGGTGGCGTGCAGGAACAGGCCGCCCGCCAGCACGACCAGCCCGGCCACGGTCACCACGGCCCGCGGCCCAAACACCGTGATAGCCCCGCCCATGAGCAGGTTGGCGAACGGCGACACGCCGAGCACCCCCATGAGGTACAAGGCCATGACCCGGCCCCGCCGGGCGTCCTCCACCTGGAGCTGCACCGTCGAGTTCAGGTTGGACGCCGAGGCCAGGTGCATGGCACCGATCAGCCCGAGGCCCACGAAGCCCATCCACAGGGTCGGGGCGAGAGCGAACAGGGCCAGGGCGATTCCGTAGCCGCAGGTGGCCAGGACCTGGATGCGGGACCTCCGCAGGAGGCTCAGCTCGCCGGCCACCACCGGCGCCGCCAACAGCGCTCCGATGCCCTGGGCCGAGCCGAGCATTCCGAACCAGAACGGCGAGACCTCAAAGACCTCCTCGGCGAAGACCACGATCTGCTGGACCACCGGCTGGCCCATGGTCGAGATCAGGGCGGTGACGAGGATGGCCGTGCGGATCCCCGGCGAGTCGAGGACGTACCGGATGGACTCCCGGTACTGGGCCATCACCGATCCGTCGGTCGCCTCGCCGACCGAGCCGTCGCCCCCGGACCCGGGATCAGGTCGGAAGAGCTCTGCGGCGCGGATCATCGACAGGGTGGTCAGGATCGGCCCATAGGCCAGGGCGGCCACGGCCAGCGCCCACCCGGGGCCGAGGGTGCCGATCACGAAGCCGCCGAGGGCCGGCCCGACCGTGCGGGCCGCGTTGAACTGGGTGGAGTTCAGGGTGATGGCGTTACGGAGGTGCTCGCGGGGCACGCACTCGGCGACGAACGACTGCCAGGTGGGTAGCTGGATCCCGTACACGAGCCCGCCGACCAGCAGCAGGACCATCCACGCCCACGGGTCCCGCAGCCCGGCGCCCCACGAGACCGCCATGCCGGCGGCCAGTAGCGAGCAGGCCGTGTTGGTGCACAGCAGTACGAGTCGTCGGTCGAAGCGGTCCGAGACGTGGCCGGCGATCGGGTTGGTGAGAAGCATGGGGATGAACGACGAGAAGGCGGCCGCCCCCACCCAGGCCGCCGACTCGGTGAGTTGGTAGATGACGTAGTACGAGGCCACGTACTGGGTCCACCGACCGTTGTTGGTCAGCACCCCGCCCAACCAGAAGAGCCGGTAGTTGCGGTAGGCCAGCGCCGGGAACCGTCGGCTCCGCTGCTGCTCCCGGGCCCCGTCCGACACCCGCTCGACCCTAGGTCCGGCCCTCCCCCGGGCCCGCCTCCGGCCCGTCCACCGGTTCATGTCCGGCAGGGTTCGGATTCCGGGCCCGTGCGAGAATGCGGGCATGAGCGTGCTTCGAATCGAGCGCCGCGACCGCGTGGCCATCCTGACCTTCGACGATCCCGACCGCCGCAACGTGGTGAGCGACGAGATGAACGACGAGCTCCTCGCTGCCTTCGACGAACTGGAGGCCGACGAAGACGTCGGAGCGGTGGTGGTCACCGGTGCCGGCCGGGCCTTCTGCGCCGGCGCGGTGCTGGACGACCTGCTGGACGCCGGATCGGGCGACGCCGACGGCGCCCTGCCCGACATCTACCGGGGCTTCCTCCGGGTGGCCCACACGCCGCTCCCCACCGTGGCCGCCGTCAACGGTGCCGCGGTGGGCGCCGGCATGAACATGGTGCTGGCCTGCGACCTGGTGGTGGCCGCCCGCTCGGCGAAGTTCGACTCCCGCTTCCTGACCATCGGCATCCATCCGGGTGGCGGACACACTTGGCGCCTCCGCAACATCACCGACCTGCAGACGGCCAAGGCCATGGTGCTGTTCGAGCAGATCCTGGATGGCGAGGCGGCGGCCCGCCACGGAGTGGCCTGGGAGTGCGTGGACGACGAAGCGCTGGTCGACCGGGCCGTGGAGTACGCGGCGAGGGCGGCCGGACACCCCCGCGATCTGGTGGCGGTGACCAAGAAGACGCTCCACGACACGGCGGCCGTCACCGAGTCGGTGCCGTCGGTGCAGTTGGAGATCGAGCCGCAGGTGTGGTCGATGCGCCAACCGGAGTTCACCGAGATGGTGACGAAGCTGAGGGCCCGGATCGCCGAGAAGGGCTGAGCGTCCGGGCGGGCTCGTCCCGCTCAGCGGCCCGGTCAGCCCTCCAGCCAGGTCGACGACAGCTCGGCACGCCGCAGGCACCACTCCTCGGCGGTGACGGCGTAGCGGAGGTGGTCTTCCCAGACGCCATCGATCTCCAGGTAGCGCTCGGCCAGCCCCTCGCAACGAAGTTCCAGTTTCTCGACCACCCGGCGGGACCGGGTGTTACGTGGCACGATCGACACCTGGAGGCGGTGCAGGTCGGCCTCTTCGAAGGCGAAGCGGCAGGCGGCGACCAGCGCCTCGGGGATGTACCCGTTCCCGGCCCGGCGCTCGTCCATCCAATAGCCGACGTGGGCACTGCGGAACGCCCCCCGGACCACGTTGGACAGGTTCAGCTCGCCGGCCAACTCCGGGAGACCGTCGGTCGGGCCTTCACCGGAGGAGCCGTCGCCGGCGTCCACGAAGACGCCGAAGCCCCAGCCGGTCCCCACCTGGTGCTCGCGCCGGCGGCTGGCGCAGCGCATGGCGAAGGCCCGCCGGTCCTCGACCGGGTCAGGCTGGCCGAAGTCCCGACGGGGCTCCCAGCGGGTCAGCCAGCCGGCGTTGTGGCGACGGACCTCACGCCAGTCAGCGAAGTCCTCGGGCTCGAGGGGGCGCAGGGTGATGCGCCGTCCGATCAGGACCGGTGCGTCGATCCGTTCGTCGATGGCCACGGTTCCATCCTCCCCGCGGGCTACCGGCGAAGGGCAACCCGGGGCGTGCCGAGCCGGGACGGGCCGGCTCGGCGGATCGTCAGCCCAGGATCTCGTCGAGGGCGCCGAGCAGCATGGTCACGTTGCGCTCGCGGGCCGTGTGGCCCATGCAGCCGATGCGCCACACCTGGCCGGCCACCGGGCCTAGCCCGCCGCCGATCTCGATGCCGTACTCAGTGAGCAGCCGACGTCGGACGCCGGCCTCGTCTGCGCCCGAAGGCAGGCGGTCGAGGGGCACGATGACCGAGGTCAACTCGGGGAGGCGGTTCCCCTCCTGGGCGAAGAGCTCGAAGCCCCGCTTGACCAGCCCGTCCTGGAGGCGCTCGCCGCAGGCCCGGTGACGGGCGTGGACGTTCTCGAGGCCCTCGTCGAGGACCACCCCGAGGCCGGCGTGGAGGGCGTAGATCATGGAGATGGGCGCCGTGTGGTGGTATGCGCGGGCGCCACCACCGGTCACGTAGCTGGCGATCATCGAGAAGTCGAGGTACCACGACTGCGACTTCTCGACGAAGCCCTCGATGGCTCGGTTCGACACGGTGACCGGCGACAGCCCGGGGGGCACGCCGAGGCATTTCTGGGTGCCGCTGTAGGCCAGGTCCACGCCCCACTCGTCGATCTCCAGCGGGATGCCGCCGAGGGAGGTGACGCAGTCGACGAGCAGGAGGGCGTCGCCCTTGCCGGCGCCGATGGGCTGGATGTCGTTGCGGACCCCGGTGGAGGTCTCGGCGTGGACCACGGCGATGACCTTGGGCGAGGGGTGGGCGTCGAGGAGGGCCTGGGGATCGATGGCGGTGCCCCACTCGGCCTCGACGCGGACCACCTCGGCGCCGCACCGCGACGCCACGTCGCACATGCGCTCTCCAAACACGCCGTTGACGCCGACCACGACCACGTCGCCGGGCCCGAGCACGTTGACGAAGGTGGCCTCCATGCCGGCCGACCCGGTGGCCGAGACCGGGAAGGTCAGCGGGTTCTCCGTGAGGAACACCTGGCGTAGACGGTCGTTGACCTCGTCCAGGAGGGCGATGAAGTCCGGGTCGAGGTGGCCGAGGACCGGACGTCCGAAGGCCTCGATGACCTCCGGGTACGGGTTCCCCGGTCCGGGACCCATGAGGATTCGATCTGCGTGCGACATGGGACACATCCTAACGGAAAATCACTACTGCTGGGAAAGTATTTCCCTCAGGGGAAAACTCGCCCCATGGTCCCCGAGCGGCCAGCAGAGCCCGTTCCCTCAGAGCTGGGATCCCGCCAGCCCGTCGAGGATGTCGGATTCCGAGACCAGGCACGCGTCGAATTGGAAGCGACGCATCACCTTCACCAGCACCGACAGGCCACCCACGATCACGTCGGCACGCGCCTCCTCCATGCCCGGGTTGGCCATGCGCTCCCCGCGGTCCTCGGTGGCCAGGGTCCGGAAGACGTCTTCGACCGCCTCACGGGTCAGCACGAAGTGGTGGATCCTCTCCCGGTCGTACTCGGCGAGGCCGATCTCGACCGCCGCCGCGCACGACACCGTGCCGGCCAGCCCAACCAGGGTGCGCGCCCCACCCGCTCCGGGCACCTCCCGCAACACGTCGTCCAGATGGGCGTCGACCACCGACAGGCAGGCCACCAGCTCCTCGGGCAGCGCCGGGTCGTGCTCGATCCACTGCTCCGTCAGCCGCACGCAGCCCATGTCGCAGGACCACGCGGCCTCCGCCTCGGTGGTCCCGACTACGAACTCGGTCGACCCACCGCCGATGTCGACGACCAGGAAGGGGCCGTCGGCGGCGTCCAGGTCCGCGGTGGCCCCGTCGAACGAGAGCCGACCCTCCTCGAGGCCGGACAGCAACTCGGGCCGGAAGCCGACGACGGCCTCGGCCGCGTCGAAAAAGTCGTCACGGTTGACGGCATCGCGGGCCGCCGAGGTGGCGGTGATCCGGCACGCCTCCACCCCGATGTCGTCCATCACCCCGCGGTACTCCCGGAGGACGTCCAGCACCCGGGCCACGGCCGTGTCGGCCAGGCGGCCGGTGGCGTCGACCCCCTCCCCCATCCGGGTGATGCGCATCCGGCGATCCAGGGTCCGGAAGGTCCCGGGCCCACCGCCAGCCTCGGCGACCAGCAGGCGGGTGGAGTTCGTCCCGCAGTCGATGGCGGCCACCACCCGGTTCGATTGGCCGTCAGCCACCGGTGGCCTCCTCGTCGTCACCCGGTTCGGAGTCGGGCCGTTCCCGCTTCAGGCGTTCGTGGACCCAACGCCCCACCGGGTCGTCGCCCCCGGCCAGGAACCAGGCGTAGTGGGCGTGCAGGCACTTGACACCGAGTCGAGTCCCCCCAACCCCGCCGGAGGGCCGGTGGCCGTCGTGGTCGGCGGGGATGGCCGCGTCCCGTTCCCGGGCGTAGCGGTCGTGGGCGGCAGCCAGTTCAGCGGGATCGCAGGCGGCCTCGGCGGCCCTGACCCCTCCGGTCGACTCGAGCGTGCCGACCCGGGACCGCAGGTCGTCGCCGACCAGCCAGAAGCGGGTCGGCATGGGACGGCCGTCATCGAGCAGCGGGTGGTTGCGGATCACCACTGGCGTGCCGACCGGATCGTCGGCAGGATCACGGACCACCACCTCGAAGGCTCCTTCGGGGGTCCGGCCGAGCAACTCGGCCACGCGGTTGCGGTCCGCGTCGTCCATGGGTCGCCAGTGCCGTGTCCGGTGAGGCCGCGGGCCCGCAGGCTCAGACCAGGATCAGGACCACGACGACCACGGCGGCCACCACCAGCAGCGTCGGCCCCAGGCGCTTGAGCACCGGCGCGCCGGCTGCCTCGAGCAGGTCCACGGGCTCGACGTCGGCAGCCTCCGCGACGGGGGCCCGGCCAGCGGGCTCCTCTCCCTCAGCCGAGGTTTCCCCGACGGGCGCGTCGGAGGCCGCGATCAGCTCGCTCAGGTTGTCGGCGAACTGGCCCATCAGCTTCTTCGACACGTCGGCCATCACGCCGCGGCCGAACTGGGCCACCTTGCCGGTGACGGTGAGCTCGGTGGTGACGGTGACCTTCGTGCCGACGTCGGTGGCCTCCAGGGCGGCGGTGATGTCGGCCGAGGCGTTGCCGGCACCCCGGGTGTCACGGCCCTCGGCCCGCAACACGGCCCGGTGGCCGGCGTCGTCGCGTTCCACGAACGAGGCCGCACCCTTGTACTGGGCGGTGATGGGACCCACCTTGACCTTGACCACGCCACGAAACTCGTCGCCCTCGACCTCCTGGAGCTGGGCACCGGGCAGGCAGGGTGCGATGCGCTCGACGTCGGTCAGCACGGCCCACACCTCGTCGACCGCGGCGGCCACCTCGAAGTCGTTGTTCAGCTCCATCGCCGGAGGTCCTCCAGAACGTCCACGTCAGCGGGATCTCCCGGGCAGGGTACTTCCCGCACTAGATCCGGCCTCCCTGACAGCAGGCCCCGCGCCCCCTGGTCCCCCTCGGTCGGCAAGTAGTCCCAGAGGTTCCGGCCGATCCGGGTGGGCGGACGGCGACGGCCGGCGAAGGTGGCCACGGCCAACGGCGACGGCGCCGCGGCCACGGCCCGCCACGCCTCAGACGGGACCCCGGGGCTGTCGGCCAGACCGACGACCACTGCAGCGTGGCCCTGCGAGCGGGCATGCTCGACGGCCAGGCACAGCGAACCGGCCTGCCCGTCGGCCCACCGGCCGTTAGCCAGCACCGTGGCCCCGTCGGGCACGACCCCGGCCGCCACCAGGTCGACCGCACCGACCACCACCACCAACTCGTCGAGGCCGGCGGCCGCCGCGGCGTCGAACGCGTGGGCGGCCAGTGGCCGCCCACCAAGGGGGGCCAGCAGCTTGTGGCCGTCGCCGTCCCAGCGGGTCCCCCCACCGGCGGCCAGCACCACCGCAGCAACGGTCTCCGGGCCCGACATGT
>PBUO01000111.1 GCA_002727895.1 Acidimicrobiaceae bacterium | reverse complement strand
TTGGAGCGCGGTCCGTGGGCGGCCCGGCGGGCCCTTCGTCGACCACGTCGGCAGTCTCGTCGACGGTCACGTCGAACAGGGGGCCCGGCGGATAGGCGCCCCGGCGAGCCCGTTGGCGGATCCGAATCAGGTCGGCCACCAGCCGCAATCCGTCTCGCACTACCCGCACCGTGGACCGCTCGGAGTTCTCGACCTCGACCGGCACCTCGGCCAGGGTCAGGCGCCACCGCTCGGCCAGGTGGAACAACTCCACGTCGATGGCGAAGCCGTCCAGCGTGGAGGCCGCGAACAGNGGCCGNGACACGTCGGACCGGAAGGCCTTGAGGCCGCACTGGGTGTCGCGGTACTGGCCCAGCAGCAGGGCGTGGGTGGCCAGGTTGATCAGCCGGCCTCCGGCCTCCCGCAGGCGACCGGCCCGGACCAAGGTCCGNGTGTCGGTGTGGCGACGGCTCCCCACCACCACGTCGAAGCCCTCCTCCACCCTGGCCACCANGGTGGCGGCCTGGGCNGGGCCNTAGGCCAGGTCGGCGTCGGTGAACAGCACAGTGCGGCCCGACGCCACGGCCATCCCGGCCCGCACCGCGGCACCCTTGCCGGAGTTCCGATCCAGNCGGACCACCCGGTCGGCGCCCGCNGCCTCGGCNGCCNTNGCCGTGTCGTCGGGCGACCCGTCGTCGACCACCACCACCTCGAGGCCTGCGTCACCGTCCGACGCACCGGCGCCNGTCAGTGCGTCGCCCAACTCGGCNCGGACCCGNGTGACAGCCTCACCGATCCGGTCGGCCTCGCGGTAGGCGGGCACCACCACGGTCACCCGGACCGACCCGGGGGCCGGGCCACGGTCGACCGGACGGTCCTGTTCACGGCGGATGACCCGGAACAGGAAGGCCCGGTAGGCCACACCCCGGACTCCGCCGGCCACCGCCACGGCCACGCCCTTGGCCACCAGCAGGCGACCGGTGGACTGCCCGCCGTCATCCCCGCCGAGGGCCAGCACCGCTGACAGGACGCCGAGGTCGACTAGGCCGGTGATGGTGACCACGAGGGCGAAGACCCGGCGAATCCGGATCCACCGGGCGTAGGGGTCGTCACGCAGGGTGATCCCCTGGTGGAGGACAAGGGCCACCACCGCGGCCGACGCCAGTGCAAACGGGTCGGCCAGCCAGGTCGGCCAGCCGGCACGGACGAGGACTACAAGCAAGCCGACGTCCACCGCGGTGGCCACCAGGCCGACGGTCGCGAACCGTCGGAGCCGCTCCCTCATCCGGGCTCGTCCCCATCNTCGACNGGTTCCCGGACNGACTCCTCNGAGGATTCGGCCGGCCCACCGGACGGCAACTCCTCNGGTTCCGGCCCGGCGGCNCGACGCTCCACCCAGCGGTCCAGACGCCGGTCACCGTCCGGGCCGGCCGCCGCCACGTCGAACCAGCCGACCATGCCATCCGCTCCGAGGTCGCGGCGCGGCCGCCGCACCATGGCCACCACCCAACCCGCGCCGACCAGGGTCAGCANGATGGCCANCANGTCGACGGNGGTCCGCCCGTACGACAACTCGACCTCCTCAGCGGTGGGCACTACCACCATGAGGTTCGGCGTGGCCCGCCACGGCCCGTCGGCCCCCGACGCCTCCCAGTTCGGGAAGTACGAGGTCCGGACCAGGACGGGGACGCCCACCCGGTCCACACGAAACGAGATCCGGTCGACATCCTCGACCAGGTCGGTGACGGCCACCACCGGGAGCGCNCGACGCTCGGGGTCCTCGTCGGCGGCCACCCTCTGCCAGCCGGCCGGNCCNCCTATGGTGCGGGGCACCGCGGTGGACCCCAGTTGGAAGGCCTCCACCGCCGGATCCAGCCAGCCCTCGTGGTCGACGTCNGCGTACACNGCCGGCTCCACGTCGAGCGCGGCGACCAGGGTCGAGCCTCGGACCTCGAAGATCGTCCACGGGCCGGAGGTGGCCACCTCGTCGAGGTCGGGATGAGCCCGCGCCTCGCGCACCGCCCGCTCGGAGAAGGCCGTGTACCACCGCACGCCCAACTGCTGCAGATGGTCGACGCCGGCGTCAAGGTCGAAGCCCCGGTAGGGCAGGCCCCGCTGGGCCCTCGACGGCGCAACCGAGAGCTCGGACTGGACGAGGAAGTGGTACGGGGTGGTCGTCGAGGCCTCGAAGTAGAGGCCCTCCATNGAGCCGATGCAGCCGTCTGTCCAGTGCGGNAGGAGCATGAGCGCCATCGGAGTGCCGTACCGCACCAGTTCGCTGCCGTACTCCCACATCAGGCGACCGCATCCCGACCTGTCGCCGTCGGGGCCGGAGCCGTCGCCGCCACCGGCCCGGGCCAGGTCCATCATCGTGTTGGCCAGGGCCCGCTGCTCCTCCCAGCCTCCGCCTGACGAATCGCCCACCCGGTTCTCGTAGCCCTCGAAGTTCCACCGCACCCACGAGCGACCGAGGTTCAGTTCGGTCGTCTCCAGGCCCATCCACCGGTAGGTGTTGCCGTCCATGGAGCCCAGGGGCATCACCCGCAGCGGCATGCCGACGAGGAGCACCACGGCCAGAAAGGCGGCCACCGCTCCCCCACCGGACACCAGGCGGCCCGGACGGCCGGTNGTCGATCGGCGCAGCCCGTCGAGCAGGCGACCGGCCAGGCGGAGTGCGTCGGCCACGGCCATGGCGGCCAGCAGGTAGAGGCTGAGGTAGTAGGCGGGAAGGATCCGGCCGTTGTAGAGCCGGCCCTCCGGCAGGTGGACGAAGGCCAGGCCGAGGACCACCGCCGAGCCGGCCAGCACGAAGCCGAGGCGTCGACGGAAGGCCACCGACAGCAGCAGGCCCACCCCGGCCAGCAGGATGACCACCTGCAGGGGCGGGTCGTTGGTCAGGAAGTCGGCGGCCAGGTCGTCCCGGTCCCAGAGGTACGACCGGAACGAGGTCAGCTTGTGCCACGCCATGTCGTTCAGGTGGTCGCGCCGCCACCAGAACGGCAGCACCCAGAACGCCGAGCAGAGGCCGGCCACCACGCCCGTGGTCAGCAGCCATCGCAGGGCCTCGCNCCCCGGGCGGACCACCACGGCCACGGCCGAGGCGACCAGGGCGTAGAAAGCCACCAGCAGGTGGCACAGGCCAGTCAGGGCGAGCAGGAGCGCGGCCGGGACCCGCCCGCGGCCGGTCTCCAGGCCCCGGACGAGGAGGCCGAGGTAGACGAGGCAGGCCGACACGGCCAGCGCGTAGGCGAACTCCCCGGCCATGGTCGACATCAGGTTGCCGCCCATGATGTTGAATGACCGGTCGAACAAGAAGGGCAGGGTNGCCACCGACAGGAGGGCGGGGCCCGGGAAGGGCAGCCCGGCCAGGCGGCCGGTGGCCCATCCGGCGATCGGCATGACGACCAGNCCGGCCACCGTCACCCACTTGATGGCCATGCCGTAGTGGACGGGAACGACCAGCACCGCGGCCATGGCGAGACCGGCTAGCCACCAGCGGTGGTGGGCGGGGCGGCGACGGGCCACCAGCACGCCGACGGCCACCAGCGTCGGGAGGACCACGACCAGCAGCGGCGTGGCCAAGCCGACGTCCACGGCGACCACGGCCAGCATGGGGACCACCATGTAAAAGTGGTAGGCGGGGAACCCGGCGTACCAGTCTGGCGTCCAGCCGGTCAGGCGGAGGCTGGGAACCAGTTCGTCGCGCAGGAAGGCCGGACCCCACACATGGGCACCCAGATCGCCACCGGTGGGCGTGGTCCGGGAGAACAGNACGCCGTCCGGNTTGACCACCCAGAGCACGAACCAGGCCGAGCCGAGCACGACCAGCAGGTCGACCCATCGGGTNAAGGGGACCCGACGGAGCCAGNCGGCCACNGGGCTGGCCGTCTCGTCGACGGGGGGCGCATCGCCCTGCACCGGTTCCCGNACGNCCNCNGGTTCCACCNCGGCAGGAGGAGCCATCTCCACAGNAGNACCCATCCCTANAGGAGNACCAGGACNGTCACGGCGTTGAANCCCANGTGGGCCCACACGGCCCGTCCCAGNGTCCCNTCGCGCTGGGCCAGCCAGCCGCACACCAGCCCGATCATNACCAGGGCCGGNAGTTGNAGCAGCTGCAGGTGGGTAAGGCCGAACAACAGCGCCGAGGCGACCAGTGCAGTGCGTCGGCCCATCCGGGACTCGAAGGCCCGCAGGGCGAGGCCACGGAAGAAGAGCTCCTCGGCCACCGGGGCCATCACGACCACCATCAACACCAGCAGGGCGATGCCCGCCCCGTCGGCCCGGTCGACCAACTCGCGGGCCGGGCCGGACACGTCGGGATCATCGGCCAACAGCAGGATCGGGGCGTAGAGCAGCGGGACGGCAATCACCTGGGCGGCCACCCCGATGGCCAGGCCCTGGACGGCCTCGCGCGCCCGACCGGTGGGCGTCCGCTGCCAACCTAGGTCGACCCAGCCGACCCCACGCGCGGACACCAGCCATGCGGGCACGCCGACCAGGCCCAGGTAGAGGGCCCCCTGGACTAGGGAACCGACGGCGAGGCCCGGGTCGTCGACGGCGTCGGACCCCTGGACTGCCACGACGACAACCATGGCCAGAACGCTGGCCAGCATCCCCAGCAGCAGGCCGATCCCGACGTGGCCGAGGCCCCACGGGACGCTGGGACGGGATGTTCCGTCGCCGTCCGCAACGGACCCAGCCTGCGAGGTCCCCTCCATTGGGCGCACCCTACCGAGGCCTATCCACGGGCCGTCTGCGCCCTACAGGGCTCCGAGGCCCGACGGTCACGAGGTCCCCGTACGATGGAAGCATGGCAGATCGCCCCAATCGCTCCGGCCGCGACAGCGGAGAGCACCCGTCGCCAGAGGACGACCGGAAGGCCGCACCCAAGGTTGAACCGGGGTCCGGCCGCGGACCCCAGAAGAACCAGGGCTGGCCCAGGTGGGGCATGTGGCTAGTGATGGGCCTGGTGGCTGCCGCCCTGTTCCTGCCCGGCCTGCTCCCGTCGACCGAGGCCGAGCAGGTGGCCTACGACCGCTTCCTCGACCGGGTGGCCGCCGGCGAGGTCGGCGAGGTCCTCATCGACAACCAGAGTGGCGACATCGAGTTCACCGCCGCCGACGGCACGTTCGGCACTACCGGCCCGCTAGAGCTGTCGATAGACGACCGTCGCCTGCTGGCCGACAGTGGTGCCGAAGTCCGCTTCGAGACTCCGAAACCCAACTTCTTCCAGACGTGGCTGCCGCTGCTGCTTCCCGTCGGCCTGATCATCCTCTTCTTCTGGTGGATCAACCGCCGGGCCCAGGGCCAGATGAGCGGGATGATGTCCATCGGTCGCTCGCGGGCTAAGACATACACCACCGAACGCCCGGGCACGACCTTCGAGGACGTGGCCGGCTACGAGGGCGTCAAGCAAGAGATCCGGGAGGTGGTCGACTTTCTGCGCGACACCGACAAGTTCGCCCAGATCGGCGCCCGGGTCCCCAAGGGCGTACTACTAGTCGGACCCCCCGGCACCGGCAAGACCCTCATCGCACGCGCGGTGGCCGGCGAGGCTGGCGTTCCGTTCCTGTCGGTAACCGGCTCGGACTTTATGGAGATGTTCGTCGGCGTGGGTGCCAGCCGGGTCCGCGACCTGTTCGAGACGGCCCGCAAGATGGGAAAGGCCATCATCTTCATCGACGAGGTCGACTCGGTGGGCCGCAAGCGGGGCGCCGGTCTGGGCGGAGGCCACGACGAACGCGAGCAGACCCTCAACCAGATGCTGTCGGAGATGGACGGCTTCGAGGGCAGCGAGGGCATCGTCATGATGGCGGCCACCAACCGGCCCGACATCCTCGACCCGGCCCTGCTGCGCCCGGGCCGCTTCGACCGGCAGGTCGTGGTGCCCCTCCCGGAACTGACCGACCGGCGGGCCATCCTCGACGTGCACGTCAAGGGCAAGAAGGTCCACGACGACGTGGACCTCGACGTGGTGGCCCGCGGCACGCCCGGCATGAGCGGCGCCGACCTGTCCAATCTCGTCAACGAGGCGGCCCTGATCGCGGTGCGCGACAGCGAGGACGCCATCCGGGCCGACCACTTGGAGGGGGCCCGGGACCGGGCGCTCATGGGCCAGAAGCGCGAGTCGTTGGCCATGTCCGACGAGGAGAAGGAACTGACCGCTTACCACGAGGCGGGCCACGCCCTCTGCGCGGCGTTGCTCCCCACCGCCGATCCGCTCCACAAGGTGACGATCATCCCCAGCGGCATGGCCCTCGGGGTGACCATGCAGCTGCCGGCCGAGGACCGTCACACCTACCGGCAGGACTACCTCGAAGACCGCCTGGTCATCATGCTGGGTGGCCGGATGGCCGAGGACCTCGTCTTCGAGGTCACCTCAACCGGCGCCGGTAACGACCTCATGCAGGCCACCGAGACAGCCCGCCGAATGGTCCGCGAATGGGGCATGAGCGAGCGGATCGGCCCCATGGCCTGGGGCAGCCAGAGGCAGGTGTTTCTCGGTGACGACCTCATGCACAGCCGCGACTACAGCGACGAGACCGCCCACCTCATCGACGAGGAGGTGCAGCGAATTCTCGGCAAGCAGGAGGGCCGCTGCCGGACCCTGCTGACCGAGCACCGCCACGCCCTCGACCTGGTGGCCCGCTCCCTACTGGAGCACGAGACGATCACCGGCGAGGAGGTGGGGCGCCTGGTGGCAGCGGCCACTAATCCGGGCGAGCCCCGGGAGGCCGACGCGGAGGCGCCCGCCAAGGATCCGACGACGGTCGACTGAGGCGTGCCCGACCGTGGACCGCCTCCTCCTACTGCTCGTCGTCGCCGCCCTAGCCGCCGCGGTGGCCCACCTGCTCCAGCGACGGCGACCCGATGCCCCGGTCCGTACCGGGTGGACGGTTCCCGAGCAGATC
>PBUO01000110.1 GCA_002727895.1 Acidimicrobiaceae bacterium | reverse complement strand
CTGCCGACGTGGACCCTCGTCCCTGCCGCCGGCTTCGTCCGACGCGGAGCCGCGACCGTAGTCCCCGGACCACTGTCGTGACCAACGTCACAGCCAGGTTTCCCGACGGCGCCGCATCCCAAGAATCGGGCATGTCTCCGCAGGTCGGAAACGGTCCCCCACCGGGCCGGTCCCCCGTGCCTACCTTCTCTGCATCGTGTCTGACCGACGCACCTACGTCCTCGACACCTCGGCGCTGCTGTCCGACCCGCTGGCCTTCAGCCGATTCGGTCGCCACGGCGGCGTGCTGACCGTGGTCGACGACCTGACCGGCCACCCGCTGTTCGCCCACCTCACCCTCACCCGGTCCGAGCGTTCCCCGGTGGCCGGCCTGGTCACCGGCCTGCTCGAGACCGGGCCCCTCAGCCTGGGCTGAGGCCCCGCCCGTGGCAGGACGCCGTCCCGTACCGTGGGGCCGCGTGTCCGGGAACCCCGTATCCAGGAAGCAGGTGCCGTGGGGGGAACTGGCCTCGGTGGCCGTCCCTCTGCTGGCCGTGCTGGTCCCGGTGGCCCGCATGCTGGGCACCGGAGCGTTGTCCATGGAGGAGGGCAACATCCTGGCCGTGGCGGCCGGAATCCTCGACGGCCGCCTCCCCCACGCCGACGTCGGCTACCTCTACGCCCCGGGCACCCCTTGGACGGTGGCCGGTGCCTTCGGGGTCTTCGGGGCCTCGGTGCTCGTCGAGCGCCTGGTCGGCCTAGCCCACCGCCTGCTCCTGGTGTGGGGCATCCAGCGTCTGGCCCGCCGTTGGGGCCTGTCCACTGCGGCCTGTGCGGCACTGGCCACCTGGGCCGTCCTCGCCCCCTTCGGCCTCATCGCCTACCCATGGGTGGCGGGCCTGGCCTTCCTGGCCGCGGGGACGGCGCTGGTCCTCGACGGCGAGGACCGGCGGACCACCGCGGTGGGCGCCGCCCTCTGCGGCCTGGCCGTCTTCCACCAGATCGTCCTCGGCCCGGCCGCCCTGCTGGTCGTGGGCTCGGCCTTCGCCGGGGCGGACGACGAGCGGCGGGCCCGGCTCGGCACCGGCCTGGTGGCCGGCCTGTCGCCATTCCTCCTCCACCTCGTGCTGGTCGGGCCCCGGGCCATGGTCGAGGGCATGGTCGTGGACCCGGTGCTGCGGCTCCGGGCCGGGCGCCGGCTCCCACTGCCCCCCGACCCGTCGGACAGCGGCGACTTCTTCGCCCGCCTCGACGACTTCCTCCGCGGACCGGAGACGCTGCCCGGCCTGGATCGGCCGGCCCAGGTGGCGGCCCTGTTCTGGCTGCTGCTGGTCGGCACGGCGCTGCTGGTCGTCGTGGCCTGGCGGTGGCGGGGATCGGCCCGCAGCCGACTTGCCACCCTCGCCGCCGTCGGCGTGGTGCTCGTGCCCATGGTCCTACAACGGCCCAGCCCCAACCACCTGAAGTTCGTCGGGGCATGGACGGTGGCCGTGACCGTGGTCGTCGTGGCCGTGCCCCTCGGACGATTCCTCGGTCGGCTCTCGTCCGGCCGCCGTACCGCCCACGTGGCGCCCCCGCTCGCCCTGGCCGTGGTGCTGGGCGGTCTGGTGGTGGTAGCCCCCCACCACGTGGGTCGGTTCACCGCCGAGGCGTTCACCGACCGCCCGTTCGACGCCTCGACGGCCACCGTGGTCAATGACGGCCGCACCCTGCCCGTGGGCCGCGGCGTCGAGGCCGGACAGGTGGCCGACGAGCTCTCGACGGTGGTGGCCATGGCCGACGCCCTGACCCGTCCCGGCGACCGCCTCTTCGTCGGACCGGTAGACCTAACCCGCACCAACTACGGCGACTCCTTCTTCTACTTCCTGCTTCCCGACCTGGTCCCGGCCAGCCGCCACCTGGAGATGAACCCGGGGATCGCCAACCGGACCGGCGGCGGCCTGGCCGATGACCTGGCCCGCGCTGACCTGCTAATCCTCACCCCCCGGTTCGACGGCTGGGTCGAGCCCAACGCCTCGATGGAACCGGGCGACCCGGCGGCCGCCGCCCTGGTGGCCGACGGATTCTGCGACGCCGGCGGCACGGCCACCTGGCGCCTCCTCACCCCGTGCGGGGCCGACGCCGGCAGGAGCGACGGCCCGTAGCCACGACGGGGCACCGGTAGCGTCGTCCCCGCATGGCCGACGACCGGGACCGCCCCCGCTTCTCCTACATCCCCGGCCTCGACGGCATCCGGGGCATCTGGGTGGTCATCGGGCCGCTGCTGTACCACGCGGCCACCGACACCGTCTCGGGCGGCATCCTCGGCATTGACCTGTTCTTCACCCTGTCGAGCTTCCTCATCATCTCGATCGCCCTGAACGAGTTCGAGGCCACGGGACGCATCGACCTGAAGGCCTACGCCGGNCGCCGGGCCCGTCGGCTGCTCCCCGCGCTCTTCCTGGCCCTCGGCCTGCTCACCGTCTACCTGGTCCTCGTCGTCCCACCCGAGGAGTTCGCCCGATGGACCGGGGCGATCTTCTCCACGCTGACCTACAGCGCCAACTGGTACGAGATCTTCTCAGACGTCTCGTACTTCGAGGACTTCCAGCACTCGCCGCTGCGCCACGTGTGGTCGTTCTCCATCGAGGAGCAGTTCTACGTCTTCGCCCCGCTGTACCTGATCGCCGTGCTGGCCCTCTTCAAGCGTCGGGCCTATCCGGCCCTGCTGGTCACCATGATCGTCGGCACCGCCCTGTCGACATGGTGGATGGGCCACCTCTACCCGGGGCATGGTGACCCGTCCCGCGTCTACTACGGCACCGACACCCGGGCGCACTCACTGTTCGCAGGGATCATCCTGGCCGTGGCCGTCCGCATGTACGGGCCGGTCCGCACCCGGGCCGGGCAGTTGGCCTGGGTGGTCGNCGCCTACCTGGCCACCTTCTTCTTCTCATGGGCCATCTTCGAGATCTCCGAGCGGGACGCCTGGATGTTCGAGNACGGCGGCTTCCTGATGGTGGCCGCCATCTCGTGCCTGATGATCTACGGCGTGGCNCAGCCCGGCGAGGCGGCTTGGCACCGCCGGCTGCCCGCCTTCCTGTCGGCCGACGACGCCCCGTGGGCCGGGCGGATCAGTTGCGGTGCCCTTTACGCCGGCCTGTTCACAGCCGGGTGGGCGGTGGTCAGCGTGGTCCGGGGCAACGCCCCGTTCGACCACTGGCCGTACCTGCTGGGCGTGGGCATCGGCTGGTTCTGGTACGGGGCCGACCGTCCGCGGGTNGGGCCACTGCACTGGTTCCTGGAGTCGTCGCTGATCCGGTGGGTGGGCAAGATCAGCTACGGCCTCTACCTGTACCACTGGCCCATCTANCTGCTGGTNACGCCGTCGAGGGCCGGCCGCCTGGTGCCCGGNGTGGACGTGATCGAGGGCAACAACCTGGTGTGGCTGCACCTCCTCCTCACGTTCGCCGCCGCGGCGACCAGTTGGTACGTGGTCGAACAGCCGGTGCTGAAGCGCCGGTTCCCGATCCTGGACCGGCCCATGTCCGCTGTGTCGGGCACAGCGGCCGGCGCGGTGGCCGTGGTGCTGATCCTGACCGGCCTGCTGTGGGTCAATACCCGCCCGGCCGAGTCCGGCCCGTTGTCGGCGTCGGCCAGCCCGTGCACCGAACAGGGGCTGCTACCCCCGCCGTCCGACGAACGCCTCCGGGTGCTAGTGGTCGGCGACTCGGTGGCCCTGCAGATCGGCGAGGCGCTGTGTGGATGGGCGGTCGACAACCCGGGCCGGATGGTGGTGCTGAACGAGGCCCACCTGGGCTGCGTGGTCGGCCGCGAGGGCCTCAAGCGCATCCCGGAGGGCGACGAGGGTCCGGTGGGCGAGCTCTGCTCGGCGTGGAACGACGAGGTCCCCGCCCACGTGATGCTGGACCCCGAGGTGGTGTCGTGGCCGACCGCCGTCCAGGCCTTCCGCCCCGACGTGGTGCTGGGCCACGTGACGGCGTGGGACGTCACCGATCGCCTAGTCCCGTCGCTGGGCGACGAGTGGGTGTGGGTCGGCGTCCCGGCCTACGACGACTACATCTCGGCCGAGTACCGCCTGGCCAGCGAGGTGCTGGGGTCGACCGGGGCGCACGTGTACTGGCTGGAGGGCGCCCACATCCGTCGAGAGATCCGGCCCCAGAACCACCCGGACCGCATCGACGGCCTGAACNAGCTGGTGCGGGCGGCCACCGCGGACCTCCACTTCGTGACAATGGTTCCCTATCGGGAGTTCATCGGGGCCAACGGCACGGCCCGGGAACGGGAGACCCGCGGCGACGGCGTCCACCTGTCCGAGGCNGGCATGGCCCANGTGGCCGAATGGCTGACCNNCGACGTCTTCGANGAGACCCGGGGCTGGGCGACCGGCTGACCGGCTGACCGAACGGGCGTCCGGTCAGGTGCGATCGNCCCACCAGGCGTCGAGGCGTGCCTCCAGCTCCGANCGTTCCAGATCGCCCTCGTCGCGCTTGACGGCCAGCAGGAAGGCCAATGCCTCGCCCACCTCGCGGCCCGGCTCGAGGCCCAGGTAGGCCATGACTGCCGCCCCGTCCATACCCGGACGCTCGGCGTCCAGTCGGGCCTGCTCGGCCAACTCGGCGATCCGGGACTCCAGGTCGTCCATCTGGGCCTGGATGCCGGCCGCCTTCTCCTTGTTGCGGGTCGTGCAGTCGCACCGGATGAGGTGGTTGAGGCGGCCCAGCAGCGGCCCGGCGTCGCGGGCGTAGCGACGCACCGCGGCGTCCGACCAGCCTTCGGCGTAACCCTTGAACCGCCCCGAGAGGCGCACCAGCTCGGCCACGTCCTCGACCAGGGCCTCGGGGTAGCCCAGCGCGGTTAGGCGCTTCCGGGTCATGCGGGCACCNACCACCTCGTGGTGGCGGAACGTCACCCCACCGTGCTCGAACGACCGGGTCCGGGGCTTGGCGATGTCGTGGAACAGNGCGGCCAGGCGGACGGTGATCTCCGGGTCGGTCTTGGCNACCACGGCCACCGTGTGGCTGAGCACGTCCTTGTGCCGGTGGATGGGGTCCTGCTCCATCCGCAGGGCCAGCAACTCGGGGACCAGGTGGTCCATCTCGCCGGAGTCGATGGACGCCCACAGCCCGGGCACGCAGTCGTCCTCGATCAGGATGCGGGTCAGCCGCTCACCGGCCGCCGGATCGACCTGCTCGTCGGATTCGACGCTCGCGGACATGACCCGATTCTACGGAGATGGCCGAACCGGCCATCCCGGGTCAGACAGTCGGGCAGGGCTCGATGTCGAGGCTGAGCATGCGGGCCGCGTTGCCCCGCACGATCTTCCACACCACGTCGGCCGGCAGGTGNCCCATCATGTCGGTGGCCACCTGCTTGGTGTGCGGCCACGTCGTGTCGGTGTGCGGGTAGTCGGTCTCGAATGTGATGTTGTCCACGCCTACCTCGTCGAGCGAACGCAGGCCGTGGTTGTCCCGGAAGAAGCAGCCGTAGATCTGCCGGTAGTAGTAGGTCGACGGCGGCTCGGGGATGGTGTCGGCCACGCCNCCCCACGCCCGGTGCTCCTTCCACACGTCGTCGGCCCGCTCCAGGATGTAGGGGATCCAGCCGATCTGGCCCTCGCTATAGGCCAGCTTCAGTTCCGGGAAGCGGACCAGCACCCCGGAGAACAGGAAGTCGCTCATCGAGGCGATGGCGTTGTTGAAGCTGAGCGACGCCGCNACGGCCGGCGGGGCGTCGGGCGATGCTGCCGGCATCTTCGACGACGAGCCGATGTGCATGTTGACCGTGGTCTGCGTCTCGGCGCAGGCGGCGAAGAAGGGGTCCCAGTAGCCAGTGTGGATGGACGGCAGGCCCAGGTTGGGGGCGATCTCCGAGAAGCAGACGGCGTGGACGCCCCGCTCGGCGTTGCGTCGCACCTCGGCGGCGGCCAACTCGACGTCCCACAGCGGGATGATGATGAGTGGGATGAGGGCGCCATTCGAGTCGCCGCACCACTCCTCGACCATGAAGTCGTTGTAGGCCCGCACGCAGGCCAGGCCCAGCTCCTTGTCGGCGGCCTCGTAAAAGGTCTGGCCGCAGAACCGGGGCAGCGTGGGGAACGACAGCGAGGCCTCGACGTGGTTGGCCACCATGTCCTCGACCCGGGCCTTGGGGTCGTAGCACCCGGGCCGCATCTCGTCGTAGGTGATGGGTGCCATGGTCATGTCGTCGCGGTCGAAACCGACGGCGGCCACGTGGCGCTTGTTGGGGTGCACCAGGTCCTCGTAGAACCAGATGTCGCACCACGGGGCGTCGGGGGCATCGAGCTCGTACTCGTACATCTTCGCTCCGCCGACCCACGTCATCTCGCCGAGGCGGCGACGCTCGCCGCGGGGGCCGCGGTCCTTGAACTTCGCCGGCAGCCACTCCTGCCAGAGGTGGGGCGGCTCGACGATGTGGTCGTCGACGCTGATGATCGGCGGGATCTCGGTGGTCACGGCTCGTGCGGTCCTCTCAGGGCCCAGCCAGAGTTTCTGACAGTCCGTCAGATTCTAGACGCGCGATGCCAGGACAGCCCCACCGAACCTCCGGGAGTACGTTCGGCGGGCATGGAGACGCCGGCCACCACCCCGGACGACGGCCCCCACGGGACCGCGGCCACCTATGTTCGCCACGGCCACGTGGCCACCATCACCTACGACCGACCCGAGGCGGCCAACGCCGTCAACGGCGCCATGCGCCGCGACCTGAACGCCGCCTGGGAGCGGTTCCGGGCCGACGAGGAGGCCTGGGTGGCCATCCTGACCGGATCCGGTGACCGGCACTTCTGCGGCGGCGCCGACCTGGTCGACCCGGCAGGCTCCACCGGCGACTTCGCCGGCTCCTTCTGGGAGGTTCCCACCGTCAACTCGTTCGAGTCGGGCCTCGAGGTGTTCAAGCCGACCATCGCCGCGGTCAACGGTGCGTGCGTCGGCTACGGCCTGACCGCCGTGGTGTCGTGCGACTTCGTGGTCGCCTCCGACCGGGCGACCTTCTCGTGGCCCGAGGTGACCATCGGCATCCCGACCATCGTGGGCGCCATCCGGCTCCCCCGGAAGGTGGCATGGGCCGACGCAATGGAGCTCCTACTCACTGGCGAGGCCATCGACGCCGGACGGGCCCGCGACATCGGCCTGGCCTGGCGGGTCGTCCCCCACCACGAGTTGATGGCGGAGGCCCGGGCCCTGGCCGACCGCCTCTGCCGGGCCGCCCCGCTGGCCGCCCGAGCCACCAAAGAGGTGGCGGTCCGCACCCGGGACATGGGCTGGACCGAGGCGGTGCGATTCGGCGAGACGATGCGTCGCGTCGCCGGCGCCACCGCGGACGCCACCGAGGGGCGGGAAGCCCGCCTGGAGGGACGGGCCCCCGAGTGGGAGGGGCGCTGACCGGGCGGCCAGACTCCAGCCCACATCCCCCTCGGCGGCTCCGACCGCCGGTCCGCCAGGAGGCACCCCATGAAGGTCGGCATCGCGTTCGCCAACATCGGCCCGTTTGGCTCAGGCGAGGGCGGCACCGCCTTCGCCCGAGCCGCCGAGGCGGCGGGCTTCGACTCACTGTGGACCGTGGAGCACGTCGTCTACCCGGACGACTACGGCTCGACGTACCCCTACGACCAGTCGGGTCGCATGCCCATGGCGCCCGACACCGACCTCACCGACCCCCTGACCTGGCTGACCTGGGTCGGAGCCCACACCTCGACCATCCGCCTGGCCACCGGCATCCTCATCCTCCCGGAACGCAACCCAGTGGTGCTGGCCAAGCAGCTGGGCACCATGGACGCCCTGTCCGGCGGCCGGGTCGAGCTGGGGATCGGCGTGGGCTGGCTGCGCGAGGAGTTCGACGCACTGGGCATCCCCTGGGAACGCCGTGGCGCCCGCACCGACGAGTACCTGGCCGCCATGCGCACCCTGTGGGGCGGGAACAGCGTTTCGTTCGACGGCGACTTCGTCTCGTTCGACGGCGTGTCGTCCAACCCCAAGCCGGTCGGCGGCGCCGTGCCCATCGTGGTCGGCGGCCACACCGAAGCCGCGGCCCGACGGGCCGGCCGCCTGGGCGACGGCTTCTGGCCCGGCACCGGCGACCTCGACCACCTGCTGGACGTCATGCGCCGCGAGGCCGAGGCACACGACCGTGACCCCGATGCCATCGAGATCACGTGGGGCGGAGACATTCCGGCGGGCGAGGACCCGTTGGCCGCCGCCGAGGCGCTAGCCACCAAGGGCGTCAGCCGGGTCGTGGTCCCCTCGTTCCTGTTCTGGCGCGACCCCGAGGCGAGCCTGGCCGAGTTCGGCGAGCGCGTCGTCGCACCCCTGGC
>PBUO01000109.1 GCA_002727895.1 Acidimicrobiaceae bacterium | reverse complement strand
CGAGGCGGCGGTCGGCGTCGAGCGCTATGGCGACCTGAAGGCGGCCACCGCAGAGGCGGTGGTCGAACTGTTGCGGCCGGTCCAGGCGCGGTACCACGAACTGGCCGCCGACCCGGCCGAGACCGACCGGCTGCTGGCCGTGGGTGCCGACAAGGCCCGAGCCGTCGCCTCGGCCACCCTTGACCGGGTCCGCACCAACCTCGGCCTTCTCCCCCGGACCTGATCTGTCAGGTCCCTGCCGCCCCTGGAATACGACCCCTGAAGACCGACTTGGTTCCGGTTCAGTCGTCGTCGGCAGCGCGGAGGACCTCGCCGAGCCGACGGTCCACCGTCCACCGCTCCGGCGACAGGTGGTGCTCGATCGCCCACGCCGAAGTCAGCGCGTCGCTCCCCGCCTCGGCCAGCAGTCGGGACCCGATCTCGGGGTGGCGCAGGTAGCGGGCGATCCGGCCCCGGCCCGCCCGGGCACGGCGACCGCCCACCAAGCCGACCACGGTGGCCACCACCCGTGTCGGCGTGGACAGGCCACTGTCGACCTTCCCCACATCGTGAAGCAGGGCGGCGGCCAGCACCGGACGGCTGGCCTCCACCTCGGCTGATGCCTCCACCCGCCGGGCCACGGCCACGGCATGTCGTCGGTCCGGAGCCGACATCCGGCCCCACAGGGCGGCCTCTCCGTCCAGCAGCTGGCTCCGGGCCCACGCCTCGTCGGTGCCGCCCGGCCCTCCGGGCCACAGGGACAGGACGAACCGGCGGACCAAATGCATCGCTCCGCCCACCGGCGCTCCCCGACGACCCCGGTCAGCCGCGCAGGCGGGCCAGGGCCCGCAGCAGGCCGATGACCGTCTTGGCGTCGGTGATGGTGCCGTCGTCAATCAGACCCTCCACCTCGTCCAGCGGCACCCGTTCCACGGTCAGGTACTCCTCCTCGACGCTGACCGCCTTCGGCTCGACCGAAACGAGGTCAGAGGCCAGGAAGACGGTGGTGTGCTCGTCGCAAAAGCCGATGGAGTTGTGGAACCGGGCCAGCTCGACCAGTTCCAGGGTGTCATAGCCGGCCTCCTCGACGAGTTCCCGCCGAGCAGCGTCCACCAGGTCCTCGCCAGGCACGTCGAGCTTCCCGGCCGGGATCTCCAGCATCTCCCGCTCTAGAACAGGCCGGTACTGGCGGACCAGGACCACCTCGTCGCCGTCCACCGGTACCACGGCCACCGCGCCGGGATGGTGGACGACGTCGCGCTCCATCACCTCGCCGGCCGGGCCGGTGAAGGTGGCGGTGGCCAGCGTGATGACGTGGCCCCGGTGCAGGACCGTCTCGCCGGTCCGGGTGAAGCCCGAGCCGTCCACAGGGTCGTGCATCGACCGGCGGTCAGCCGGCCGGCTTGGCCTCGACCTCGAGCAGCTGCGGGTTGCGGCCTCCGGCCCGCTCGAGGGCGGCGGCGATGAACTCCCGGAACAGCGGGGCCGGACGGTCGGGGCGGCTCTTGAACTCGGGGTGGGCCTGAGTGGCGATCCAGAACGGATGGTCGTCCAACTCGATGAACTCGACCAGGCGGCCGTCAGGCGACTCGCCGGAGCAGGTGAACCCGGTGTCCTCGAAGCGGGCCCGGTACCTGGGATTGAACTCGTACCGGTGGCGATGCCGCTCGGACACCACGTCGGTCCCATAGATCTCCGCCACCCGGGACCCGGCCTTGAGTTGGGCAACGTAGGCGCCGAGGCGCATCGTGCCGCCCATGTCCGACACGTCCCGCTGTGACTCCATGAGGTCGATGACCGGGTGCGGCGACGACGGGTCGAACTCGCTGGAGTGGGCCCGCTCCAGCCCCAGAACGTTACGGGCGAACTCGATGGTCATGCACTGCAGGCCGAGGCACAGGCCGAGGCACGGGACGTCGTTCTCCCGGGCGAAGCCCGCCGCGGCGATCTTGCCCTCCACGCCCCGCTCGCCGAAGCCGCCGGGGATGACGATCCCGTCGAGGTCCCGTAAACGGTTCTCTCCCAGCAGGCCCTCCACGTCCTCGGCCTGGATCCAGTCGATCTGGACGTCGACGCCGTGGTGGATACCAGCGTGGTTGAGCGACTCGACGACCGAAAGGTAGGCGTCGACAAGGCTCACGTACTTGCCGATGAGGCCGATGCGGACCGGCGTGTTGGCCCGGGCCACCCGGTCGTTGAGGGCCCGCCACTCCTCGAGGTCCGGCGGGTCGGTGATGAGGTGCAGGGCGTCGCAAACGAACTGGTCGAGGCCCTCGTCGTGGACGACCAGCGGGATCTCGTACAGGCTCCCTGCGTCCGGGCAGTTGACGACGCCGGCGAACGGGACATTGGACAGCCGGGAGATCTTCCGCTCAAGGCCGTCGCTGATCGGCTCGTCGCTCCGGCACACAATGGCGTCGGGCTGGATGCCGGCGCTGCGCAGTTCGGTGACCGAGTGCTGGGTGGGCTTTGTCTTGTGCTCGCCCGACGGGGCGATATAAGGCACAAGGGTGACGTGCACGTAGCAGACGTTGGTCGGCCCCACATCGAGGCGGAACTGCCGGATGGCCTCCAGGAACGGGAGGATCTCGATGTCGCCCACCGTGCCACCCACCTCGGTGATGAGCACGTCCACGTCGTCACCGGCCAGGCGGCGGATGCGGCGTTGGATCTCGTCGGTGATGTGCGGGATCACCTGGACGGTCCGGCCGAGGTACTCGCCATGCCGTTCGGCGGAGATGACCGACGAGTAGATGGAGCCGGTGGTGGCGTTGGAGTCCCGGGTCAGATTCTCGTCGATGAACCGCTCGTAGTGCCCGAGATCGAGGTCGGTCTCCCCGCCGTCGTCGGTGACGAAGACCTCGCCGTGCTCGAAGGGGTTCATCGTGCCGGGGTCCACGTTGATGTACGGGTCCAGCTTCTGGATGACGACCCGGAGTCCACGCTGCTTCAGGAGTCGTCCGAGCGANGCGGCGGTCAGGCCCTTCCCGAGCGAACTGGCCACCCCACCCGTCACGAAGATGTGTTTCGTCACGGGAGTCCAACCTATCCAAGTCGGGCGACNCGCGCGTGGAGGCCGACGCAGGCGACGCGGTCGGTCGTCACCCCGNCCCNCCTCCTGTCGGCTGGCCGGCGGCCCGGAGGAGCTCCTCGGCATGGCCCCTCGCCGTGATGCTCTCCGGTGAGCCGGACAGCATCCGGGACAGCTCCACGATCCGGTCATCGCCGTCGACCGGGTGGACGGTGGTCGACGCCGTTGTCCCGTCGTCGTCCTTGACCACCACCAACTGCCGGTCGGCGTAGGCCGCCACCTGCGCCAGGTGGGTGACCACCAGAACCTGTCGATCCCCAGCCATGGAGGCCAGCGCTTCGCCGATGCGATGGGCGGCCTCGCCCCCCACCCCGGCGTCGACCTCGTCGAACAGTTGGACGGGCGGCGAGGAGGTCAGCACCAGGCCGACGGCCAGCATGGTCCGCGACAGCTCGCCACCCGACGCCACCTTTGATAGGGGTAGTGCCGGCGTCCCCGAGTTGGCGGCCAGGCGCATCTCCACCAGTTCGCCAGCCTCGCCGGACACCGCCACCTCGACCGCCGCGGTCGGCATCCCGAGGGTCCGCAGGTGCTCGCCGATCCGATCAGCCAGCCCCGGTGCGGCCCGACGACGGGCGGCCAGCACGGTGGCTGCAGCGGCCTCCCGGGCGGCGGTGGCGGCGACCCGTCGGGCGTCCAGTCCGGCGGCCACCGCCTCGTGGTCCGCCAGGGCGACGAGCCGGACCGAGGCCTCGGCGTGGTAGGCCAGCACCGTCGCCAGGTCGTCGCCGTACTTGCGCCGCAGGTCGGCCAACACCCGACGGCGCTCCCCGACCGCCTCGAGGCGGACCGGGTCCTCGTCCACCCCCTCGGCCACCCGGCGCAACTCGGCGGCCACGTCGCCCAGCTCGGCGACCAGGCCGGCCAACCGTCCGACCAGGTCGTCGAACGGGGCCCGGCCCTCCAGGGCGGCAAGCCCCCGGCCCACGGCATCCGACGCGGGTCCGTCCCCGTCGAGCAGCGACAGGGCGCTGGCCGCCGCCTCCCGGTGGGCCACAGCGTCGCCCAGCAGCAGTTCCTCGGCGGCCAGGCGGTCGTCCTCGTCGGCATCGGACAGCCCGGCGGCCTCCAACTCGGCGACCTGGAACCGCAGCAGGTCAATCTCGCGGGCCCGGGCTCGCTCGTCGCCGCCCATGGCGGCCAACTCGGCATCCACGGCGGCCAGTTCGGCGTCTGCTGCGTGCAGCGGCCCGAGGTCCACCGCCCCAAAGCGGTCCAACGCCTCGCGTTGGGCCGCCGCCCCCAGTAGGCGTTGGTGGGCGTGCTGTCCATGCAGGTCGACCAGGTCGCCGGCGGCGGCGGCGAGGCCGGCGGCGGTCTCCAGCCGCCCGTCCACGTAGGCCCGGCTCCGCCCGTCGGCCGGTATGACGCGGCGCAGCACGTGCTCGGCGTCGCCGACCACGAAGCGCCCCTCGACGACCGCCTCGTCGGCACCGGGACGCACGATCGACGAATCAGCCCGGCCGCCCAGCAGGAGATCGACGGCGCCCATGACCATCGTCTTGCCNGCCCCNGTCTCGCCGGTGACCGCGGTGAGGCCGCTTCCGAACACGACCTCCACCTCGTCGATCACNCCNAGGCCGGTGATCCTCAACTCGACCAGCACGNTGCACCACCTTCGCCGGGCGCNCGCCGNGGGGCACCCTCNGTCGTCCGTCCCCGTCCNGCCCNCAGCCGGCGATCGGTCCNNATAGTGCCCGCCCGATGTGACAGGCCGCGCCGANCCCCCGNNANCCGGNTCAACGGTCGGCNAGGCCGAAGCGGGTGGACAGCAGGCGTCGNAGGCCCCGGTCNCCGAAGGTCACCAGCCGGACCACCCGGTCCGAGGCNGTGCANGCCACCCGGTCGCCACCAGCCAGNTCGGCCACACGGCGGCCGTCCACCGTGCAGGTGGCGGCCCGACGCCCCAGGACCTCGAGGCCCACNTCGGTGTCGGGGTCNAGCACCAGNGTGCGATCGAAGAGCATGTGGGGCGACACCGGGGTGAGTTGGATGGACCGGTGCAGCGGGTCCACGATCGGCCCCCGGGCTGAGAAGGCGTAGGCCGTCGACCCGGTTGGCGTCGCCGCGATGAGGCCGTCAGCGGCATAGGAGGCAAACGGCTCGCCGTCCAGCGAGACCCCGACCCGGACCGTCTGGCCGCCGGCCGCCCGCTCGACCACCACCTCGTTCAGGGCGTGGGCCACCACCTCGGGGGTTCCCGGTACGTCGGGACCCCCTTCGCGGTGGACCTCCACCCGCAACATCATCCGCTCCTGCAGGTCGTGCTCCCCGTCCAGGGTCCGCACCACGGCGCCGTGTGCGTCGTCGGGCTCCACGGCGGCCAGGTAGCCCAGCTCGCCGTGGTTGACGCCCAGCACTGGGACCGGCCGACCGTCCAGCAGGTCCACGGCCCGCAGGATCGACCCGTCGCCACCGAGGCTCACCACCAGGTCCAGGGCTTCGGAGGCCTCGCCGACCGCGGCGCCCACCTGGTCGGGCCGGACCACGGCGTGCCCGTCGTCGGCCAGCAAGGCGGCCAGCGACTCGGCCTGGGCCACGGCCTCGGGCCGCTCCTCGTGGACCACCAGCAGGACCGAGGCCATCAGGCGCCCACCTCCCCGGTCCCAGGGCCCCTGACGGACGCCACGAGGGCGACGACGTCGAGCGGCGGCACCACCGACGGGTCCACGCCCGTCCGCACCTCCACCAGGAACTCCACGTTCCCGTCAGCACCGATGATCGGAGATGGCATGCCCTCCATGATGGCCGCTCCGTGGCCCCGGACCGAGCCGTCCACGTCGGCCAGCACCGTTGCCCACACCTGCGGGTCCCGGACCACGCCGCTCCCCCGGTCCACCTCGGCCTTCCCGGCCTCGAACTGGGGCTTGACCAGCAGCACCATCGTCGCCCCGTCGACCACCAGCCGGACCAGGTCGGCCATGACGGTCCGCAACGAGATGAACGACAGGTCCCCAACCAGGAGGTCGAAAGGCCCACCGAGGTCCACCATGTCCACGCCCCGGACGTTGGTCCGCTCGTGGACCGATACCCGCTCGTCGTCGCGCAGGCGTTGGTGGAGTTGCCCCCGACCCACGTCGAGGGCCGCCACCGATGCCGCCCCGTGCTGGAGCAGGCAGTCTGTGAACCCGCCGGTGCTGGACCCCACGTCCACGGCGGCCAGGCCCGTCGGGTCGAGCCCGAACCCGGCCAGCGCGGCCTCCAGCTTCCGTCCTCCCCGCGACACGTAGCGGGGAGGCGGTCCACTCAGCACCACGGCCTGGCCGGGATCGACGAGGCGGGACGGCTTGTCGGCGGGCGCCCCGTCCACGGTGCCCCGCCCCGCCTCGATCACCTCACGGGCTGCGGTACGACCCTCCACCAGGCCTCGACGGATCAGCTCGAGGTCCAGGCGTCGGCGGGCGCTCACCAGTCCTCCGTCGGTCCCCGGCTCAACCCAAGTGGTCGCCAACCGCGGCCAACAGGTCGCCGTGGACGGTGTCGGGCTCCGGGTCGACCGGTAGGTCGTCCGCCCCGACCAGGCCCGACAGGACCAGCGACCACCGCCAGCCCAACGCCCGGGCGAACCGCCCATCGGTGTCGGGGCGGTCGCCGACCATCACGCACTCGCCGTCCTCGCCGGCCACCAGCGACCGCACCAAGTCGCACATCGGCCCGTAGGGCTTGCCGGCCAGCTCGGGCTCGGCCCCCGTGGCGGCTCGCACGGCGGCCAGTAGCGAGCCCGCGCCGGGCCGCAGCCCGTCGTGGGCCGGGAACGTCACGTCGTCGTTGGTCCCGATAAGGCGGGCCCCGCCGAGGACGGCCCGCACCGCCGCGGTGAGCCGCCAATAGTCGAAGTCGTCGTGGAATCCCACCACCACCGCGTCGGCCGGGCCGTCGCGGACCACCTCGGCGCCAACCCGCTCTAACTCCTCCCGGCATCCGGGACCACACATGCCGAACACCCGCTCGCCGGGCGACACAAGCGCCGCAGCGGCCATACCAGAAGTGACCACGCCGCCCATGGCGTCGATCCCCAGGCCGGCCAACTTCTCCTCGGTGTCGGACACCGGCCGACCCGAGTTGTTGGTCACGAACAGGACCCGCTCGCCAGCTTCCTGGAGGAGACGGACCGCCTCCGCTGACCCGGGAACGCCCTCGAT
>PBUO01000108.1 GCA_002727895.1 Acidimicrobiaceae bacterium | reverse complement strand
CTGGCCCTCGACGAGGCCCGGTCGCGGGCCGGTGCCGAGCACCTGGCCGGCGTGGATGGGGTGCTGGGCACGCTGCTGGACCTGGTCGAGGTGGACGAGGGCTTCGAGGCCGCCTTCGAGGCGGCGGCCGGCTCAGCGCTGGACGCCGTGGTGGTCGACGGGATCGGCGCTGCCCGCCAGGCCCTGGAGGCCCTCGAGGAGGGACGCCTGTCGGCTGCCATCCTGGCCCTCGGTTCGGGGACCGCCGTGGCCCGCCCCGGGCCGGTGGGAGAGTCGATCCGACCCCACGTCCGACCACGGAGTGGAGCCGACGCCGGAGTCGACCGCCTGTTGGATCGTCTCCTCGGAGGCGCGGTGGTCGTCGATGCCCCACTGGCCGATCTGGTTGATCTGGCCGTCGGCCACCCTGAGGCGGTCCTGGTGACCCGTGGCGGCGACCGCTTCGGTCCTACCGGGTGGCGGGTAGGGGGCGACGGCCGGGGCGCGACCGGAGCGGCGCTGGCCGCGGCGGAGGGCCGCCTCGCCGCGGCGGAGGGCGAGCGAGTGGACGCCGCCGCGGCGTTCGACGTCGCCGAGGCGGCCACGTCGGCAGCCGACGACCAGGTGGCCCGTGGCAACCGGGCGCTGGACGAGCACGACGGCCGATTCACCGCGGCCACCGAGGCCCTGCAGCGCCTTCAGGTGGAACGTCGCGACCTGACCAACGAGGCCGAAGGCCTGCGGACCCGGCTCGGAGAGTTGGGCCAGCGGGTAGCCGATGACAGTCGTCGGGTGGCCGAGTTGGAGGACCGTCTTCCGACGCTGGAGGCTGACGAGGAGGCCTCGCTGGAGGCCGGCCGTCGCATGAACGCGGCCCGTAACGACCTGGAGGAGCGGGCGGCCGGTATCGGCGCCCGCCGCACCGGCCACGACGTCCGGGTGGCCGACGTGACCGGTCGCCTGACCGTGGTACGGGCCCGCGTCGTCGAGGTCCGGGCCCGGCTCGAGCAGTTGGCTGACGAGCGGATCGCCGTGGCGGCCCAGCGGGACGACCTGGAGGGCCGCGAGGTGGCCACCCGGGCCCTGGTGGACGCCGTGGACGCCCGCATGGCCGTCGTCGACGCCCGCCTAGACGCCCTCCGCGAGCACCGCCGTCGCCAGTCCGAGCGGGTGCGGGCCGTGGCCGCCCGCCTCGACGGCCTCCGCCGTGACCGCACTGCGTCCGAGACGGCGCTCCGAGAGGCCCGGGAGCGCTCGTCGCGGCTCGAGGTGGAACGGGCCGAGACCCGCATGCGGATCGAGGGCATCACCGAGACCATCCGCTCCGAGTTCGACCGGGAGCCCGAGGCGGCACTCGAGGCACCATGCCCGGAGTTGGCCGAGGGCGTGACGCCGGCCGGACGCATCGCCGAGCTGGAACGCGAACTGAAGCTGATGGGACCCATCAACCCACTGGCCCTGGCCGAATTCGACTCGCTGCGGGAGCGCCACGAGTTCCTTCAGGAGCAGATGGACGACATCCGTGCCACCCGCAAGGAACTTCGCAAGGTCATCCGGTCGGTCGACGAGGAGATCGTCTCGGTCTTCGCCTCGGCCTTCGCCGAGGTGTCCAGTCACTTCGAGGGCCTCTTCGAATCGCTGTTCCCGGGCGGGCAGGGACGGCTCCGCCTCACTACCCCGGACGACCTGCTGGAGACCGGCCTGGAGGTCGAGGCCCGCCCGTCGGGCAAGAACGTGAAGAAGTTGTCCCTGCTTTCCGGTGGCGAGCGTTCCCTGACCGCCCTGGCCTTCCTGTTCGCCGTGTTCCGCAGTCGGCCGTCGCCCTTCTACGTGATGGACGAGGTCGAGGCTGCCCTCGACGACGTCAACCTCCACCGGTTCCTTGGCCTGGTCGACCAGTTCCGAGACGATGCCCAGTTGGTAATCGTCAGCCACCAGAAGCGGACTATGGAGGCTGCCGACTGTCTCTACGGGGTGTCGATGGCCCCCGGCGGGTCGTCGAAGGTAGTCAGCGAACGGGTCGGGGCCGAGCGGCTGGCCGAACGCCAGGGCGTCCTCACCAACGGCTGATCCCGTCGTCGCGGCGGGCACCGGTGACGGGCCGCCGCGGCCCCTGCCGCCGGGTGGACGGGTACCGTCGTCGGCGTGCGCATCCTCGTGGTTGACGACGAGGCCGACCTGGTCGACGCTCTGGCTCGGGGCCTCCGGCGGGAGGGCTACGCCGTGGACACGGCCACAGACGGCGAAGAAGCCCTCGCCAAGGCCTCGTGGACTCCCTACGACCTCATCTGCCTCGACCTGACCATGCCCGGGATCGACGGCCTCGAGGTGTGCGAGCGGCTCCGTGCCGAGCCGCCCGAGGGGGTGGCCCCCCGAGTCCTGATGCTCACCGCCCGCGACACCCTCGAGGACCGGATCCAGGGGCTCGACGTCGGTGCCGACGACTATCTGGTCAAGCCGTTCGCCTTCGACGAGTTGTCGGCCCGCATCCGCTCGCTGCTTCGGCGGGACCCCGGGCGCTCGGGGGCGGTCCTGCGGGTTGGGGACGTGGAGGTGGACACGGCCCGACACCGGGCGATACGGGGCGATCGGGCGCTGGACCTGACGGCCAAGGAGTTCGCCCTGCTGAGGTACTTCATGAGCCACCCCGGCGAGGTGATCTCCCAGGAACGGCTGCTGGACCACGTGTGGGACGAGCACGCCGACCCGTTCACCAACACGGTCCGGGTCACGGTGGGGACGCTGCGACGCAAGCTGAGCGTCGACGACGAGGCACCCCTGTTGGAGACGGTGGTCGGCTCCGGCTATCGGCTGGTCGAGCCATCGGATGGTGGACCAGGAGCCGACGGGAGCGTGAGGTGAAGCGGACCGGCCTCCGCCTGGCCGACCGGATGCCAGACCGGTTCGGCAGCCTCCGGACCCGCCTGGCCCTGTTGTACTCGACCGTCCTGTTCGTGCTCGCCGCGGTGATGGTCGGCGGGATCTACCTGGGCCTCTCCCGGGCCCTGTCCGACGAGCCCACCTCCCGGCTGGCCCGCTTCGAACAGTTGGCCGCGGAGACCCCGGCCGCCACCGGGGGATCGGCCGAGGGCGAGGTCTCCTTCGTGCCCGAGCAGCGGCCCGACCGGCCGTGGCTGGTCGTCTTCGAGGAGGAGGTCAACCGCCGGGCCCTGGAGCGACTCCGGGCTTACTCGTTCACGGCCCTGGCCGGCCTGTTCCTGGGAAGCCTCCTGGTGGGGTGGTACGTGGCCGGCCTGGTGCTGCGGCCCATCGGTCGGATCACCGGGGTGGCCCGGGAGATCACCGCCACGGACCTGTCGCGGCGCATCGACCTCGGGGGGCCGTCCGACGAACTCCAGGACCTGGCCGACACCTTCGACGACATGCTGGGCCGCCTCGACGAGGCCTTCGAAGGGCAGCGGCGGTTCGTGGCCGAGGCCTCGCACGAGCTGCGCAACCCGCTGGCCGTGCTGCGGACCAACCTCGACGTGGTGATGGCCGACGACGACGCGGCGCCCGACGACTTCCGGGCGGCGGGGACGGTCGCCCTGCGGGCCGCCGAGCGCATGTCGGTGCTGGTCGACGACCTACTGCTGTCGGCCCACCACGAACGTCCCGACGCGGAGCGCCGTCCGATGGACCTGGCCAGGGTGGTGGCCGAGACCGTCGAGGACTTCGGTGCCGCGGCGGCCACCGCGGGCGTGTCCCTCGAACACCGTCCCGGGTCGGGGCTGTCGGTGGTCGGCGACCCGGCGGCGCTCCGGCGGGCGGTGGCCAACCTGTTGAGCAACGCCATCCGGGTCTCGGACGCCGGTGGGATGGTCCGGGTCGACACCGGCGGGGACGACGACCGGGTCTGGGCCTCGGTGGTCGACCACGGGCCGGGCATCGGCGCGGACCACCTCGAGGATGTCTTCCAGCGGTTCTGGCGGGGCGACCGNGCNTCGGCCCGAGAGGCNGGCCGCTCCGGCCTCGGNCTGGCCATCGTCCGCCAGATCGCCGAGGGCCACGGCGGCCGGGCNACCGTTCGGTCCACGCTGGGGGAGGGCTCCACCTTCACNGTGTGGCTGCCCCGACTCGTGCCCTGACCGGTCCGGCGTCGTGAANCGACCGGAACCGGCCTAACTTNTGCGGCCATGGTCGACTTGCCCGACGCTGACGGGGGAACGCCTCGTTCGGTGGAGCGGAGCAGCATCGAGGTCGGGTCCCCCCGCCTCCGGTCGNAATCCGATTCCAGCACCGAGCCCTCGTCCACCCCGCCAGGGCTGCGGGAGGAGCCGTCCGAGCCGACGTCTTTCCCCGGTCTGCTCCCGGCCCCGGTGAAGCCGATCGACCCGCCGGTGGCGGTCAGCGGTCGCCTCGTGGCCGGGGTGGCTGGCATGGCTGGCCTTGTGGTGGCCCTGATGGTGGGCCTGGCCGCTGGTTGGCTGCTCCGGGGCGACGGTTCAACCGACGATGGAGGCGATCTGACGGCGACCGAGGTGGTGCGGCTCATGGACGAACTGGCCGACGCCGACGAGGTCCGTGCCCTGGTCGACGAGGCGGTGGCCGAGGCGCTGTCCGGGGCGGAGCCCGGGCTCTCCCGGACGGAGGTCGAGGCCCTCGTTGCCTCGGGNATCGACGACCTTCCCGACTCCGGNGAGGTCGGCCTCAGCGCCGAGGAGGTCACGGCCATCGTGGCTTCGGTGCTCGACGAGTCCTCCGGTCTCGANGAGNCCGACGTCGAGGCGCTGGTGGGTCGCCTNGTNGAGGAGTCCGCCGGNCTGGACGCCGCCGAGGTCGAGTCTCTGGTGGCCCGGCTGTTCGCCGACGCCCCGGTGGCCGATTCGGGCGACGAGCCGGTGGTGGCTGTCGCCGAGGCGCTCCGTGACACCGTGGTCCTCGTCTCGGTGCCCGACGAGGGGCACGGCTCGGGGATCGTCATGGACCAGGGCCGGATCGTGACTAACGCCCACGTGGTGGACGGTGCCGACGAGGTGGTGGTCAGCCTCCCCAACGGACGCGAGGTGTTGGCCGAGATCGTCGGCGTGGACGTCCGCCGTGACGTGGCCGTCCTGGACCTGGCCGAAGAAGTCGAGGGCCTGGTGCCCGCCGTGTTCGCCTTCACCGAGGACCTCCGGGTCGGCCAGCTGGCCGTAGCCCTTGGGAGCCCGTTCGACCTGGACCGCACGGTCACCAGCGGCATCGTGTCCGCACTGGGTCGTGTCATCGACTCGTACGGCTGCGAGAACGGCCCCGGCGCTGACTGCGCCGGCGTGGCCATGATCCAGACCGACGCCCCGATCAACCCGGGCAATTCGGGTGGCCCACTGGCTGACCGCCAGGGTCGCGTCATCGGCATGAACACCTCGATCCGCAGCGGNGGGGTCTTCGCCGGCGGCAACATCGGCCTGGGCTTNGCCATCCCCAGCGACACCGTGGTGCTGGTCGCCCAGCGACTCATCGACGGGGAGCCGGTGGGGACTGCNTGGCTGGGGATCCGCGGCCAGTCGCCCACCGACGGCANTNCGGGCGCCCTGGTCGTCGAGGTCGTCGAGGGCTCGCCGGCCCACGCCGCCGGCCTCCGGGTGGACGACCGTGTCTTCCGTTCCGACGGCCGTCCCATCCGCGACATGCCGGCCCTGCGGGCCGACATCCAGATCCGCCTTCCCGGCTCCTCGGTCACCCTGGAGGTGGACCGCGGCGGCGAGATNCTCCGCCTCGAGGTCGACCTCGGNGCCTTCGACGACCAGTTCGTCGAGCCGCCGGATCNCGGGGGCGAGGACGACGACGGAGAAGGCGCCGGCGAGGACGCTGACGACGGGGAGTGACCGNCGGCGCCCGATCGGCGCCGGGACCCCACCGGTAGGCTGCCGGCGCCATGGGACTCCGCTCACGACTCGGTCGCGCACGCGACGCCTGGGTGGACCGGATGGCAGTCGTCCGGGCCGCCGATGTGGTCGACGACGCCTCCTGGGAGGACCTGTCCGACGCCCTGCTGCTGGCCGACGTGGGGGTGGCCACNGCCGACGAGATGGTGGCCGAGGTGCGACTTCGGGTGGGGCGCGACGGCCTGCCCGGAGGGGGAAGCGCCGGGGACGGCGTCGTCGAGATGCTCAAGGAGGTCCTAGTCGAGCGACTCGGCGGGGTCGACCGGTCGCTGGCCCTCGGAGGTTCACCGTCAGTCTGGCTGTTCGTGGGCGTGAACGGGGTCGGCAAGACGACCACAATCGGCAAGCTGGCCCGCCGTGAGGCCGACGCCGGCCGGAGTCTCGTGCTGGGCGCNGGCGACACCTTTCGGGCCGCGGCCGCCGACCAGTTGGCCATGTGGGCCGACCGGGCCGACGTGCCCGTNGTGCGGGGCGCCGAGGGGGCCGACCCCAGCTCGGTGGTCTTCGACGCCGTGGAGCACGCTGCGGCACGTGGTGCCGACCTGGTGTTGGCCGACACGGCGGGACGGGTCCACACCCGGAGCAACCTGATGGACGAACTGGCCAAGGTCCGCCGGGTGGCCGAGAAGGGTGCCGGCACGGTCACCGAGACGCTCCTTGTCGTGGACGCCACCACCGGCCAGAACGGCCTCGTCCAGGCTCGGCAGTTCGCCGAGGCGGCCCAGGTCACCGGCATCGTGCTGACCAAGCTGGACGGCTCGGCCAAGGGGGGCATCGTGGTGGCCGTCCAGGAGGATCTGGGCATCCCGGTCAAGCTGGTGGGCGTCGGGGAGGGCGTGGACGACCTCTTGGAGTTTGATCCCGCCGACTTCGTGGACGCCCTGTTCGCCCCCGACGTGGCGGCCTGAGCCTGGGAGGTTCGAGACGGTGTTCGAGGGTTTGAGCAGTCGGTTCGAAGGGATCCTGAAGCGGGTCCGCGGCAAGGGCCGGCTCAGCGAGCAGGACGTCGACGAGTTCCTCGCCGAACTGCGGGTGGCCCTGCTGGAGGCCGATGTCCACCTGTCGGTCGTCCGGTCGTTCCGCGACCGGGTGCGGGAGCGAGCGGTCGGCGTCGAGGTCAGCGGAGCGCTGAACCCGGGCCAGCAGGTCGTCAAGATCGTCCTCGAGGAGCTGACCGGTGTCCTGGGGGGCGAGACGCACCGGCTGACCTTCGCCGCCAAGCCGCCGACGGTCATCCTGCTGGCCGGCCTGCAGGGCTCGGGCAAGACGACCACCGCGGCCAAGCTGGCCCGCCTGCTCAAGGCTCAGGGCCGCAACCCGCTGATGGTCGGGGCTGACCTGCAGCGTCCGGCCGCCGTCGAACAACTCCGGACCCTGGGTGGCCGCATCGACGTGCCCGTCTTCAGCGAGGCCACCGATCCGGTGGAGGTCGCCCGGGCCGGCCTGGCCGAGGCCCGGCGCCTGGGTCGGGACGTGGTGGTGTGCGACACGGCCGGCCGCCTGGCCATCGACGACGACCTGATGGCCGAGGTAGCCGAGGTGTCGGCGGTGCTCGAGCCGNACCACACCTTCCTGGTGGTCGACGCCATGACCGGCCAGGACGCNGTGAACGTGGCCGAGGCCTTNCACGCCCGGCTCGAGCTGGACGCCGTGGTTCTCACCAAGTTGGACGGCGATGCCCGGGGCGGTGCGGCTCTCAGCGTGCGCGAGGTGGTGGGCCGGCCCATCGCCTACGCGTCGACCGGTGAGGGGCTCGAGGACTTCGACGCCTTCCATCCCGACCGCCTGGCCAGCCGAATCCTCGGCATGGGCGACGTGGAGACCCTGATCGAGAAGGCCGAGGAGACCTTCGAGCAGGAGAAGGCCGAGGCGGCCGCCGCCCGCCTGCTGGAGGGAACGTTCACCCTCGACGACTTCCTCGAGCAGCTGAAGGCGCTCCGCAAGATGGGTCCGATCAGCAACCTGATGGGCATGGTGCCCGGTATGGCCCAGCAGATGAAGGACGTGGACACCGAGGTCGACGAGCGCCGCATCGACCGCATCGAGGGGATCATCAACTCCATGACCCCGGCCGAGCGGGCCGATCCGGACGTGATCGACGGCTCCCGCCGCTCCCGGATCGCCGCGGGCAGCGGGACCCAGCCCGGCGAGATCAACCAGCTGGTCCGACAGTTCCGCGAGATGCGGAAGATGATGAAGCAGATGGGCAATGGTCCGGGCCGGAAGGGCGCGAAGGCCCGTGGCGGGAAGAAGGGCCGCAAGGGCCGGGGAGGTCGGACCACGGACCGTGGCCCCGTCCTCGTGGACAAGAAGAAGGGCCTGTCCCTGCCCGGTCTGGGCGACCTGCCGTCTGGGCTCGGAGGCTCCGGCGGTGGCCTGTCACTGGACTGAGTTTCGGAGGAACCGGGGTCGTCGGACGGGGCCTGCGCCATCGGATCGTGCCCCGATCGGCGGCGGGGGCTGGAAATCGGGCCGGATCCCGGCAGACTGGGCGACCGAACGGGCGCATCCTTCGACGCGCCCGCCCCGCCAGGAGGTGTGGGGCCCGGACCGGCGACCTGACCGGTCGGGGAGACCTGACGTGACAGCTAGGCCAGACGGCCTGATGAGACAGAGAGTGGTATCGACGTGGCCGTGAAGCTCCGCCTGATGCGGATGGGCAAGAAGAAGCAGCCGACCTACCGGGTGGTCGCCGCCGACTCGCGTAAGGCGCGCAACGGTCGGATCATCGAGGCGGTCGGCTTCTACGACCCCCGCCGTGACCCGTCCGTGATCGAGATCGACAACGAGAAGGCGGTGGGTTGGCTGCGCAGCGGCGCCCAGCCGACCGAGCGAGTCGAGAAGCTCCTGAAGATCACCGGCGCCTGGGACGAGTTCAAGGGCCAGCCGGCCGGCACGAGCGCCACGGCGCCGCCCGCCCCGAAGGCCGAGGCCTCGGCCCCCGATCCCGTTGCTGAGGAGGCCCCCGCTAAGGAGGCCGCTGAGGCAGAGGCCGCTGCCGAGGAGGCTGCTGTGGAAGAGGCCGTTACTGAGGAGGCCCCCGCTGAGGAGGCCGCCGAAGAGGACGCGGAGGACGAGTCGTGAGCGCCGAGGCCCCCATCGCCGAGGGCGTCCTCGAGTACCTGATCAAGTCGATCGTCGAGCAGCCCGACGAGGTCCGAATCGAGACCTCGGGCGACGAGCGGTGCACCTTCTCGGT
>PBUO01000107.1 GCA_002727895.1 Acidimicrobiaceae bacterium | reverse complement strand
GAGCACGTTCACAAGGGCATGACGTCGCGGGACCTCACCGAGAACGTTGAGCAGCTCCAGGTGCGCCGCAGCCTCGAGGTGGTGCGCGACCGGATGGTGGCCGCCCTGGCCCGTCTGGCCCGTCTGGCCGCCGAGCACGACGGGCTGGTCATGGTGGGGCGCAGCCACAACGTGGCCGCCCAGGCCACCACGCTGGGCAAGCGGTTCGCCACCGCGGCTGAGGAACTCCTGGCCGCCAACCGGCGCGTCGAGGACCTGTTGGCCGCCTACCCGCTCCGGGGCCTCAAGGGCCCAGTCGGGACCCAGCAGGATCAGCTCGACCTGTTGGACGGCGACCGCGACGCCCTGGACCGCCTCGAGGCGATGGTGGCCGAGCATCTGGGCTTCGCCCGCGGCCTCGACTCGGTCGGTCAGGTGTACCCCCGGTCGCTGGACTTCGAGGTGGTTTCCGCCCTCGTCCAGGCCTCCGGCGGCCCGGCCAACCTGGCCCGGACCATCCGCCTCATGGCCGGCAACGAGCTGGCCACCGAGGGGTTCCGTCCCGGCCAGGTCGGCTCGTCGGCCATGCCCCACAAGATGAACGCCCGGTCCTGCGAACGGGTCAGCGGTCTGGCCGTGGTGCTCCGTGGCCATCTGGCCATGGTGGGCGGCCTGGTCGGCGACCAGTGGAACGAGGGCGACGTGAGCTGCTCGGTGGTGCGTCGGATCGCCCTTCCCGACGCTTTCCTGGCCGTCGACGGCCTGTTCCAGACCTTCCTCACCGTGCTCGACGAGTTCGGCGCCTACCCGGCCGTCGTCGAGCGGGAGATCCGGCAGTACCTCCCCTTCCTGGCCACCACCCGGGTGCTGGTGGCCGCCGTGCAGGCCGGCGTGGGCCGCGAGGAGGCCCACGAGGCCATCAAGGGCCACGCTGTGGCGGCCGCCCTGGCCCGTCGTGACGAGGGGGTGTCGGAGACCGACCTCCTCGACCGCCTGGCCGGCGACGACCGGCTCCCCCTCGACCGGACCGCCCTCGACGGGCTGCTGGCCGACCCGTCGGCCTTCGTCGGCAACGCCTCGGCTCAGGTGGCTGCGGTGGTCGAGCGGGTGGCCGACGTGGTGGCCGCCCATCCGCAGGCCGCCGCCTACGATCCCGAACCGATCCTCTGATCCCCTCCAGGAGCGAAATGTCCAACCGGATCCCCCTGCCACACCTCCACTCGGGCAAGGTGCGGGACGTCTACGACGCCGGTGACGACCGGCTGCTGATGGTCACCTCCGACCGCATCTCGGCCTTCGACGTGGTCATGTCGGAGCCCATTGCCGACAAGGGTCGGGTCCTCACGGCCATGACCTCCTTCTGGTTCGAGCAGTTCGCCGACTCGGTGTCCGGACACCTGATCGCCACCGACACCGAGGCGATCGTCGGAGCGCTCGGCGGGGGTACCGATCCGGACGTGCTGGCCGACCTGGCCGGTCGGACCATGCTCTGCCACAAGGCCGAGATGCTGCCCATCGAGTGCATCGTGCGTGGCTACATCACCGGCTCGGCTTGGAAGGAGTACAAGGTCTCGGGAACCATGCACGGCACCCCGATGCCCGACGACCTGCTGGAGGCCAGCCGGCTGCCCGAGCCGGTGTTCACTCCGTCTACCAAGGCCGACGAGGGCCATGACGTGAACATCTCGTACGCCGAGGCCGTCGACCTGGTGGGCACCGAGGTCGCCGAGCAGGCCCGCGACCTGTCGATCTCCTGCTACTTGCGGGGCGCCGAGTGGGCCGCCAAGCGGGGGATCATCATCGCCGACACCAAGTTCGAGTTCGGCATGGTCGACGGCCGCCTGGTTCTGGCCGATGAGGTGCTGACCCCCGACTCATCCCGCTTCTGGCCGGCCGAGCTGTGGGAGCCCGGGGCCACGCCGCCCTCCTTCGACAAGCAGCCGGTCCGCGACCACCTCGACGGGTTGGACTGGGACAAGCAGCCACCACCTCCGGCCCTGCCCGACGACGTGGTCTCGGCCACCTCGTCCCGCTACGTCGAGGCCTACGAGCGCATCACCGGCCGGTCGTTCGCCGACTGGCCCGGCGTGGGCGCCTGACGAGAGGTTCGGAGATGGAATTCGACGTGCTGGTGGACGTGCGGCTGCGGGGCGGCATCGCCGATCCGGCGGGGGCCACCATCGAGCGGGCCTTGCCCGCTCTGGGCTACGACGGGGTGACCAGAGTGAGCGTCGGTAAGACGGTCCGCTTCACCATGGAGGCGGCCGACGAGGCCGAGGCGGTAGCCCGGGCCGGGGACCTGTGCTCCTCGTTCCTGACCAACCCGGTCATCGAGGACGCCGAGGTCACCGTCCGTCCGGTGGCCGAATGATGGCCACCACCGTCGGGGTCGTCGTCTTCCCGGGGACCAACTGTGAGATGGACGCGGTGGTCGCCGTCGAGGGCCTCGGCGGGTCGGCCCGCCTGCTGTGGCACGGCGACGACGACCTGTCGGGCGTCGACGCGGTGATCGTGCCCGGGGGGTTCGCCCACGGGGACTACCTGCGGCCCGGGGCCATCGCCCGGTTCTCGCCCATGATGGGTGCCGTGGACCGGTTCGCAGCCGACGGCGGGCCGGTGGTGGGGATCTGCAACGGCTTCCAAGTGCTGACTGAGGCCGGCCTTCTGCCCGGTGCCCTCCAGAAGAACCGGGGCCTCAAGTTTCTTTGCCAACCCACGACGCTACGGGTCGAGACGGCGGACTCGGTCCTGACCGGGAGCGCCTCTGTGGGAGCCGAGCTGTCGGTGCCAATCAACCACTTCGAGGGGAACTACACCTGCGACGACGAGACGCTGGCCCGGCTCCGCGACGAGGACCGGATCGTGCTGCGCTACGTCGACAACCCGAACGGGTCGGTGGACCACATCGCCGCGGTGTGCAACGAGGGCCGCAACGTGGTGGGGCTCATGCCGCACCCGGAGCGGGCTTGCGACGAATTGCTGGGGAGCGCCGACGGCGCGGTCTTGGTGTCGTCGTTCCTGGCCGCCTGAGCGCGGCGGTCGAACGGTTTCCCCCGTCGGGGACCTGTTGTCCTAGGCGGAGCGCCGGATGCCGGCCGACTTGAGGGTGGCGGCCGAGACGCCAACCTCACGCCAGGCGGCATAAGAGATGCCCCGGCGACCACCGTACGAGGCGGCGTGCCGGACGAAGGCCTTCTCGAGGGCCTCCATGTTGACGGTGCCCACCGCGGATAGGGCCTCTAGCTCGGCCTCTAGGTCCAGGCGCTGCTGGACGAGGCCCAGCCGCTTGGTCACCGCGGCGTTGGCCATCTGGGCGTCGACGGCCGCCAACTGCTTGCGGATGCCTTCCTTGGTGCGCTTGCGACCTCGCCGGGGGGTGTTCTGCTCAAGGGCCTTGAGGTACTCGCGGACCCCGGCCACCTCGGCCTTCTCAGCATTGGTCATCTTCGCACGTGCCATGGTACTTACTCCTAATTAATTGTTCCGTGAAGGGATTTATAGAATTCAGGAAACGAACAGTTACGGAGATAATCTACGGAAGAATCAGCAGAAAAGAAATTCTTTTTTGCGATAGATCACGTTCTAGTCTGGGACAGCCCGGAGCAATTGGGGAAAAGAATCCCGGCACCTCCGACCATCCTCCGAACGGTCGGACGTCACCGGCGGGCAGGGTCCGGCGGCGGACCGGCGGGGACTACGGTGCCCGGCGTGAGCGACCCCAGCCCCCAGCCCCTCCACAGGGCCCTCGGGCTGACCGACGACGAGGCAAGCAGGATCGACGAGATCCTGGGGCGGGAGCCGAATGGCCTCGAGTTGGCCATGTATTCGGTCATGTGGTCTGAGCACTGCTCCTATAAGAGCAGCCGTATACACCTCAAGCGCCTCCCCACCGAGGCCCCCTGGGTGCTGGTCGGCCCGGGTGAGAACGCCGGCGTAGTCGATGTGGGCGATGGCATCGCGGCGGCCATCCGCATCGAGTCGCACAACCACCCGTCGGCCATCGAGCCCTACCAGGGGGCGGCCACCGGTGTCGGGGGCATCCTCCGTGACATCTTCACCATGGGCGCTCGCCCCATCGCCCTCATGGACCCGCTCCGCTTCGGCCCCCTCGACGATCCTCGGAGCCGGTGGATCGCCGAGGGCGTGGTGTCCGGGGTGTCCGGTTACGGAAACGCGGTGGGCGTCCCCACGGTGGGCGGCGAGGTGGTGTTCGACGAGACCTACCGGGGCAACCCCCTGGTCAACGTGCTCTGCCTGGGCACACTGCCCACCGAACGCCTCGTGTTGGGCCATGCCTCCGGCGTGGGCAACCTGGCCGTCCTGCTCGGCTCCAGCACCGGTCGAGACGGCATCGGTGGCGTCAGCGTGCTGGCCTCGGCCGGCTTCTCCGAGGACGACGACGGCGACAAGCGCCCCAGCGTCCAGGTCGGCGACCCCTACGAGGAGAAGCGCCTCATCGAGGCCTGTCTCCAACTCCTCGACGAGGGCCTGGTGGTCGGCATCCAGGACCTCGGGGGTGCCGGCCTGACGTGTGCCACCAGCGAGACGGCGTCCCGCGGCGGCGTGGGCATGGACGTNGACGTCTCAGCCGTGCCCCGACGGGAGCCCCGCATGGAGGCCCACGAGGTCATGACCAGCGAGTCCCAGGAGCGGATGTTGGCCATCGTGGAGCCCGAGGGCCTGGACCGCGTGCTGGCCATCTGCGAGCGCTGGGAGGTGGCGGCCACCGTCATCGGCCGGGTCACCGACGGCGGTTCGCTGCGCATCGTCGACGGTTTCGACGGCGAGGTGCTGGCTGAGGTTCCCGCCGCCTCGCTCCACGAGGACGCCCCCCTCTACGACCGTCCCCGCTNGGCCCCCGACGGCCCCGTCGGTCCGGCGGCTGACGACCTGGCCGCCCCCACCGACCCGGGCGCCGACCTGCTGGACCTGCTGGCCGACCCNGCCTGGGTGTACCGCCAGTATGACCACCAACTGTTCCTGAACACCGTGGTCGGCCCGGGCGACGATGCCGCCGTGCTCAAGCTCCGCCACCCGGTCACCGGCGACGAGACGGGCCGCGGCNTGGCCATGAGCACCGANGGCAACCATCGGTGGTGTGCCGTGGACCCGCGTGCCGGCACGGCCCTGGTGGTCGCCGAGTCGGTCCTGAACCTGGCCTGCGTGGGCGCCCGGCCCCTGGCCGTCGTCAACTGCCTCAACTTCGGCAATCCCGAGCACCCCGAGGTCATGTGGCAGTTCTCCGAGGCCGTCGACGGCCTGGGTGGGGCCTGTCGGGCCTTCGGCGTCCCGGTCATCGGCGGCAACGTGAGCCTCTACAACGAGTCGGCGGGTAGCGACATCGACCCGACGCCGGTCATCGGCCTGCTGGGGGTGGTAGACGAGCTGTGCAGCCGCCCCCCGGGGGCCACGTTGGTCGACGGCCATCGCCTCGTCCTACTCGGCCCCGACACCACCTCGTTGGCCGGATCGCTGTGGGCGGCAGCCCACGACGCCACCGGCGGCGACCTGGCCCCGCTGGACGCCGAGCTGCACCTGCGGGTGGCCGGCCTGGTCCGCAGCCTGGTGGCCGACGGCATGGTGGACGGCGTCCACGACGTCTCGGCAGGCGGTCTCGGCGTGGCCGTGGCCGAGATGGTGGCCGCCTCAGGCGTGGGTGCCCACCTGGCCCGGATCGCCGACCACCGGGCCCTGTTCGGGGAGGGTCCCAGCCGGGTCATCGTGGCCGTCGACCCGGAACGTCTCCCCGAGGTGCTGGCCGCCGCCGAGGCCGTCGAGGTCCCGACCACCCGGATCGGTCTGGCCACTGGCGACCGCCTGGTGATCAAGGACCTGCTCGACGTGGCCGTCGACGACCTCCGGTCCGCCCACCACGACCGCCTGCCTGCCGCCCTCGGATCGGGGACCACGAACCGATGACCGACCAGGTCGTCGAGCGGGAGCAGCCCCCGGCGGCCGGTGCGGACGACGACACCCCACGCGAGGCGTGCGGAGTCTTCGGGGTGTACGCCCCGGGCCAGCCGGTGGCCCACCTGACCTACCTCGGCCTGTACGCCCTGCAGCACCGCGGACAGGAGTCGGCCGGCATGGCGGTCAGCGACGGCGAGGCCCTCACCGTGGTCAAGGACATGGGCCTGGTGTCCAACGCCTTCGACGAACGGACCCTGGCCGCCCTGACAGGCGATCTGGCCATCGGCCAGACCCGATACTCGACCACCGGGTCCAGCACGTGGCGCAACGCCCAGCCGGTGTATCGGGGGGTCGACCACGTGGAGTTCGCCCTCGGCCACAACGGCAACCTCGTCAACACGGAGGAGCTGGCCGCCGAGGCGGGGATGCTCCCGGGCACGGTCGCCTCGGACACCGACCTCATGGCCGAGCT
>PBUO01000106.1 GCA_002727895.1 Acidimicrobiaceae bacterium | reverse complement strand
TCCATGACGCTGGCCTCTCCACCTGCCGGGTCGCCCGTCGGACTGCCCGAGGGCCTGGCCGAGGCGCTGGGGCGCTGCCGGGGTGGGCAGGCCACGGCCTACAGCCTTCCGCCAGCCTGCTACGTGGACCCCCGGGTGGCCGCCGTGGAAGACGAAGTGCTGTTTCGCCGGGGCTGGGTCGGCGTGGGGCGCGGCGACCGGTGGGCTGGACCCGGCGCCTACGTGGCGATTGATGTGGGCGGCGTGCCCGTCGTCGTGGTCCGTGACGAGGACGGCGTCCTGCGGGCCCACGCCAACACGTGCAGCCACCGCTTCGCCCGGGTGGTGGAGGGGGAGGGGACCTGCCAACGGATGCGGTGTCCGTTCCACGCCTGGACCTACGGACTGGACGGCCGACTGCTCGGCGCCCCCAGCATGGGTCGGACCGACGGCTTCGACCGGGCCGATCACGGACTGCATGGGTTCGCCACCGCCGAGCGCCTGGGATTCGCCTTCGTCAGCCTCGAGGCCTCCCCGCCGCCCATCGACGACTGGCTGGGCGACGCGGCGGCGGTGCACACCCGATGGGACCTCGATTCGATGGTCACCACCCGCCGTCGCGAGTTCACCGTGGACTGCAACTGGAAGGCCTTCGCCGAGGTCTTCAACGAGTACTACCACCTGCCCTACGTGCATCCGGGCAGCATCGACGACACCTACGACGACCCCGACGAGCCGGAGGACGTGGTGGGTGCGTGGGCCACCCACTTCGGGTCNACGCAGGGCACCGGGGGCCTCNTGGAGGGCGACCAGGANAAGGCGTTGGCAGTCATCCCGAGCCTCGACNAGCGGGAGGCCGACGGCGTCCGCTACTCGTGGCTGTTCCCGACCCTGGTCATCGCCACCGGCGCCGAGGGGCTCTGGATGTACGAGGTCTATCCCGACGGTCCCGATCGGTGTCGGTGCGCCCAGGTGGTGTGCTTCCCGCCGGAGACAGTGGCCGCCGAGGGCTTCGCCGAGGTCGCCGAGGCGTACTACGAGCGCTTCGACGTGGCCATCGCCGAGGACATCCCGATGCTGGAGCGCCAGCACCGGGGNATGGGTGCGGCGACCGGTCCGCTGTCGAACCGNCANGGGCGNTTCTCGTTCCTGGAGCCAAACGTAGCCCGGTTCGCCGGCTGGTACGCCGACCGNCTGTTGTCGGTCGGCTGAGCCGACCGGGTCCTTAAGGGTGGGCCCGTCAACCGCCGGCCCCTCGGGCGAGGCCGACCTCGCTGAGGCACTCTCGGGCCCGCTCGTCGTTCNGGGGGTNGACCTCGCTGGCCATGAGGGTCTGGCGGAGGTTGAGNACCCCGGTCTCGTCCTGGACCGGATCGTCGAGGTCGAGCCCCTTGCCTCGCAGGCAGTCGACGACGGCGAGGATCTGCTGGTTCTCGGCGTGCACCTGCTCGGGGGTGAGGGAGGTCCGGGACTCCTGGAGTTCGTCGCGTAGCTCGGCTATGCCCGTCTCCGCCGAGCAGCGGCGTAGAGCGTCCTGGTAGGCGGGGTCTTCGACCACAGCCGGGTCGCCCTCGTCGCCGGCGAAGCCGCGGAACGCGTAGCCGGCCCCTTCGAGGCAGGCGTCGAACTTGGTCCGGGCGTCGCTGAGGCGTTCCCGTTGGCTCGGCTCGGCGAGGGGAATGGTTTNCTTGGTCGGCTCGCCGGCCGGCGCCGTCGATCCGCAGGCCGCGGCACTGAGGAGTGCGATCAGGGGGAGCAGCCTCATTCCGGAGAGCCTCGCTCAGTCCGGTGAGCGGATGGTGCCTCGGAGATGAGGAGCTGGTGAGGGCTCAGGCGGCCGTGCGCCTCTGGTTGCGGTTCTGCCCGCCGCTGGGCTTGCGTCCGTTCGCCGGGCCCTGTCGCTTCTGGCCAGGCTTGCGGTTGCGGTTCTGCCCGCCACCGGCCTTGCCGCCGCGGTTCCGGTTCTGGCCTCCCTTTCCCCGGTTGCTGTTGCCATTGCCGCTGCCGGATCGACGGTTGCGTCCCTGTCCGGGCCGGCCGCCATGTTGTTGGTTTGGTCGACGCCTGCGCTCGCCGTCACCCTGATGGTCCGATGGAGTGGGTCGTTCCGAGGGTGTTCGGCGGTCCTCGGTGACGGCCGGGGCCGAGACTGCCACGGAGGGCGGGGTGAGGCCGCGAACCAGCGCCAGGTCGGGTGGCGTCATCGGCTCGTCGAGGCCGACGTCTCGCTGGAGGCGGCGGGAGTCCTTCTTTTGTTCGGGCTGNACGAGCGAGATGACCACGCCATCCTGCCCNGCCCNGGCCGTCCGCCCGGAGCGGTGGACGTAGGCCTTGTGGTCCTCGGGCGGGTCGAAGTGCACCACGGAGGCCACGCCGTCGACGTGGATGCCTCGGGCGGCCACGTCGGTGGCCACCAGGGCGTGAACGCGNCCGTCGGTGAAGTCTGCAAGGGCCCGGNTCCGCTGGTTCTGGCTGCGGGCGCCGTGGATGGCGGCGGCCTTCACGTCGCCCCGTCCCAGTTGCTTGGCCAGGCGGTCNGCACCGTGGCGGGTTCGGCAGAANACGATGGCCGGCCAGGCCGCACCGACCACCTCGGCGGTCAGAGCGACCCGCTCGGTGCGGTCGACCTGCCAGAACAGGTGGGTGGCGGCGGNGATGTCGGGCGTCTCCTCGCCGACCTCGTGGCGGACCGGGTCGACCTGGTGGTCTCGGGTCAGCTTGGCCACGTCGCCGTCGAGGGTGGCCGAGAACAGGACGGTCTGGCGGGGCTGCGACGTCTGGTCGAGGAGGCGGCGGACCACGGGCAGGAAGCCCATGTCGGCCATGCGGTCGGCCTCGTCGATGACGACCCGGTCGACGTCGGCGAGGTCCACGGCTCCCTGGTCGATGAGGTCAACGAGGCGGCCGGGGCAGGCCACGAGGACGTCGACGCCGGAGCGCAGCGCCTTCAGTTGAGGGCCGTAGCCGACGCCGCCGTAGACGACCCCGATCCGGACCCTCCCGGCGAACGATCGCAGCTCGGAGGCGATCTGCTCGGCCAACTCGCGGGTGGGGGCGAGTACGAGGCCGCGGGGGCGACCCGGCTGGGCCCGGTCGACGGCCGCAACCAGCGGGACGCCGAAGGCCAGGGTCTTGCCGGAGCCGGTCGGGGCCCGACCGCACACGTCGCGGCCGGCCAGGGCGTCGGCGACGGTGGCGGCCTGGATGGCGAACGGGGTGGTGATGCCTCGGGCCTTGAGGGCCTCGCAGATCGGGGAGGGGACGCCGAGGTCGGCGAAGGAGGGGGTTCGGGTAGGGGATGACATGTTTGCTCCAGACCCGCGTGGGCGGGTGGTCGAATCGGTTGCGCGAGGCCCCACGCGAATCAGTGGGGTCGAGTGGTCCACGAGGAACGGGCGGACCGAAGCCCGACTGCGAACCCACCGGCGGGGGGGAGCCTCCGCCGGGATGTCCACAGGATACCGGCGGCCCGTGGCGGCTGGTCGGGATGGTGACCGGAGGCACACGCCGGGTCTAGCGTCCGCCCGATGTCCATGGTCGCCCGACGTCCGACCCCCTCCTTGCTGGTCGTCTTGCTGGCGGGCAGCGTCATCACCATGGTGTCGATGGGCCTGCGTTCCACGATGGGCGTGTTCCTCGNCCCGATGACCGACGCACTCGGCGTCGGGGCCGGAACCTTCGGCCTGATGGTTGCCCTGCAGAACCTCATGTGGGGGCTCGGCCAGCCGGTGGCCGGAGCGGTGGCCGACCGATACGGAACCCGGCGAGTCCTGGTGGTCGGGGCGGCGTTGTACGCGGCGGGCCTGGTCTTCATGGCGGGAGCCGACGAGGGCCTCGGCCTGCAGGCCAGCGGGGTGCTGGTGGGCTTAGGGACGGCAGGGGCATCGTTCACCGTGGTGCTGGCCGCTGTGGGACGCCTCGCCCCGGAGGAGAAGCGGTCGATGGCCCTGGGCATNGCGACGGCGGCCGGGTCGGTNGGCCAGTTTGTGTTCGTCCCGTCGGCACGCCTGCTGATCGACACGGTGGGTTGGCGATCGGCCCTCCTGGTCGGAGCGGCGGCCGCCGCTGCCATGGCCGCGGCCTGCGTCCCCATCAGACTGGAGCCGCTCGGCACCACGGACCGTGGCGACGTCGAGTCGTTGGGCTCGGTCCTTCATCGGGCCGGTCGGCACCGCAGCTACGTCCTGCTGGTCGTGGGTTTCTTCGTATGCGGCTTCCACGTGTCGTTCATCGGGGCACACCTGCCCAAGCATCTCGACGACCTCGGACAGTCGGCCGGCATTGGGGCCATGGCGCTGGCCCTNGTNGGCCTGTTCAACCTCCCGGGGACCATCGGGGCCGGGGCCCTGGGTNCCACTNNCAGCCGGGTCCGGCTGCTGGCGTGGATCTACGGTCTCCGAGGCGTGGTGTTCGTNGCCTTCCTACTCCTGCCGGCGTCCGGAGGCCTGTCGCTGGCCTTCGGTGCGGTGATCGGGGTGCTCTGGCTGTCGACAGTGCCGCTCACCTCGGGGGTGGTCATGGCCCAGTTCGGCGTCGACCACGCCGGCACCCTGTTCGGGTTGGCCTTCCTCAGCCACCAGTTGGGGTCGTTCGTGGGCGTGTACGGCGGCGGGCTGGTGCGAGACACCACCGGCTCCTACGACATCTGGTGGTGGACGCTGGCCGCCCTCGGGTTCGGCGGAGCGGTCCTCCACCTATTCGTCGACGAGGACCCGGCGCCCGCGCCGGTACCGGCATCGGGCTTCTCGACGGCCGAAATCACGACGGAGGCCTGAAGTGGCACCTCCGAAGTTGAGTCGCCTCCAGGGGTCGCTGGCCGTGTTGGTCTGTGGACTGGCGTTCAGCTTCGGGCCGCTGACCTTCCGGGCCGTCCGCGAGGCCGACGAGTGGCAGTACCTGAGTCACCGCAGCTTCGCCGCGGCGCTGGTCTCGGCGGCGGTGATCATTACCGCTGGGAGGAACCCGTTCCGGGCGGTGGTCGCCGCCGGGCGACGACAGGTCCTGGCCGGCCTGCTGCTGGCCGCCATGTTCAGCCTGTTCGTGGTCGCCCTCAGCCGCGTCTCGGCGGCCTTCGTGCTGCTCATGCAGTCGACCAGCCCCTTCTACGCGGCGATCTTGGGACGAGTCTTCCTGAAGGAGCCGGTCAGCCGGGACACTCTGGTGGCCATCGCGGTGGCCACCGTCGGAGTGGTGGTCATGGTGGGTGGCAACGTCGGTGACAGCGATCTGGTCGGCATCGTGCTTTCCGTGGCCCTGTCGGTCGCCCTGGGGGCCTATTCGGTGCTGGTCCGAAGTTCTCCGGCCCGCGACCCCGGGGTGCCGACCCTGGTCGGGGGGACGACGGCCGGGGTGGTGGCCGGCCTGGTGGCCCTGGGGACCGGTGCCGGAGTGGCCGTGCCGGCTTTCGACCTCCTGATGGCCTTCGTGGCCGGTGGGCTACTGATCGGGCTGTTCACTCCGATCTGGAACTACGCCCACCGGTTCGTGCCGCCGGCCGACGTGAGCCTCCTGTTGATCTCGGAGGTGGTGGCCGCTCCGGTCTGGGTGTGGGTGTTCCGCGACGAGCGTCCGACGAACGAGACGCTGCTGGGCGGGGCGATCGCCCTGGCTGCGGTGACGTGGTTGACGACACGGGCGGCCCGGTCTAACGACCACGACCTGCCGGATCAGATGGGGCGGGAGCGGGGCCTGCACGTGGGCGCCGTCCCGGGCTTTCGACGCTATGGGCGGCTCGGGCGCGACGACTGACCGGCAGGCGTTTCGTCTCGGGGAACATGCACTTATGGAACATGGTCTCCGGGAAGATGTCCCCGGACGCGAGAGAGCCCGCCCCGTGGGGCGGGCCCTGAAGCCGCCTCCACCCGGAGGTGGTGGCGTTCAGCGGGTTGGGCTGTGGTCCCCCAGCCTAGGGCCGGGAAGAGCCCGCCGACTCAGACCTTGCGGACGTTGAGGGCCTCGGGGCCCTTGCGTCCGGGGCCGACCTCGAACTCGACGTTCTGGCCCTCGTCGAGGCTGCGGTAGCCCTCGCCCTCGATGTTGGAGTAGTGGACGAAGACGTCATCCTGTCCGGGGACGGTGATGAAGCCGTACCCCTTCTCGGCGTTGAAGAACTTGACTGTGCCGTTCGGCATGTTGCGGTATCGCTTTCTTTCGGAGAACACCGGGTCGAGGTCGACCGGGCAGGGAGGAGCCTACGAGCGCAGTCGGACAACCCGTCGGTCGGCGCCGATGGTGCGTCGGTAGCGAAGCTTCAGGCCTCGCCGACGCCCCGCTGGCCGACGAAGTAGCCCACACCGAAGTCGTCGGTCGAGAAGGTGATGGTGCTGCCCTCCGGGAAGTAGCAGAGGTCGCCCTTCACCGCGGTGACTTCCTGCCCGGTGTCGCCGGCGGTGGTGAATCGACCGTCGATGATGAGCTTCATCTCGTGGTACTCGTAGGTGTAGGTCATCGACTCGCCAGCCTCCAGGCGGAAGGCCCCCGCAGCGATGGTCTTCTCGGCGTCGTCCGACACCGCGAAGTCGTCGAGGAAGGCGTTGGCGTCGAACTCGTCTATGGCCGGGAGTTCCCGGCCCTAGATCGATCCCTTGGGCTGCATGGCGGGCATGTCGTGGTCCTCATGGTCGCCGCCCTAGCGGTGGGGCAGGTCGGGTGGAGACCGCAGCCTGCCGCAGGTGCAGGGGCCTTCCGGAAGAGATCGGGGCGACGGGTACCGTGGCCGGCGTGACGGTTCGATTGCGGCAGGTGGCCCTCGTGGTCCGAGACCTTCCAGCGGTGGAGGCCGAGGTGGTGTCCTCCCTCGGGGTCGAGGCTTGTGCCCACGACCTGCACGTCGAGCAGTTCGGCCTCAACAACGTGCTATTCCCAGTGGGGGAGGGGCTCCTGGAGTTGGTCTCGCCGTTCGATGGGGGCACGACGGCCGGCCGGTTCCTGCAGCGTCGGGGCGGGGACGCCGGCTACATGGT
>PBUO01000105.1 GCA_002727895.1 Acidimicrobiaceae bacterium | reverse complement strand
GCCACGTTGACGATGTTCATGCCCTCCTCGCGCGATACCAGCGCCTTGGGCACCCAAGACACGGCGAAGTCGACCGCGCCCGACGCCAGCTGCTGCTGCGGGACGATGTCGACGCCACCCTCACGGATGGTTACGTCTAGGCAGTACTTCTCGTAGATCCCCTCGTCCACGGCGGCGAAATAACCGGCGAACTGGGCCTGAGTCACCCACTGCAACTGCAACGACACGGAGTCGACCGAGTCGCAGTCGCCGGTGCCCACGGCCGCCTCGTCGCTGCCACACGCCGTGGCAAACAGGGTCAGGGCCGCCAGCACCGCCAGCAGCCTCGTGGTCCATCGCTTCTTCATGTTTCCCTCCCGGGTGTTGTCAATGACTCGCCGTCCCCGGTCGCCACCCGCCAGGGCATGCTGACGCGCTCGACGAACAGGGCTGCAGCGAAGAGGGCCAGGCCGACTGCCGAGGCCACCGCGATGGCGGCCCAGGCGACGTCGTACCTGGCGAAACCGGCGTTCGAGGTGATGACGTTGCCGATGCGGTCCTGGGGACCGCCGAAGTACTCGGCCACAATCGCAGCGATCACCGACAGGGGCGCCACCACCCGCAGGGCGTTGGCGAAGAACGGCAGGGCGTTGGGGATCCGGACCTCCCGCAGGATCGTCCACTCCGACGCCGCATAGGAGCGCATGAGCTCNACCTCGTCAGGGTGGACCTCNGTGAGGCCCCGGGCCGTGTTGATGAACACCGGGAAGAAGACNACGGCNACNACCACCGCNTGGTTGCTGAGCGTCCCGGTGATCCCGAACCANGCGTTGAAGATGGGGGCGAGGGCCACGATGGGGGTGGCGTTGACGGCCACAGCCAGCGGGGTGANNCCCTCGTCGAGGGTGCGGAACCGGGTNGTGACAAAGGCAAGGAGCACCCCNGCGACGATCCCCNCGACCAGGCCGCTGACCGCGATGCGGCCAGTCTCCCATCCGGCGTGACGAAGGGTCGGCCAATGGTCGACCAGTTGCCCGAGGATCGACGTCGGCCGGGGTAGTAGGAACTCGCGTATGCCGAAGGCCCNCACCACCCCCTCCCAGAGCNAGAGTCCGGCGACGCCGACCACCAGCGCCGGACCCAGTCCGACCACCNAGGCGCGNATGCGGGCCGCGATCAGGGCCCCGTCCCCTCGTCGNANGGCCAACCGCCCATCAGGGGTTTACCTCNACGTCACGGAGGGCCTCGCGGATCTCCGTCTCCTTGGCGAAGTAGGAGGGGTCCTCCCGGGTGGCTTCGTCCCGGTCGCCGAGGTCAACATCGACCACTGAGTGGATNCGACCGGGCCGCGGCGANAGGACCACCACCCGGTTCGAGAGGAAGGCCGCCTCGGAAATCGAATGGGTCACGAAGACCACCGTTGTGCCGGTCTCCCGCCANATCCGCAGCAACTCCAACTGCATGTGCTCACGGGTCATCTCGTCGAGGGCCCCGAACGGCTCGTCCATCAGCAGGAGCCGAGGTTCGAAGGAGAGCGCCCGCGCGATGGAAACCCGCTGCTGCATGCCGCCGCTGAGTTGCCGCGGGTAGTGGCGGCCGAAATCGGACAGCTTGACCAGATCCAGCATCTGCGCCGANCGGCTCGCACGGTCGGNCTTCGACCAGCCGCGGAGTTCCAGCGGCAANTCGATGTTGGCAGCCACCCGCCGCCAGTCNAAGAGGCTCGCATGCTGGAACACCATCCCGTAGTCCAAGTCCAGCCGGGCCTGGTGAGCGGACTTGCCGAATACGGTGACGGTCCCCCGGGTGGGAGCCAGCAGGTCGCCTATCAGGCGCAGCAGCGTCGACTTGCCGCAGCCCGAAGGACCGATCAACGAAACGAACTCGCCCGACCGGGTCGTCAGGTCGATGCCCTCGAGCGCCGCTACCTCGTCGGCGCCGCCCACGTTGAAGGCCTTGTCGACNCCATCGATGACGATGGCTNCCTCGCTCANCGGTNAACCTCCTCNAANNCTCCTTGGGAACGNGTCACCANGAGGCGTTCGGCTAGGCCCACGATGCCGAAGACGACCAGTCCGAGGNCCGCGGCACCGATGACCGCCGCGTAAAGGCGCTCCGGGAACACCGCATAGCGCTGNGCGTAATTGAGGATGGCCCGCCCCAGGCCCGTCTTGGTGCCAATGGAGATCTCCCCGACGATGGCACCGACCACACTGAGCGTGGCCGCGATCTTGAGGGCGGGGAACAGGTACACCCGAGCCGCGGGAAGACGCAACTTCACCAGTGTGGTCCGCCACGGCGCTGCGTATGANCGCATCAGTTCGACATGCGCCTCATCAGGGGACTGCAGGCCTCGGAGGGCGCTGACCGCTACCGGGAAGAAGGTCAGGTAGGTGGCGATGAGCGATATGGAGAACAAGTCAGGGAGATTCTGCTGTCGCCCCCAGGTCACAATGATGGGAGCCAAGGCGATCAGCGGCACGGTCTGGGAGACGTTGACCCAGGGGAGTAGGCCCCGCTCGGCGACGCGCCATCGCAGCATCAAGATGGCAAGACTGATGCCGACGACCAGCCCTAGAACAAAGCCGATCGCCGCCTCCTGCAAGGTGAACCAGGCCTTCTTCACCAGGAAGACCGATAGAGGCAGCCGGTCCCGGCCGTCGCGGATCTCCTCAAACAGCTCGCCCACGATGTCGGCGGCGTGCGGCAGGGTCAGGTCGTCGGTCGACGCCGGGAGGTCGATCGAGGTGCCTGGCCACGTCCCTCCAGTGGCTTCTCCCATCCACTTGTAGCCCTCCCAGACGACGACAAGCAAGACGACCACCACGAGGACAGTGACCGCCACCCGCAGCACCTTCCCCCGCCGCATCATCGGACTCGGTCCCTGGACCCCCAAGGGCCGTCTCCTCGGCCCGGTCCACTGGTACCGGAAAACACTGGTGGTTGGAAGTCGGTCAGCATCGTCAAGGAACGGCCCGGTTAGTTCGGAGCAGGGCTCTCGGGGGCGAACCGCCGCTGTCTCTCCATCAGGCTGCACCAGTCCCAGGACTCCCCACCCATGGCGTCCACGTCAGCCAGGAACTGGCCGACCAGGGCCGTGACCGGCAGCGATACGCCCATGGCGGAGGCCTCGTCCAGAACCAGTCCCACGTCCTTTCGCATAAGGGTCGTGGAGAAGCCGAAGTCNTAGTCACCGGNGAGCATCCGGTCGGCCCGGTTCTCCATCTGCCACGAAGTCGAGGAGCCCTGCGTCATGGCCTCCACCACCTTTCCTACGTCCAGTCCGGCCCGGGANGCGAAGTCGAGGCCTTCAGCAAGCGCCTGACAGAGCCCGACCACGCAGATCTGGTTCGTCATCTTGGTCAACTGGCCNGCCCCCACAGGTCCCATGTGCCGGACCCTCGAGGCGTAAGCCTCGATCAGGGGTTCGGCGGCAGCGAAAGCCTCCTCGTCGCCGCCCACCATCACCGAGAGCGTCCCCTGCCGGGCACCATCTACGCCTCCTGAAACCGGCCCATCCAAGAAGCGACCACCGGCGGCCANGACCTCACTCCCAAGTTGGCGGGCGATGCTGGCCGACGTGGTGGAGTGGTCGATCCAGATTGTCCCCTGGCCGACAGAAGCCAGNGCCTCCTCGGCTACCGCGGCCAGCTCTGNATCAGCGGGGAGGGAGGTGACGACGTACTGCGCTCCGTCGACGGCCGACGCCACCGAGTCGGCNGNCTCTCCCCGGTNCTCCCCGGTCCACTGNGCGCCGAGTCCCTCCACCACGTCGAAGACGACGATGTCGTGCTCCTCGTCCCGGTTCGCCAGATGGCCGGCGATGGGCCACCCCATTCGACCCAGTCCCAGGCAGGCGATCCTCATTGCGGCACCCCGGGTTGTCCACGGTCGTCGAGATCGAAGCCTCCGGCAAGGCGGGCGTTGATTCTCCCGCCGATTGACATGGCGAGGATCAGGACCAGTTCCTCTGGCCGGGGGGCATCGGAAACCCCCACCTCCATGGCGTCGTAGTGACTGCCGACATATGACCATTCAAGGTGGGTCAGCGGGATATCCAGCCTCACTCCCGGTGGTCCGACCTTCTTGGTCGACGGGACGATCGCCTCGCCCTTGCCTAGGGCTTCTCTCATGCCGCCGCCACCGGGTATGTGCCACATGGCGCCGTGCTCGATCTCGCCCTCCGAGCCGACGATCGCACCCTTTCCGTAGCCGTCGATGTCCTCCGGTGCACCGCCGAGGTGGCTGATGAGCAAATCGCCGAGCTCCTGGCCGAGNGTGCGCAGCTCCTCAGTGGCCGGGCTGAGGTCCTCCACGTAGCCACCCACGAACGGGTTGCTAACCACGGCAGCCACCGCACCCTTCAGCACTGGCTGGGCCGGCACCGGTCCGAAGTCGTGACGGGTCTCCTCGACGACGAGGTGGATCTTTCGTTGTCTAAAGAGCAATTCGTTCACTCCCTCCCCGGGACGAAAGGAGCCATGCGAAGGCCGGTCATCGGGACAAGGCCGGGATGATCCGCTGNCCGTAGGCACTCAAGGTTTCGTCCTTNTGGTCGTGCATGAGGTAGATGGCGAACTGGTCGACGCCGAGGTCCTCGAGCTCCTTCAGCCGGGCCACGTGGGTGGCCTCGTCGCCAAGGATGCAGAACCGGTCGATAATCTCGTCGGGCACGAAGTGGGTGTGCTCGTTGCCGGCCCGGCCGTGCTCGGCGTAGTCGTAGCCCTTCCGGCCCTCGATGTAGTCGGTGAGAGCCTCCGGCACCGCCGAGCCGTCGGNGCCGTAGCGGTCGACNAGGTCGGCCACGTGGTTGCCGACCATCCCACCGAACCACCGCACCTGGTCTCGCTGGTGGGCGATGTCGTCGCCCACGTAGGCCGGGGCCACCACGGTGATGGTGATCGACTCCGGGTCACGGCCTGCGGCCACGGCCGACCGGCGGACCGCGGCGATGGTCCACTCGGCGATCTGCGGGTCGGCCAGCTGCAGCACGAAGCCGTCGGCTCGACGGCCGCAAAGGTCGAGNGCCTTCGGGCCGTATGCGGCCATCCACATAGGGAGCGATCCACCCTCGCGCCACGGGAAGGTCTGGGTGGTGCCGTTGTACTCCACCACGTCGCCCTCGGCGAGGCCTTTGATGACCCCCATGGACTCCTCGAGGGTGGCCAGGTTGCAGGGCTTGTGGCCGATGACGCGCATGGCCGAATCGCCGCGCCCGATGGCGCACACGGTGCGCTCGCCGTACATGTCGTTGAGGGTGGCGAAGAGCGACGCGATCACCGTCCAGTCTCGCGTCCCCGGGTTGGTGACCATGGGGCCGACCACCATCTTNTTCGTGGCGGCCAGCATGGCGCTGTAGATGACGAACGGTTCCTGCCACAGCACGTGGCTGTCGAACGTGTACCCGTGCGTGAACCCGAGGNTCTCGGCACGCTGNGCCAGGTCCACCACCCGCCAGGCAGGGGGATCCGTCTGCAGCACCACTCCGAAGTCCATCCGCCGTCTCGCCTCCGATCCCGGTCTGATTCGTCAGTCGTTTCGTGGGAAGCCCAGGTCCACGCCGCTGGTCGACGGGTCGGGCCACCGGCTGGTCACCACCTTGGGCCGCGTGTAGAAGCGCAGCCCCTCGGGTCCGTAGATGGTGTGGTCGCCGAACGCCGAGTCGTTCCACCCGCCGAACGAGTGGTAGCCGACAGGCACCGGGATGGGCACGTTGATGCCGACCATGCCCGCATCGGCGTCCTGCTGGAACTGGCGGGCAGCGCCACCGTCCCGGGTGAAGATGGCCGCGCCGTTGCCGAACGGGTTGTCCCGGATCATCTGGGCGCCCTCGGCGTAACTGTTGGCCCGGACGACCGACAGCACCGGCCCGAAGATCTCGTCGGTGTAGACGCTCATGTCGGTGGTGACGTGGTCGAGCAGGCTGACCCCGAGAAAGAACCCGTCGCCCTCGAATTGTTGGTCACGGCCGTCGACCACCACGGTGCAGCCGGCGTCGGCACCGGCCTGGACGTAGCCGGCCACCCGGTCGCGTGCCTCGGCGGTGATGAGCGGGCCCATCTCCGACGCCGGATCGGTGCCNGGACCGATGACCAGCTTCTCCATGCGGACCCGAATGGCCTCGACCAGCTGGTCGCCGATGTCACCGACGGCCACGACCACCGAGATNGCCATGCACCGCTCGCCGGCCGANCCGTAGGCGGCGGACACCGCGGCGTCGGCCGCCATGTCCAGGTCGGCGTCGGGCAGGACGATCATGTGGTTCTTGGCCCCGCCCATGCCCTGGGCCCGCTTNCCGTTGGCGGTGGCACCGGCGTATACGTACTTCGCGATGGGCGTGGAGCCCACGAAACTGACGGCCTTCACGGCGGGGTGCTCGATGAGCCGGTCGACGGCCTCCTTATCGCCGTTGACGACGTTCAGCACGCCGGGCGGGAAGCCGGCCTNCTGGAAGAGCTCGGCTAGGANCATCGGCGCCGACGGGTCNCGCTCCGACGGCTTCAGGACGAANGTGTTCCCGCAGGCCACGGCGTTGGGGAACATCCACATGGGGACCATGGCCGGGAAGTTGAACGGNGTGATGCCNGCCACCACGCCGAGGGGGCGACGCACCGTGTAGACGTCGACGCCGCTGCTGGCTTGCTCGCTGTGCTGCCCCTTGAGGGCGTCGGCGATGCCGCAGGCGAACTCCAGGTTCTCGATGCCCCGCGCCACCTCGCCCCGAGCGTCGTCGAGCACCTTGCCATGCTCGGCAGTCAGGCGCCGAGCGATGTCGTCGGCATGCTCCACGACCAGGTTGCGGAAGTCGAGCATGAGCTTGGTCCGGCGGGCCAGGGACACCTCGCCCCACGCCTCGAACGCCGCCGACGCTGAGGCGATCGCGGCGTCGACCTCGGCCACCGAGGCCAGGGCCACGGTGCCGGTCTGCTCGCCAGTGGCCGGGTCGTAGACCGGACCGGTCCGACNGGACGTCGACGCCATGGTGGCGCCGTCAACCAGGTGCTGGATCTCGTTCACTGGTTGTCCTCCTTCGGTGTCGGCCCCGATGGTGGGCCGACNGGTCGTCCGGCGCCGGNCGCCGTCGTGGCGTACCGGGCTATTGCAGGTACGTGGACAGGCCCCTCGGCAGGTAGGCGCCGTGGCCCTTCGAGCCGTGGTAGGCGTCGTCCTCGATCAGGATCCGGCCCTTGGACATCACCATGTCGACCTTGCCCTCCACGTTGAAGCCCTCGTAGGCCGAATAGTCCATGCTCATGTGGTGCGTGTCGACCGAGATGCGCGTCGTGGCGTCCGGGTCGTAGAGCACGATGTCGGCGTCCGACCCGGGGGCGATCACGCCCTTCTGCGGGTACAGGCCGAACATCCGNGCCGGGGTGGTCGAACACGTCTCCACCCACCGTTCGAGGGTCAGCTCGCCCATGGCCACGCCCTGGTAGATGAGGTCCATCCGGTGCTCCACGCCTCCGATCCCGTTGGGGATGGCCCGGAAGTCGTCCTTCCCGAGCTCCTTCTGGTCCTTCATGCAGAACGGGCAGTGGTCGGTGGCCACCAGCGCCAGGTCGTTGGTCCGCAAACCCCGCCAAAGGTCCTTATGGTGGGTGTGCTCCTTGGTCCGCAGCGGCGGCGAGCAGACGTATCCGGCGCCGGCGAATCCCGGGGCCCCCAGGTGGTCCTCGAGGTTGAGGTACAGGTACTGGGGGCAGGTCTCAGCGAAGACGTTGTGGCCGGCGTCGCGGGCCTCGGCCACCCGCTCGAGAGCCTCGCTGGCCGAGAGGTGCACGAAGTAGACCGGCGCTCCGGCCACCAGGGCCAGCTGTATGGCCCGGTTGGTGGCCTCGCCCTCCATGCGGGAGGGCCGGGTGATGCCGTGGTACACGGGGTCGGTCTGGCCCCGGGCCGCGGCCTGCTCGGCCAGGACGTCGATGGCGATGCCGTTCTCGGCGTGCATGGTGATCAGAGCGCCGTTGTCAGCCGCCTTCTGCATGGCCCGGAGGATCTGGCCGTCGTCGCTGTAGAAGACGCCCGGGTAGGCCATGAACAGCTTGAAGCTGGTGATGCCCTCGGCGACCAGGGCGTCCATCTCCTTGAGCGCCGCGTCGTCGACCCCGCCCAGGATCATGTGGAAGGCGTAGTCAACCGCGCACTCGCCATCGGCCTTGGCATGCCACAGGTCGAGGGAGTCGCGCACGTTCTCGCCCGTCTTCTGGACGGCGAAGTCGATGATGGTCGTGGTGCCGCCCCACGCCGCGGCCCGGGTCCCGATCTCAAAGGTGTCCGAGGCGAAGGTGCCCCCGAACGGCAGCTCCATGTGGGTGTGGCAGTCGATGCCGCCGGGCACCACGTACTTGCCGGTGGCGTCGATAACCCGCTCGGCGCCCGACTCGGCGGCCACGGCCGGCGCGGACCCCGGCGCCATCACCGCGGCGATGGTGGTGCCGTCGACCAGAACCTCGGCGACGTGGCGCCCCGTAGCGCTGACCACTGTCCCGTTCTTGATGAGAGTCGTCATNTGGTTCCCCCTTGCTCGTGTCCGAGTCCCAGTCCGGGCCTCAGCCCAGGCGCTCGACGATCCCGGCCAGGATGGTTCCAGCCTCGTCGATTTCTTCCGCTGTGACCGTCATCGGCGGAGCGATGCGGATCACGTTGCCGTACAGCCCACCCTTGCCGACCAGCAGGCCGGCCGCCCGAGCCTCCTCCATGATCCGGCCAGCAGCTGCGGCGTCGGGCTCGATCGTGCCGGGCTGGACTGTCTCCAGCGCCCGCATCAGGCCCTTGCCCCGCGCCTCGGCCACCACCTCGGACGCATCGACGACGGGCTGGAGGTGCCCGACCAGGCGATCGCCCATGCGCAGCGCGTGGCCCTGGACGTCGTGCTCCAGCATGTAGCGGATCGTCGCCAGGGCCCCGACGCTGCTCACGGGATTCCCACCGAACGTAGACAGGGAGTTGCCGGGCAATGAATCCATCAACTCGGCCCCGGCCACCACACCGCCGAGGGAGAGGCCGTTGGCCACGCCCTTGGCGAAGGTCAGGATGTCCGGCACCATGCCGTGCGCCTGGTAACNCCAGAAGTGCTCACCGGTCCGACCCCAGCCGGTCTGGACCTCGTCGGAGATGAAGAGGACGCCCCGGTTGTCCANCTCCTTCTTCATGGCGCCGAAAAAGCCGTCGGGCGGGGTGGCGAAGCCGCCGACGCCCTGAATGGGCTCGGCGATCATGGCCGCCACATCGCCAGAGGTCATCATGTCGAAGACCTGGGTGAGGTCGTCCACGCAGGCCTGCGTATAGGCCTCGTCGTCGAGGTCCCGGAACGGGCTGCGAAGCCGGTAGCCGCCGTGCACGTAGTTGACCGACATGCCGCTGACGCTGGTCGGCGACCAGGACCGCTGGGCGGTGATGGCGATCGTGGTGAACGACCGGCCGTGGTAGCTGTTTCGCATGGCCAGGATCTGGTTCGACCGGCGGGCCACGGTGGCCAGCATCAGGGCGGCGTCGTTGGCCTCGGTCCCCGACGTGGTAAGGAAGACCTTGGCGTCGGGGATGCCCGACAGCCCGGCGATCTCCTCGGCCAGCTCAATCATGCACTCCGACAGGTAGAGCGTTGACGTGTGGAACGTCTTGGGCGCCTGGTCCTGAACGGCCCTGGTGATCTCCGGGATGTCGTAGCCGAGGCTGGTGGTGAGGATCCCGCCGAAGAAGTCGAGGTAGCGGTTGCCCTCCACGTCGTAGACGTGCCGGCCCTGGCCGTGGTCGAAGGAGATCGGGGGGTCGTAATAGAGCGCCAGCCAGTTCGGCAGGACGGCCCGGTGCCTTTCGAGCAGCTCGGCGTTGGTGGTCATCGGGTCTCCTAGTCGCGCCCGGGGGCGGTCTCGGGTCGGGCCCAGGTCAGGCCCGGGTCAACGGGTCGTACATGTCGGGACGGCGGTCCCGGTAGAACGCCCACTGGTTGCGGACCTCGTCGACCATGTCCAGGTCGAGGTCGCGCACGATGAGCTCCTCGTCCCGGTCCGAGCACAAATCGCCGACGAACTGGCCGCGGGGGTCGGCGAAGTAGGTGGTGCCGTAGAAGTCGTTGTCGCCCAGGTCCTCGATCCCCACCCGGTTGATGGCCCCCACGAAGTACATGTTGGCCGCAGCCGAGGCCGGCTGCTCGAGCTTCCAAAGGTAGGAGGACAGGCCGCGGCTGGTGGCCGACGGGTTGAAGACCATCTGGGCGCCGTTCAGGCCGAGGGCCCGCCAGCCCTCCGGGAAGTGGCGGTCGTAGCAGATGTAGACGCCGACCCGGCCCACGGCGGTCTCGAAGACCGGGTACCCAAGGTTTCCGGGGCGGAAGTAGAACTTCTCCCAGAAGCCCTTCACCTGGGGGATGTGGGTCTTCCGGTACTTGCCCAGGTAGGTGCCGTCGGCGTCGATGACGGCGGCCGTGTTGTAGAGCAGGCCCTCCTGCTCCTTCTCGTACATGGGCAGCACCAGCACCATGCCGTGCTTGGCCGCCAGTTCCTGGAACCTCTTGGTGGTCGGGCCGTCGGGGATGGCCTCGGCGTAGTCATAGAAGACGGCGTCCTGGACCTGGCAGAAGTACGGCCCATAGAAGAGTTCCTGGAAGCACATGACGCGGGCCCCGGCCTCGGCGGCCTCGGCCAGGTACTTCTCGTGGAGCTCGATCATCGACTCCTTGTCACCGGTCCAGCCCGTCTGAACCATTGCCGCCCGTAACTCGCTCGCCACCGTCGCCTCCCAGGTCGTCTCTCTCGGGGAGCCGGTTCCCCGAAGCACTTTCTCTGCTCGCCGACTACGGGCTCAGGCCCTTCGGCCGACTCGTGGACCGAACTGTAAAGGATTGCCAGCTTGACTGACGACCCGACGCGCCGTCTCGGTCGCGAGGCGCGTGGCAATCTGAGTAGATGGTCACCCCGCAAGACCAGACGCTCGACGATGGGGACGGCCTCCTGGACTGGTCGGCCCTCCAGCCATGGCTCGCCGATAGCCCGGCGCCGGGATCCGGCCCGGTGGTGGCCTGCCGGGAACTAGGCGGGGGCACCCAGAACCACCTCTTCCACCTGACTCGGGAGGACGGGACCACCATGGTCCTGCGTCGACCGCCTCGGCATCCCCGACCAAACAGCAATGAGACGATGCTGCGCGAGGCTCAGGTCCTGGCCGCCCTCTCGGGCAGCGACGTCGGCCGGGCGGTTCCCCATCCGGCCTTCCATGCGTCGTGCGACGACCTGTCCGTGATCGGCACGTGCTTCCACATCGGCGCGGCGATCGACGGGTTCAACCCCGGGTCGGGCCTCGAGGGACGCTATGCCGACGATCCGACCTGGCAGCATGCCCTCGGCCTATCGATGGTCGACGCCATCGCCGCGCTGGCCGGCGTCGACCCAGCCGCCGTTGGCCTCGCCGACCTGGGCCGACCCGACGGCTGGCTGGAACGCCAGGCGCCGCGGTGGCGGGCGCTGCTCGACTCCTACTCTGCGACCGAGGGCTACGACGGCCCGGACCTCCCCGACGTGAATCGGGTCGGCGCGTGGCTGGAGGCCAATCGCCCGGCCGCAGCGGTCATCGGGATCATCCACGGCGACGTCCACCTGGCCAATGTGATGGCCCGACACGACCGGCCCGAGGTGGCCGCGGTGGTCGACTGGGAGCTCACCACCGCCGGCGACCCGCGCCTCGACCTAGCCTGGATCCTGGCCACGTCCCGAGGGGTCGGTTCGTTCCCCTCGGCGGCACCGGGCTTCCCCGACTGGAGGGAGCTGGTCGACCGGTACGCCGATCGGACCGGCCTGCCGATGGACGACCTGACCTGGTGGTGGACCCTGGCCTGCTACAAGCTGGGGATCATCCTCGAGGGCACCAACGCCAGAGCGGCCGCCGGGCGGGCCCCGGCCGAGACGGGCCGGGACCT
>PBUO01000104.1 GCA_002727895.1 Acidimicrobiaceae bacterium | reverse complement strand
CTGATTTAAGCAACTTTAAGGAATGATAATAATCGGCTCCAGGTCGAGCATATTTATATAATCTTGGTACAGTTTCAAGGTTATGATTAAAAACATCAGGTGGGTTTTTTGAAATAATTTCCAGTGCATTATCCAATCTTCCCCTAAAGTCAGGAACAAGAATTTCCGTCGCTCGCTTGTTTCTGCCGATCACCGCGAAGAAGTCCGCGATCTCGCTGCGATGGGGGCCGAGCGGATCTGCCCGGAGCACCGCTTCATAACGATCCACCGCCTCGTCTAGGTAACCGGGTCGAGAGACCAGGGCAGCTGCTCGCCGGGCCGTCTCGAGGGCCAGCGCCGGGTCGCCGGGCCGGAGCTCGACGGCACGGAGACTCGAACGGTACGCCGCTTCCATTGCACCACCCGCCTGCTGCACCCTCGCCAATCGACTCCAGAGCAATCCGTCGGATGGAAGCTCGTCGATGGCATCCAGGAGATGGCGCTCTGCTGTAGCGGCCTCACCCCGCGCGATCGAGATCATGGCCTGATGGTGGGCACGGTCCGCCATGACGGGAGCGAGGAGAGGACCCGCTAACACGACCAGGATCACGGTGCCGATCGGCACCATGACGCCCATCCGGAGTTTCCAGGGCCGATCGGACCATCGGTCAACCAGCCGCATCCACCTGCCGTTTCCCTCCTCTCGCCCGGACCCGAGAGCGAGAAGCGACCCGATCAGGATTCCATGGAGGATGCCGAGCGATGGGAGGTCCACGGACACTGCCGACTGCAGGTGGAAAGCCGTCCAGGCGGCTCCAAGGCCTGCCACGAGATACCGGCCGTCCTCGGAGCAGGACCGCCACGCCCTCAGAGCTAGAACGATCACCGACAGGGCAAGTAACAGGTACGCGACACTGACGAGGATCCCTCCACCGGCCAACAATCCGAGGGGCACGCTGTGTGCCGAGTCGGTTAGGTGCGTAGGAGAAATAGAGGCGTGACCTGCGTCCCTCAACTCAGCAAAGCGCGTGCTGAATGTCTCCAACCCGAGCCCAGTCAGGGGACTGTCTGCGAAGATCCTGAGGGCGACTCGCCAGAATGTCCAGCGTTCCCCGAGCGCCGTCGAGAACCGCGACCAGATGAACCCGTGCCCCCAGACCATCCCGGCGACTCCGAAACCAACCACCGGCACTACGTAGTAAGCCATGGACCGCCGGCCAGACTTCTGCGGCACACGCGACGTTGGTGCACCATCGGCCGTCTCCGCGACCGCCTCCAGAGGACGGAACGAGTCCCTGGAGATGAGGAGCGCGTAAACCACCGACAGGCCGACTAGCCCTGCGAGACCTAGTCGGCCGGCCATGATCGGGACAACAATTAAAAGGACGGCCGACGCAAGCGAACCGATCCATTTGGACAACCCAGTCAACCGTCGGTCCTGGAGCCGCGCCAGAAGAACCAGGGCTGTCGCGACGAGGGCTAGTTGCCCCTGCAGCGAGCCGAGATGCCCGATGCACCAGAGGCACGACATCAGGACCGCTCCACTGATCCCCCTAACCAGTCCTCCGGCCTCGCCGCCTCGGAACGCAACGGCACAGGCCAGCGGTGCGACGATCGCCAGATAGCCCGACGTGAAGTTCGGATTACCGAATGTCGACATCACATCGATCCCGAACGACATCGATGTGGCCCAGTCGAATGGATCCCGATCGAACGCCTGGAGGATCGCATAGCCGAGGACCGGGATTGAGCCAACCATCGCGACCGCTGGCACCGACCAAGGCAGCCGATCTCGGAATAGGCGTCCCGTCGAGAAGGCGATGAAGCACACCGCCAGATAGGTCACTGCGCCGGACCACCGCACGCCCGCACCCGTCCAGGCTCTAGCTGAGTGGGGCGATGTCATCGCCGACATCATCACTGCGATCGCAAGAAGAACGAGTGCGCCCTCAGAGGTCCACCTCCAGGACCAGCGCCGCGCCATTCCGCGGGCACCGAGTGCCAACATCCACCAGACCACGAGAAGGACGGAGATCCCCCAGACGAGTACCAGCTTCGGACTCGTGAAGACGCTGTAGGTAGACCGGTGGAAGGCCCCAGGTACGACGGCGAGCGGAGCCAGGCAGAGCGCACGACCCACCCTGTCCCAACTCGGCAGAGCGCGATGTGTTCCGCCGGTTCGGTCGCCGTCCACTCGCCGAATCTATCGGGTCGCCTATCGCCGACTCGGCGTATCCAACCCAGTCCAAAACGCGGAGGGGCCCCGCACCGAAGTGCGGGGCCCCTCTCAGGCTTTTGCCGCTCTAGGCGGCATGGACCCGATCTAGTTGATGGTGACCCTGTAGGTCGACGAACCAACCGCGTTGCCCTTGTAGTCCGTCACCGAGGTGCTGATGCCGAGTACCGACGAGCCCTTGGTGATGTCCATGGCGGCCGAAGTCGCCGTGTACTTGAACTGCATGGTTCCTGCGATGTGGCTGTTCGCACCGGTCGAGTTCTCACACCCTGAGGTGTCGTCTGCGGTGGTGCAGCCAGCGACCCGGACCGCTTCGACGCCATCGTCGGTGTACGTGGTGTCAGCGTCAGCGTCGACCGTGTAGTACGAGATGGTGGCGAAGGCGGGATCCATCAGCTCGCTGTAGGTCACGTCGATGTTATGGACGGCCTCACCAGAGGTTCCGCCACCCACGCTCGACGAGGCCACAACGGCGGCGCTGTTGCCACCGGCCACGACCAGGCACTTGAAGTTGGCGCCGACATCAGCGTGACCGTTCACGGTCGAGCAGATGTTGTCAGCGGTCGGCTGCGAGGCCGACGTCGGGCTGGTGAAGTCAGCAGCCAGGACAATCTTCCGGTTGACCGTGTCGTACAGGGAGATCGCCGGAGCGGCACCAGCCGAACCTTCGATGGCCTCGAACGTCCACAGGTTGCCCACCGTGCCGTTGGCGACTCCACCTGCGACGGCACCAATGGTGAAGGTACCAGTGGTGCCCAGCGTGGCCGACTTGGCCTGCGTGTAGGTGGTCGACGCAACCGTCGCGGTCGCGGTCGGACCGGTGGTGTCGGTCGACGCGGTCGCCGTCTTGTTGGCGGCCATGTCGAGGTCACCAAGGTCGGTGAAGTCACCGGCAGTCGTCGAGATGGTCAGGATCTGACCGCTGATGAACGCCGAGCCGTCCTTGTGGGTGAACCGGTAGTAGTTCGTCCCAGTGACCTGAGTCACGAGGAACGTGGTGTCGGTCCCCGAGCTGGTGCTCGTCATGTCGTCGGTCACCGTGGTGGCGTTCCCGGCGAAGTCCTCGACCGCCTCACTGAAGTGAAGCAGGCCCTGGGTCGCGCCGATGCGGAAGCTGTCCACGGTCGCCGTCGGACGGGTCGCATCGTTGGCGACTGTGTGCGAACAACCAGCGATGGCCTGTGCCGACGTGTCGGTGATGGACGTGGTCGCCGAGAGCACGTCGCCAACGGCGAATGCCGTTCCGAACGTGATGCTCGCAGCAGTCGCAGCCGCGGTCGAACCAACAACCTCAGTGAGGTTCGGCTGGTCGACGTCGCCAGCACCGGCGCTACCGGCCGAGTTGTTGGCGTTGGCGGAGATGGCCGTGTTGTTGAGCTTGTAGTTGCTCTCCAGACCGGCACCCGTGCCGTCGGCGTTGCTAGAGCCGTCCTGGTCGCCCTCAGCGCCGAGCACAGCACCGCTGAAGGTGACCGTCATGGTCGTGCCACCCTCGGATGCACTAATGGTGCAGGTCACCGTGGTCGTGGTGGCCGCAGCGTCGGCGGCAGTCATCTCGGCAGCCGACAGGTCGGCGGTACGTCCGATTGCGCGGACAGTCGAGATGGTCGACGACTTGGCGGTCAACGCAGCGCTCGTGGTGGCGTTCAGCGTGCCCGTGCCATCCGTGAGGAGGGTCATCGTGGCAGCGGCGCCAGCCAAAGCGGTAGCGCTCATGCCGTCCTCATGCGAGGTGCCGTTCACCAGAATGACGTTGGTGGCGGTCTCCCCAAAGCCGTTCAGGACGGTCGCCTTGGTGCGGAGCTCCATGAGCTTCTTGGCCGTGTCATAGCGGTCGGTTCCACCCACGCGGGTGACCTCGATCGCCGTCGTGCCGGCGGCACCGTTCAGGATCGTCTTCACCTCGGCCTCGACGGCGTCGGAGACCGCAGCCGTGCCACCGAGGATGATGACGTGCTCGATGCTGTTGACCGCGCTGTCCAGGACGGCCTTGGTGCCAGCGGACAGGGCGTCGCCCGGCTCCACCAACAGAATCGGCATCACGTTCTTGAAGGCGATGCCCGAGGCCGCAACGGCGTCCGCGAAGTTGCGGGCCGTGGTCAGGAACACAGTGGTGTCCGAGTCCCAGTTGGTACCAAAGTCCTGCATGGTGCGGATCTTCGTGGCCACGGCGTCAGCGGTGGCGACACGGTCGGCACCCGACACGCGGGACACGGTGTACCCCAGGTCGGTAAGCGACGTGGCAACGTCAGCGCCGACGGCGGCAGTGCCACCGACGATGTACACGGTGTGCCCGGCAGCCGTGGTCGAGTTGATCTGACCGATGGCCAGCGACGTCGAGCCCTTCAGCGTGTTCGGGTCCGTGAGAATCACCGGACCGGACACGGCACCGGCGAGTGCAGCGGCCGACAGGGCGTCGGCGTAGCTCTCACCGCTAACCAGCACGGATGAGGTGGCGTTGTTGTTATGCGACGTGATCGCGGCCGAGGCCGAGGTCGCGTACTTGTCGACGCCGGAAACCCGGGCCGACTGGGTCACGGTCTGCAAACCAGAGGCCGTGCCCGACGTGAGTGCGAGGCCCGCACCAGCCACGAGGACGGCAAGAAGGCCGGCCACGAGGCGGGTGGAAACCCGCTTCCGTTCATTCTTCAAGGTTTTCTCCCTGAGTTGGATGATTTTGTCAAGGCCTGGCCTGCGAAAACCGTGGAAGCGGACGAACCGCCGCGACACGCAGCCCTCCACCACCCACCCTCCTCGAGAGGCTCCACGGGGGAGCTCCGTCGGACGATGGACGCCGGAGAACTGCGTGACGAAAGGCCAGATTGTCTGCCACCCATGAAGGGCGACGCCAGAAAGGGTATCGGGCAGGTCAACGGATCACAAGTATTTCCACCACCACGGTGACGGATAGCCCATGACGCCTGAAACGACGGGCCAGGTGCCCCTTCACGGCAAATCACAGTAGCGGACTGACCACGATGGGTGGTCGGAAAACCCGCGAGCCGCGGGGATCGGGGACCGGGACCCCACCGAACGAAGTTGTAGGTTCTCCCGGGAATTCTCCCGGCGATCCTCCGACACCTGGAATTTCAGCGATCTCCAGCCTAATGACTCCTCCACAGACACCCGCCGAAGGGGCCCGGACCCCTGTCCCGCCGCCCGATGGTGATCGGCCGGTGGCCCTCCTGTGCACCTCCAACGGCGTCGGCCTAGGCCACCTGACCCGCCAGATGGCCGTAGGACGCTTCCTGGCCGGGACCCACGACGTGGTGGTCTTCACCCTGTCGCCAGCCGCCCAGTTGGCCATGGACGCCGGATTCCACGTCGAGTACCTGCGCTCGCACGAGTACGGCACGGTGGGAAACCGGGCCTGGAACGGCTTCTACGCCGCCCGCCTCGAACACCTGCTGGACCAGTACCGGCCCGACGTCATGTCCTTCGACGGCGGCCACCCATACGCCGGGCTGTGCGCCGTGCTCCGCCATCGGAAGGGCCTGCGCTCGGTGTGGAGCCGCCGTGGCCTGTGGCAGCCGGGGAAGGGCTACGACGCGTTCAGCCGGTCGAAGCTGTTCACCCACGTCGTCGAGCCGGGGGAATACGCGGCCGAGATGGACCGTGGCCTGACCGCCGGGGGCGCCGACGCCTCCCTCATCGCCGCCCCAGTGTCAGCGGTTCGCCCCGAGGACCTCCGTCCGGCCGACGAGGTCCGGGGCGAGTTGGGCCTGGACCCGGAGCGACCCGCCGTCCTGATGCAGTTGGGCGCCGGACAGGTCAACGACACCGGTTCGCTCAGCGCCCGGGTGGTGGCCTCACTGCGACGCCGGCCCGAGGTCCAGGTGGTCGTCACCGAGAGCGTCCTGACCCGTGTACCGGCCGAGTTGCCCCCCGACGTGGTCCGGCTCCGCCACTTCCCCATCGGTCGGTACCGGGCCGCGTTCGACGCATCGGTCATGGCCGCCGGCTACAACTCGTTCCAGGAGGCCATGGCCCTCGGGCTCCCGACCCTGTTCGTACCCAACCAGGTCACAGCCAAGGACGACCAGGACGCCCGGACCCGCTGGGTCGAGCAGACGGGCTGCGGGCTGCGGTGGGACGACCCAGGCCCCGACGCCGATCCCCACTTGCTGGCCGGCCTCGATGGCGCCGTGGACCGGCTCCTCGACCCAGCCGAACAGGACCGGATGCGGGACCAGATGGCCGAGTTGCCGGCGGCCACCGGAGCCGAGGAGATCGCCGCGGCCCTCGACGGCTGGAGCCGGGAACCCGTCGACGTCGGCTGACTAGTCCCCGGGTTCGTCCTCGACCCCATAGCCGAGACGCATGGCGGCCATGCGTTCGGCGACCCAGCGGTCGTGGTCGGTCTTGCCGCCCCACCACGGCAGGTCCGCCCGGTACGGCGGCAGGTACTCGAACGACAGGCCGAGGTCCCGCAGGCCGGTGAAGTCGGGCGAGTCGACCAGGACCACGGTGCGGTCCGGCTGGTCGGACGCGGCGATCCGGGCCCAGGTGGCGTCGCGGGCAGCGTCGTCGAGACCCCGACAGTCCACGAACGACACCGGACGGTCGCCTGGCAGGTCGAGGACCTCGTGGCGACGGGCCGTCGTCACCTGCCCCCGGGTCGCCGCCTGCTGTAGCGGGTCGACCACCCGCCCGGGTAGGCGACGCTGGGCGAGGCGGTAGGCCCGCACGGCCACCGCCCGGACCCTCTGGCGGCCCCAACGCAGGGCCTTGACCGGCGCCACCACGATCCGCACCAGGAGGTGCCCGAGTCGGAACGACTGGCTCTCCAGGGTGCGGGACAGGCGCCGTTCCACCGCAGCCAACTCCTGCGTCCGAACACGTACCTCGGCGGCGTGTGCCGTCCGCTCGGCGGCGCGCTCAGCCTCCCGGTCGCGCCCCACCCGCTCGTGGGCCACCACGGTGCGCTCGAGGGTGGACGTCCACTCCTTCAAGGCCCGCTTCTCGCGCTCCAGCCGCCGGACTGCGGTAGTCAGGTTCTCCACCTGCCGGGCCTGGGCGTCTGACTGGCCCTGGGTGATCGGCGGAACGGACACGCCGACCAAACTACCGCCCGGCCGCCCTCCGGATCGGGCGACGCCTACGCTCGGCGGCGATGGGAACCACCAGCGCCGACGGGCCAGGCAACGACGGCCTCTTCGCCGTCGGACGACCGGTGCCCGTCGGCACCTACCTCCGGGACCTGTGGCACCGGCGCGACTACCTAGTCCGGGTCCCACTAGAGGACCTGCGGGTCCAGAACGCCCACACGCTCCTCGGCAACCTGTGGCTACTGCTCAACCCTGTCCTCCAGGTGGCGGTGTACCTGCTGGTTTTCGGCGTCCTCATCGAGTTGGACCGCGGCGTCGACGACTACCTGGCCTTCCTCACCGTCGGGGTGTTCGTCTTCCACCAGGCCCAGCGCACCGTCACCACCGGGGCCCGCTCCGTGGTGGCCAACGCCGGGCTCGTCAGGGCCCTGCGGTTTCCCCGGGCCGCCCTTCCAGTGGGCAGCGCCATCGGACAGCTGCTCTCGTTCGCCCCAGTGCTGGTCGTCATGCTGGTCGTCACGCTCGCCCACGGCCACGCCCCGGACCTTCGCTGGCTGGCCCTGCCCGGCCTGCTCGCCGCGCTGACCGCCCTCGGGCTCGGCGCCGGGCTGCTGTCGGCCCGAGCCACCCACACCTACCGCGACCTCGAAAACCTGCTTCCCTTCCTGTTCCGCCTGCTCTTCTACCTGTCGGGCGTCCTGTACTCCGTCGACCACTTCGTCGCCGACGAGGCCCTACGGGCCCTGTTCGCCGTCAACCCCCTGTACTGCCTCGTCACCACCTGGCGATGGGCTCTCATCGGCACCGAAGTCTCGGGCCTCGCCTGGGCCGGCACCGTGGCCTGGCCCACCCTCTTCCTCATCACAGGCTTCGTGGCCTTCCGGGCCCGCGAGGCCACCTACGGGGGCGGCTCGTGACCGCCGCCACGCCAACGGCCATCCGGTGCATCGGCGTGGAGGTCCGCTACACGGTGCGGTCCTACCGGCCACTGCTCCGAGACCTGCTGCGGGGCAACGCCCCGGAAGCCACCACCGTCGACGCCTTGCGGGGCGTGGACCTCGAGGTCGGGGTCGGCGAGAGCGTCGGCGTGGTCGGACCCAACGGCTCCGGCAAGACCACGCTGCTGCAGGCCATGACCGGGGTGCTGCCCCTGGCCGGCGGCGAACTCCTGGTCCGGTCGCTGCCCACCTTCCTCGGCGTGAAGGCGGCGCTGCGTCCCCGCAGTACCGGACGCTCCAACATCCGCATCGGACTGCTGGCCCAGGGCCTGCGCCGCGACGAGGCCGAGGCCATGGTCTCCGAGGTGGCCGCCTTCACCGACCTCGGGCCGGCCATCGATCGCCCCATGGAGACCTACTCGTCAGGCATGCGAGCCCGGCTCCACTTCGCCATCGCGACCGCGCTCACCCCGGACATCCTTCTCGTCGACGAGGCCCTGGCCGTCGGCGACAGGGCCTTCCGGGAGCGCAGCGCCCGGCGCCTCGACGAGCACCGGGCCGCCGCGGGCACCGTCCTGCTGGTCAGCCACAACCTGGCCGAGGTCCGGCGCTCGTGCGGGCGGACCGTCTGGCTGCAGGAGGGGCGGATCGTGGCCGACGGGCCGACCGACGAGGTGCTCCGGGACTACGAGGCGTCCTGACCGGTCTCCGAGCGCGCCCGGAGACGGCGGACCACACCCCGGGGCGGACCAGCCAGGAAGCCCAAGCCCCACGCTCCGTGCATGGTCGGATAGACGGCCAGCAGGCGGAGCGCCATGCCCGGCGACCGAGCGGCCAGTACCGAGGCGCCGACGACCGCCACGGCGTAGACGGCCGGAACGGCCAACGCCACCGACCACCACGCGCCGACGATCAACCCGGCCACCACGCCGAGGACGGCAGCCGGGGCGACGAAGTGGCGCCACCGCAGCGACCGGGGGTGGAGGGCCAGCACTACTCGCTTCCACCGCCCGTATTGGGCGAACTGGCGGGCCAGCGCCCCAAGCGAACTCCGTGGTCGGTAGCCGACCCTCAGTTCCGGGTCGAACCACACCTCTCAACCCGCCATCCGGAGGCGGTGGTTCAGCTCGTAGTCCTGATTGCGGACCAGCCCCTCGTCGTAGCCGCCGACCGCCTCGAGCGCCTTACGGCGGAACACGCCGAGGTACACCGTGTCGACCGGTCCCTCCGGCCCGCCGTAGTGGAACCGGGCGTCGCCCGCGCCGAAGCGCGACGCCATGGCCCGCCCCGCCGCCTGCTCGAACGGGGTGGTGCCCCGGGGGTCCTGGATGCCGCCGACGACCGCGGCCCCGGTCCGGGCCAGGGTGGCCACCGCACGGACCACGTAGCCCGGCGGCAGCTCGGCGTGGCCGTCGACCCGGGCCACCACGGGGGCCGTGGTGGCCCTGATGGCCGCGTTCAGTCCCGCCGGGGTGGCGCCAGCCGGGTTGTCCACCACCGTCACCCGGGGATCGTGGGTGGCCAGCCGGTCGGCCACGGCCCGGGTGTCGTCGTCGGACTGGGCCACGGCGACGCACACCTCGAGCGTCCCGCCGTCGGGCACCTCCTGGGCCAGCACCGAGGCCACCGCTGTGGCCAGGCCCTCCGCCTCGTTCCAGGCCGGGAGGACGACGGCCACGGAGGGCGGACCGTCGGTCACGAGCCCCGCCGGAAGAGCACCAGCACCGTCCGAGCCAGGATCTGCAGGTCCAAGATCGGGGACCACGACATCAGGTACTGGAGGTCGTGGCCCAGCTTGTAGGCCGGGTCGGTGTGGTAGCCGGCCCGCACCTGGGCCAGCCCGGTCAGCCCGGGGGCGATCTCGTGCCGACGTCCGTAGCCGGGGATGGCCGCCTCGAACTCGGCGATCAGTTCCGGCCGTTCGGGCCGGGGGCCGACCAGCGACATCTGCCCTCGCGCCACGTTCCAGAACTGCGGGAGCTCGTCGAGGCGGGTCCGACGCAACCAGGCACAGCCCCGCACCACCCGGTCGTCGCCCCGGGTCGACAGGCGGGCTCCACCCTCGGACTCGGCATCGGGTCGCATGGTCCGGAACTTCACCAGGGTGAAGGGCTCGCCATCCCGCCCGGTCCGGACCTGGCGGTACAGCACTCCCCGTCCAGCCACCACCCGCAGGTAGGCCGCCAGGGTGAACCCGACGAGCAGCACCACCGGCGCCAGCATCAGGACTACCGCCCACTCGACCAGGCGCTTGAGGCGGCGCTGGTGGGGCCGGAGGGCCCGGGTGCGCACCGCCACGTAGGGCATGCCACCGATCTCCCGGACGTCGCGCAGTCCCAACAGCGCGGTGGTGGCCGTGACCCGCAGGTACACCCCCCGATCGGCGGCATCCAGAGATGACACCGGCTCGGGCAACAGGTCACCCACCGAGGCGTCGTCCACGAACACCACGTCGGTGGCCTCCGTCCGGTCCACCGCGGCCGGCACGGCGCCCGCCGCCCGGACATGGCCGGCCACCACCGCCTCCCGGTCGCTCTCGCCCAGGTGGGCGGCGGCCAGTTCCGTCTCGGTCGAGGAGCCGACCAGCAGCACCCGGGGCGGGCCGAAGCGTCGGGCTCGCAGGCGCCGCGACAACAGCCGGGTCCCGGTCGCCACGAGGGCCACGCCGACGCCCACCGCTGCCAGGTTGGCCCGGGGGATGGCATACCGCCCGGTGGGCAGGACCACCACCAGCCCCATGGCCAGTCCCACCAACGTCAGGCCGGCCACCCGGGAGAACCACATCCGGTGCCCGAGCCGGACCTGCTTCTCGTAGAGGCCCCCAAGGTAGAAGACGGCCTGCAGGGCCGCGGTGGCCACCACCATGCCGACCACCGTGTCGGCCGGCGCCGGCCAGTCGGTCCCGAACCGGACCAGGTTGACCAGGGCGACGACGGCGACGATGCCCACGGCGTCCAGCACGTACAGCCACCGGAAGCCGGCCCGCCACGACCGCAGGTAGGCCCGCCGCAGGGGCCCGTCAGGGGACTGTTCCACCCCTCCAGCGTAGAAGGCCGCCCGGGCCGGTTAGGGGGCGACCGGTAGGATCGTCCGGTGCCCGCCTCCCCAAGGGCCAGGTCGACCTCCTGGCGCTCCCGCCGAGACCTCGTCCGCCTGCTCCAGGTCGACCTGCTCGTCAACCTGACCCTGCGGGACCTCCGCTCCAAGTACAAGCGCTCAGCACTGGGCTGGACCTGGTCGGTGCTCAACCCCCTGGTTGCCGTGGTCGTCTACTCGGCGGTCTTCTCGGTGTTCCTCCGCATCCAGCCGACCACCGGCGACCCCAGCGGCATCCGCTCCTACGCGGTGTTCCTGCTCGTGACCCTGCTGCCGTGGCAATTCCACGTGACCAGCCTGACCGAGGCCACCCGGTCCATAACCGCCAACGGTCCGCTCATCACCAAGATCTGGTTCCCCCGCTGGGTGCTGCCCACCTCGTCGGTACTGGCCCGGTTCCTCACCCTGCTGGTCGAGATGGCGGTGCTCCTCGTCCTCATCGCCGTCATCGAAGGCCACTACGCCTTCTCCTGGATCCCCGTGGTCCTCGTCCTGATGTCCCTGCAGTTGGTCTTCACCATCGGACTGGCCCTCATGGTCAGCGCGGCCAACGTGTACTTCCGCGATGTCCAGCACTTCCTCGGCGTGGCCCTCGCCCCGTGGATGTTCCTGACCCCCATCCTCTACCCACTGGAGATGGTCCCCGCCGACCGGGAGTTCCTGGGCCTCGGCTATCGGACCCTGTACCAACTCAACCCGATGGTCTCGTGGTCCGAGGCCTACCGGAATGCCCTGTACGACCTCCGCTTCCCGTCTGCCGAGCGGTGGCTGGCCATCGGGGCGGCCACCGTCGTCGTCCTGGCCCTCGGCGCTGCGCTGTTCCGGCGACTCGAGCCCCGCATGGCCGAGGAAGTCTGAAGTGGACGGCTCCCGACCGGGNCGACCGGCCGTCTCGCTTGACGGTCTCGGCAAGAAGTTCCGCCTCACCCACGACCGGAACTGGACGCTGAAGGCCACAGTGCTGAACGGGCACCGCACCCGCTACGAGGAGTTCTGGGCACTGCGGGACCTGACGCTGGACGTCGACCACGGCGACACCTTCGGGATCATCGGCGGCAACGGCTCGGGCAAGAGCACCCTATTGAAGGTGCTGGCCGGGATCCTGAGCCCCGACGAAGGTCGCGCGTCCGTCGACGGCCGCCTCTCGGCGCTGCTCGAGTTGGGTGCCGGCTTCCACCCGGAGCTGACCGGACGGGAGAACGTGTACCTGAACGGGGCCATCCTCGGCTTCACCAGCCGCGAGATCCGACGTCGCTTCGACGACATCGTGGGCTTCGCCGAACTGGACCGGTTCATCGACGAGCCGGTCCGGAACTACTCCTCTGGCATGTACGTGCGCCTCGGTTTCTCGGTGGCCATCCACGTCGAGCCCGAAGTCCTGCTCGTCGACGAGGTGCTGGCCGTGGGCGACCTGTCATTCCAGAAACGCTGCCTGGAACGGTTCGCCCGGCTCAAGGCCGAGGGCCGGACCATCGTGGTCGTCAGCCACGACCTGGACATGGTGGGCTGGCTGTGCNACCGCACGGCCTGGATCCAGAACGGCGAGCTACGGGCCGTGGGTCCATCGGCCGAGGTCATCGACCGCTTCGCCACCGGCGCCGAGGGAATCATCGGAGACGCCGGAGCCGGCCCATCGGTTGGACGCGCGACGGTGGGCGNCCCTGCGGTGGGAGGCTCCGGCCTTGAGCGGCTCTCGCCGGACGACCTCGTCCGGTCGGTCGGCCTGGTCGACCCCAACGGCCACCCGACCGACGTCGTGGGCTCGGGGCGGCCGGTGCGCTTCCGGGTCCGCTACGACGCCGACGCCGCGGGCGAGCCGGTGACAGTGGCCCTCGGCCTCTACCGGGCCGACGGCACGCACGTGGCCAGCATCAACTCCGGAGCCACCACCCGCGGCGTGGCACGCGTGCTTCCCGCCGACGATGCCGAGCCCGGCATCGTCGAGGTGGACTACGCCGTTCCCACCCTGCCCGTCCAACCCGGCACCTACGAGCTCTCGGTGGCCCTCCACGACGCCTCCATGCGCAAGGTCCTAGAGCGCCACACCCACCTGCTGCGCTTCGAGGTGGAGCCCACCGGAGTCGACCCGCAGAACGGCCTCGTCGCCCTCNNCGGCACGTGGGAGGCCCGGTGACCGGACCGGGAGAGGCGCCCGNCGGCGACCGGCGCTGGCGCGACGGGTCGGAGGACCGCCTCGTGGAGGTGCTGGCAGCGGCCGCCGACCGGTCCACCGCCTCAGACGAGCTGGCAGCCCACGTCGTGGACTGGCCCACCCGCTACCACTTCGACCGGGCCCGCACGAACCTGCTCCACCCCCTCGGCCTCGGCCCTGACCTGCGCGTGCTGGACGTGGGTGCCGGGTCCGGCGTGGCCGCCCGGGCCGCCGCCGAGCGCGGTGCCTCGGTGGTCGCCGTGGAGGGCGACGCCCAACGGGCCGAGGCCGCCGCCCTGCGCTGTGCGGGCCTCGACGTCGAGGTAGTCCACGGCACGGTGGCCGACCTCGACGAGGCGAAGAGCGACTTCGACGTGGTGCTGTGCATCGGCGTGCTGGAGTACGCCGGCCACGACCCGACCGCCTTCCTCNCCNGGCTCGTCGACCGCCTCGCCCCGCACGGCACGTTGGTCGTGGCCATCGAGAACCGGTTCGGCCTCGCCTACTGGCTGGGCGTCGACGAGGACCACCTAGCCCGCCCGTGGGTCGGCCTCGAGGGTTACCCGGCCCAGGCCGCCACCCCGACGACGGCCACCGTCCGCACCCACGGACGGCGCGACCTGGCCGCCCTGCTGGACGGGGCCGGACTGGTCGCCCAGCGCTGGCTGACCCCGTGGCCCGACTACAAACTGCCCGCGGCCATCCTCGCCGAGGCGGTCCACGACCAGCCCGACGCCGTGGACCTGGTCGACCAGCTGGTCGGCGCCCCACTGGACCGGAGCCGGATGGGCGGCGGGTTCGACGGCGACGAGCGGGCCGTGCTGCGCGGTGCGGTAGCAGGAGGGCTGGGCGTCGAGATGGCCAACTCGTTCCTCGTGCTGGCCGCCCGGGACGACGGACCACTGGACGCCCGTTGCGACCGGGACGTCCTGGCATGGCGGTTCACCGGCGACCGCCGGAAGGCCTACTTGCGGGTTCGAACCGTCCGAGACGACGGCGCCAAAGGCCGCACCATCGACCGGCGTCCCTCCCATGCCGGCCAGCCGGCNACCGGGACCGACGGGTGGCTGCGGATCCGATCGGCCGANAGCACCTCGGAGCCGTACGTGCCGGGCCCGACGCTGGAGCAGGTCGCCCTGCAGTGCCTTCGCGACGGCGACCGGCGCGCCTTGGCCGAAGTCCTGGGCCGGTGGGTCGCAGTCGCCGAGGCAGTCGCCGCGGACGTGGACGTGCCCGATTCGGACGCCCACCCGTACCTGCCGGCCGGCCGGCGCCGGGTCCTGCCGGGCGACCACCTGGACCTCGGACTGGACAACCTGGCCGGCGCCAACGGCGACGGGCCCCCCACCTTCGTGGACGACGAGTGGGATGCGGCCGGAGGCGTCGACCTCCAGTTGGTGGCCATCCGGGCCTGCTGGAAGCTGGCCTCGGTCGCCGTGCACTCCGGGACCCGCCACCCCTGGCCGGCCTCGACCTCCGTGGACGACCTGGCCGTCGCCTTCTGCGACCTGCTGCCGATCGAAGTGGGTCCCGACCCGCTGGANCGCCTGCTGCTGGCCGAGGCCGAGCTCCGATCGGTGGCCCTCGGCGGCGAAGTGGCCACCCACGCCGCACAGCTCCGGGCCGCCGGCCGACGCAGCCTCCGTCAGCGCACCGTGGGCACCGGACCAGCCGGAGGCCTCCGGGGTCGCCTCGGCAGGATGCGGCGCCTCCCCGTGCTGGGTCCCCCACTGGCCGGGCTGGCCCGCCTCCTGCGTCGCTTCTGAGGAGGCGCCGCCTCTAAGGGTTGGCCGGGACGAAGTACCGGCAGGCGGCGTCCGCCCCGTCGGTCCGGTAGCCGGCGTCGACCAGGACACCGGCCACCTCTCCCCCGTCGCCGACCGCCGGCCGGGCACGGAGGCACACCGCGTCGGGACGGAGCCCGTCGAGGGCGTCGACTAGCGCATCGGCACCCCACTCAGCCCACCCGTGCTCCAGGGCGTGCGAGAGGATCCGACGGTCTTCGGCCCGGAAGGCCGNGTCGGCGTGGCGGCCNCGCAGGTAGGCCGACCGGGGATTCGTGGCCTTCGCCCTCGAGGTGAGGACCGAGACGGCGAANTCGACGTNCTCCGGACCGGCCACCCGGCCACCGGCCGGTGCTCGGTCGACCAGCCCGCGGGCACCATCCACCTCGGGACGNGGCANGTCCACAGCGGGCGGCCANACCAACTCCGTCCCCCGGTTGGCACTGCTGGTGATGGCCGTCCCCGTNAGCGCCACCACGGCCAGGACCATGACCGGGACCGCNACGGAGGCCAACANGGGACGGGACGGGACGGCGCCCCTGATCCGGTGGCCCCACCGGACCTGGGTGAGCGCCAGGCCCACCAGTGCGGGCACCGGCAGAACCCAGACGGTCCGCCAGGCGATGGCGTCGGCCTCACCCACCTCGTTCAACACGTCGAGCACGCCCGGGGCAAAGAAGCCCCCGAAAGCCAACACCGGGCCGGCCATCAGCAACAGTCGGGTCGACCGGTCGCCGACGGTGGACCAGGCGAGAAGGGCGGCAGCCACCACCACCAGCGTCCCCACGCCGTCGCCGAACACCATCCGGACCACGCCGATGGGCTCCGTGCCACTGTCCAGCCAACGCAACGGATCGAAGGTGGCCACGACCCCTGACCCCACCGTCTCGGTCACCGTCGCGGCGAGGTCCCCGAGTCGCTGCGGCTCGGCCNCCAGGGTGCCGANCCCGACCACCACGGCCGGCGCCGCGGCGACCAGGCCCCAGCCGAGGCGATCCCAACGGGCCCGACCCGTCGTGGTGTGCACCGCGGTGGCCGTCGTCGCTGCGACCACCACAGCCGGCGCCACCAGCACCGCTGTGGAGGTCAGGCCTAGGCCTGCCACCACCCCGAGCGCCGTGGCCCGCAGGTGGCGCCGCCGACCTGACCGACCCCAAGCCGCGGCGTGGTGCCACAACGTCGGGACGACGAGGACGAGGAACACCACCTTGCCCTGCCAGGACCGCCCGGCCGAGAAGTTGCCGAACGATCCGTGCTCGGCGCCGTCGAGGACCAGGAAGGCGGTGCCCACCCAGGTAGCCAAGGCCGGAGCCCGGGCCCCAAGGCCACGGAGCAGGCGCCAGGTGGCAGCAACCGAGAGGGCTGCCACCAGCGGGGCGAGGCCCAGGTACGCCAACGACGCCGCGGCCACCCGGATCAGGGCGGCCACCGAGCCCACGAGAGCCTCCAAGGAGGTGGGAAGCCCGGCTGGGCGCTGGACGGGCAACACGTCGTCGCTGAACACGGTGTCCCGCTCGGGAAAGGCCGCGTCGTGCTCGGCGATCCAGGTGGAGCGGTTGACCACGAACACGTCGTCCTGGTCGGGGCGCACCATGACCAGCGAAAGCACGGCCATGACCAGCGCAAGGCCGAGCACCGCTACGGCGGCGGCCCTCGAGGGGACCGCCGGCGAAGGCTCCGCCCCAATCGACGGGGACTGGGCCGACGGGAGGGATCGGCGGACGGCGACCAGCAGAAGCAGGGCCAGGCCGGCCCAAAGGACCGGCCACCACAGGCCGTCCACGTCGACCCACGCCACCAGGGCAGCCACTGCGGCCAGGCCCCCGACGAGCCACCGGACATCGGGAACGGGACCATCGGACGACGGAACCGGCACCTCC
>PBUO01000103.1 GCA_002727895.1 Acidimicrobiaceae bacterium | reverse complement strand
TTGAGAGGGACGAGGCGGAGGACGAAGCCGGTCCCGAGGGAACCGGGAAGCCCGACGAGTGGCTGCGATGCCCGGTGGACGAGGGCCGTCGTCCGGTGGTCTGCGACGCCTGCGGGGCCACCCGGTTCCGGAACCTGCGAGCCGGAGTCAGCCGGGTCCGCGAGGAACTGGAGGCGCTGGCCGGTCGGCCGGCCGCCGAGGTCACAGCGGACTCGCCGGTGGCCGACCTGGCCCGTCGCGGGGCGCCGTCGCTGCTCATGGGTACCGAGGCCGTGCTCCACCGCCTGGAGCGACGGGTCGCCCGTGTGGTGTTCCTGGAGTTCGACCAGGAGCTGCTGGCGCCCCGCCAACGGGCCGCCGGGCAGGCCCTGGCGCTGCTGGCCCGGGCGGCCCGCCTCCTGGGTCCACGGGCCTCCGGTGGGCGTCTGGTCGTCCAGACGCGCCAGCCGGACCACGAGGTCCTGCAGGCCGTCCTCCACGCCGACCCGGCCCGGGTCGTTCCCGGCGAGACGGTGCGGCGTCGGCTCCTCGGGCTACCGCCGTTCGGTGGCCTGGCCCGGGTGTCGGGAGCCTCGGCCGAGGAGTACGTGCGGCGCCTCGAGGCCCTCCCGGGCCGGAACAGTCCGGGCGTCGACGTGCTGGGCCCCCGGGACGGTTCGTGGCTGGTCAGGGCCCCCGATCCCGACGCCTTGGCCGACCTGCTGGCCGCCGTGGAGCGGCCCGGTGGGCGCCTCCGGGTGGAGGTCGACCCGGCCAGGGCCTGACCAGGTTCCGCCAGCGGCCGCGGACTACCAGCCCCGCCGGTTCACCTCGTACAGGGCAATCCCTGCCGCGGTGCCCACGTTGAGGCTTCCCACCTTCCCCAACTGCGGGATGAAGGCCACCGTCGAGCAGGCGTCGAGCACGGTGGCCGACAGGCCGCGGTCCTCGTGCCCCAGGGCCAGGCAGGGGCGGTCGGGGAGCGAGGCCTCGTGGATGGGGACCGCACCGTCGGCTAACTCGATGCCCACGAGTCCGTAGCCGGCCTCGGCGACTTGGTCGACTGCCTCGGCTGGTTCCTCGCACGTGGTCCACGTCAGGTAGCGGCCCGTGCCGAGCGCCGTCTTGGCCGTCTTGGCGTGGGTGGGCGGAGCCGTGGCCCCCACCAGCCACAGGTGGACCACCCGGTAGGCCGCCGCGGTGCGGAGGATGGCACCCACGTTGTAGGGCGTCTGCACGCTGTCCAGCAGCAGGGCCACCTCGGGCTCGTGGCGCCGTCGCCACTCCCGGTGGAGCCGTTTGAGCCCGGTGCCGTCCAGATTCTTCATGAAGTGCTCCTCATGGCGGACCTCCTCATGGTGGGCTTCCGGTCCGTGCCGCCACGTCGAGCAGGCGGAAGCCCTTGCGGGAACCCCGGCGGTTGGTGGCCCAGCCGTGCTCGTCCAGCCAGCGGGCCAGCGAATCGGCACCGAGGTGCCGCTGGACGACCAGGTGGGCCGAGCCCCCGGGCCGCAGGCGGTCAAGCCAGCCGGCCAGCAGGTCGTGGAGGGCTGCCTTGCCGATGCGGATGGGAGGGTTGGACCACAGGCCGTCGAAGCGGACGTCGTCGGGCATGTCGCCGGGGGCCAGCACCTCGACGTTGTCCAGCCCGGCCGCCACCGCGTTGGCACGGCACAGGTCGCGGGCTCGCTCGTTCACGTCCACGGCCCAGATCCGAGCCGACGGGCTCCGGACGGCCAGGGTGCAGGCGATGGCCCCGTAGCCACACCCCAGGTCCATCAGGTCTGCGGCCCCGTCGGGTGGCGGTGGACCGTCCACCAGTAGGTAGCGGGTACCCCGGTCGAGGCGGTCGGCCGAGAACACCCCACGGTCGGTGGCCAGCAGCAGGTCCACGTCGGGAAGCAGCAGCGGCACGGTGCCCGGGCTCGACGCCACCTCGGGCCGGTCGGCCCAGTAATGGCGGTCGTTCACCGGCCCGGCGCGGACTGGGCTATCCGGGCCTCCATTCCGGCGACGGTAGCCTCGGGTCGTGTCCCCCCACGAGATCCGGGTCATTGGCGACCCCGTCCTGCGCACCGTCGCCGCCGACGTGACCGACGTCGACGGCGCCCTAGTGGGCCTCGTGGAGTCGATGTTCGGCACCATGTACGAAGCGGCGGGCATCGGCCTGGCCGCCCCGCAGGTCGGCGTGCAGCGCCGGTTCTTCGTGTACGACCACGGTGACGGNATGGGCGTGGTGCTGAACCCGCGGATCGTCGAGTCGGATGGCGAGTGGGCCTTCGAGGAGGGCTGCCTGTCGGTGCCAGGCCTGTCGTGGGAGATCGTGCGGCCCAAGACGATCCACCTGGTGGGCGTCGACCTGGAGGGCAANGAGGTGTCCATNGAGGCCGACGAGTTGGAGTCCCGCCTCTTCCAGCACGANCTGGACCACCTCGACGGGGTGCTGTTGGTCGACCACCTGGACGAGGACCAGGCGAGGGACGCCAAGCGGGCGTTGCGCGACCTGGCCCTGGCCCGGGCGCCCCAGTCCCCATCGCCGGGGCCGGCCCCGNCGGGTGGAGGCGGGCTCCGACTGCCGTGACCGCCCCGGTGCCGACCCGTCCCCGGCGCCTGGCCTACCTGGGAAACCCGGAGGCGGCCGTACCGCCCTTGCGGGCCCTGGTGGACGCCGCCCCGTCGGTCGACCTCGAGGTGGCTCTGGTGGTCACCTCGCCACCCCGCCGCCGGAGCCGACGAGCCGATCCGACGCCGACGCCGGTGGGCGCGGCGGCCCTGGACCTCGGCCTACCGGTCGCNCACGACCTCGGCGCTCTGGNGCACAACGGATTCGACCTCGCTGTGGTGGTGGCCTACGGGCAGCTCATCCCCGTTGACCTGTTGGCCCGGATTCCCATGGTGAACCTGCACTTCTCGCTCCTGCCCCGTTGGCGTGGCGCTGCCCCTGTCGAGCGGGCCCTGATGGCCGGTGACCAGGAGACGGGCGTCTGCCTGATGGACGTAGCCGAGGGGCTGGACACCGGCGGGGTGCGGGCCCGCGTCGCGACGCCCATCGGGTCGGACGACACCGCCGTGGACCTCCGGGAACGACTCAGCCGCCTTGGTGCGGAGCTCCTCGTCGACTGGCTGCGCGGCTTCGTGGCCGACGGGCCAGGGGTGGCCGAGCCCCAGGCGGGTGAGCCGACGTGGGCCCACAAGTTGGACCGCACCGACCTGTGGCTGGACTGGGATCGNACGGCCGACGAACTGCACCGCCTGGTCCGNGTCGGGGGTGCCCACNCCNCCTTCCGAGGNGAGCCGCTGAAGGCATGGGCGGCCGAGCCCGCGGCCGCACCGGGCGACGTGCCACCTGGGACGTTGGTCGGCGATGTGGTGGCCACCGGCGATGGGGGACTGCGCCTGATCGAGGTCCAGCCGGCGGGACGGACCCGGATGGCCTTCGGCGCCTGGGCGGTCGGTGCGCGGCCCGGCGACAACGAGCGCCTGGGGGCCTGAGTGACGAAGTCCGCCGGTGGGCCGCCACCCGATGCCCGACGATTGGCCGTGGAGGTGCTGGGACGGATCGAGGCCGACGGGGCGTACGCCAACCTGGCCCTGAAAGCCGCCCTCGACCGCTCNTCGTTGGACCGGCGTGACCGGGCCTTCGCCACCGACCTCGTCTACGGCACGACGCGGATGCGCCGGGCCTGCGACCACCTGGTCGACCGTTGGCTCCACGACGAGGTCGAGCCGACGGTTCGCACCTTGCTGCGCCTCGGGGCCTACCAGCTGGCCTTCGGGGGCGTGGCACCGCACGCCGCGGTGTCAGCCACGGTGGCCGTGGCCCCGCGCCGGGTCCATGGCCTGTGCAACGCGGTGCTGCGACGGGTGGCCGACGAGTTGGCTCGTGGTCGGCCGTCGTGGCCGTCGCCGGCCGTCGGGTTGAGCTGCCCGGACTGGCTGTACGAGCGCCTGGTGGCCGACCTGGGGCCCGAAGACGCGGTGGCCGCCCTGGAGGCCGGGAACCGTCCGGCGACTGCGGTGGTCCGTGACGACGGCTACTACCAGGACCGGGCGTCCCAGCTGGTGGTCGCCGCGGTCATGGAGCCCGAGGCAGGTCCCCGGACGCTGGACCTGTGTGCCGCACCGGGAGGCAAGGCCACCGGCATGGCGGCGGCCGGTGCCGACGTGGTGGCCTGCGACCTCCGACCCCATCGGCTGGCCCTGGTGGCCGAAAACGCCCGTCGCCTTGATGCCGAGATGGCCCTGGCGGTGGCCGACGGACGGAGCGCGCCGTTCCGTCCTGGGTCGTTCGATCGGGTGCTGGTCGACGCCCCGTGCTCGGGCCTCGGGGTGCTCCGACGCCGGGCCGACGCCCGCTGGCGGGACGACCCGGCCAACGGCGGGCGGGGGGACGCCGTGGTCCACGAACTGGCCGACGTGCAGCTGGGACTTTTGGACGCCGCGGCCGACCTGGTGCGTCCCGGAGGGCTGCTGGTCTACAGCGTGTGCACCATGACCGAGGTCGAGACGGCCAGTGTGGACCGTCGGTTCCGGGAGGGACGCTCGGGCGTCGAGCCGATCCCCGTCGGGGAGCCGTGGCGGCCCCACGGGGACGGGGGATCGGGGGGCCTCTTGCTGCCTCAGGACCTGGACAGCGAGGGCATGGCCGTCTTCCGCTACCGGATGCCCGGCGGAGGGTCGGTGGTGGGCGCCTAGTCCCGTCCTCTAATCCAGGTCGAGCAGGCGGTCGGCCAGGTGGCCGAGGACCGCGTCCAGGCCGTCCCGGGTGGGATGGCCCGGTTCGTCGACCAGTTCCTCGGTGAGGGTGGAGTGGGCCCATTTCGAGATCCGGTGGGGGTTGCCCGGCGAGGAGTCCAACTCAACGCCGATGAAGCCGTCGCCGAATTCGGCGCGTAGGCGTGCGAACCGCTCGGGCGGCGACATCCCGTCCCCGCTGAACCGCAGGCCGAGGATGCAGGCCCCGTCGTCGACCCGCTCGTGGACCACTTTCAGGTCCCGGTCCGAGATCCCGAGCGACGCCTTCCGTCGGCTGCCGAGGGGCAGAGGCAGGCTGGGCTGGGCCAGCACGGGGGCCAACATCCGCTCGTCGACCATCATCCCGAGGGCGAAGCCCCCGGTGAAACACATGCCCACGCACCCCACGCCCGGTCCACCGCAGCGTCCGTGCTCATAGGCGGCTAGGGCCCGCAGCCAGGTCGTCACCGGGGAGGTCCGGCGACGCAGGAAGGCCGTGAACTGGCGGTTGACGCAGTTGACGACCAGTACCCGGGTGGTGTTCCGTGCCGTGGGGCGGAGCCCCGGGGTCCCGAACAGGGAAGGGAGCACGGCGGTGCAGCCGATGGACGCCACCTGGCGTCCGAATTCGGCCAGGCGGGGGGTGATGCCGGGGTTCTCGGGCAGGACCAGCACTGCGGGTCCGGAGCCGGTCCGCAGTACCGTCCGTCGGGTCCTGCCGTGGGTGAATTCGCCGATCTCGTAGCCGCCCAGAGCGTCCAGGTCGACGGTCCGTCCCATGCGGCGAGGGTAGTCAGGGTCCGTGGGTCTCCGGAATGCGCCCCGGCACGAGCGGTCCGTCGGCCCCTGATCCGGTCCGGGCCGGATCAGGGGCCTCCGGTACCCTCCGGGGATGGCCGGACACCACCACGGGTCGGATCACGGGCCTTCCCTGGCCGTCAAGGTCCTGACCGTGTCGGACGGAGTAGTCCACGGCGTGCGCGAGGACCGGTCCGGCGCCGCGTTGGCCGAGCGCTGCGAGTCTGAGGGCTGGACGGTGGTCGAGGCCGCGGTGACCGCGGACGGGACCGATGAGGTGGCGGCCGTCCTGCGTCGGCTGGCCGACGGCTTTCACGGCCTCGTGGTGACCACCGGGGGGACCGGCTTCGGTCCCCGGGACCGCACCCCGGAGGGCACCCTGGCCGTGCTCGACCGACAGGCGCCCGGCCTGGCCGAGGCCATGCGCCTGGTGAACCCGCTGGGTCGCCTGTCCCGCGGTGTGGCCGGAACAATCGGCACGACTCTCGTCCTGAACACGCCCGGCTCCGCGAAGGGCTGTGTGGAGTGCCT
>PBUO01000102.1 GCA_002727895.1 Acidimicrobiaceae bacterium | reverse complement strand
CGGCACGTCGGGTTGGATCACGTAGAGCGGACGCGTCGACTCCATGGTCAACGGCTCGTTCCGGGCCTCGCTGGGCAATGCCAGCACACGCCGGACGTGCACGAAGCGCCGGACTGCACCGTCGTCGTCCAGCAGCGGGATTCTCGACAGGCCGGTGGTCGTCATGACCAGCTCAACCTCGCCGACCGGGTCCCGGCCGCCGGCCACCACCACGTCGGCCCGGGGGACCATCACGGAGGCCACGGTCAGCCGACCGAGGTCTAGCGCGCCGGACAGGAGGTCGTGCTCGAAGTCCTTGATCAGGCGTTCGTCGTGAGACGTCCGCAACAGCGCAGCCAACTCGGGCACCCCGACCGCCCGGTCCACCTCGTCCACCGGGGTCAGGCCGAACGGCCGGACACACAGGGCCGCCGCCCGGTCCAGCAGGACCACCAAGGGCCGGAAGACAGCCAGGAAGGCCAGGTGGGGGCCGATGGCGACGCTCAGCGTCCGTTCGGGCTGGGCGATAGCCAGGTTCTTCGGAACCATCTCTCCCAGCAACATCTGGGCGAAGGCGGCCACCACGATGGCCAGCACCCAAGACGTCGTGCCCACGACACCATCCCCGAGGCCCGCCGCCTCCAGCGGCCAGGCCAAAAGGCCACCCAGGGCCGGCTCGGCGAGGATGCCCACGACAATGCTGCTAGCGGTAATGCCCAACTGGTCGCAGGACATGTGGAGCCGCAGGGCGCTCTGGGCCCGCAGGCCCCGGGAGGCGAGGCGGGAACCGCGCTCTGCGGCCTCCTCCAGTCGGCCAGGCCGGGCCGCCACCAGCGCGAACTCGGTAGCCACGAACAGGGCGTTGACGCCTACCAGGACCACCAAGGAACCCAGCGCTAGCCCGGTCACCGCTCCCCCTCCGGCGGGGCCACGACCCGCACGCGTTCCACCCGCCGCTGGTCGACGGCCAGCACCTCGATCCGCCATCCCTCGTAGTCGACCGTTGCCGTGGGACCTGGAAGCCGTCCGTGCCGGGCCACGACGAAGCCGGCCAGGGTCTCGTAGGGGCCCTCGGGCAGTTCGAGGCCGACAGCGTCCCGGACCTCGTCGAGGGTGAGGCGGCCCGAGAGCACCGTGGCGCCATGCTCCCGCGTCACCCGGGGCTCCGGAACCGGGTCGAAGTCGTCGGCGATCTCGCCGACCAGTTCCTCAACCACGTCCTCCTCGGTGATCAACCCCGCCGTCCCCCCGTGCTCGTCGACCACGATGGCCAACGGCGTCGCCTCTTCCCGCATGACCGCCAGGAGGTCGTTCAGCTTGAGGGTCTCAGGCACGGCCAGCGGTGGTCGCCAGACCTCGGTCACCGAGACCCCGTCCCGTCGATCCGGCTCCACCTCAAGGAGGGACTTGACGTGGACCACCCCGGCCACGTGGTCTAAGTCGCCGTCCACCACCGGGAAGCGCGACCGTCCGGTGCCCAGGGCCAGGGCCAACAGATCGGCCCCGGTGGCGCCCAAGGCCAGGGCGTGGACGTCGACGCGGGGCACCAGCACGTCGGCCACCGTCTTGTCGGCCAGCCGCACCGACCGGCTGAGCAGCTGGACGTCCTCNGGATCGAGGGACTGGTCGTCGGNGGGATCCGCCTCGTCAGCGTCGTCGGCAGCNTCGCGGATCAGGTCGCCGATCTCGTCGAGGGANCGGGCGGTCCCCACCTCGTCTCGGGGCTCCACACCCAGGCTTCGGACCACGACGTTGGCCGCCCCGTTCAGGACCACCACCACCGGATGACTCACCCACCCGTATGCCGCCACGGCCGGTGCCAGAGCGCGGACCACCTTCTCCGGCTCGGCCAGACCGACGTACTTGGGGACCTGCTCGCCCAGCACCAGGTGAAGGGCGGTGGCCACCAGGATGGCGATGACCACCGACGACCCGGTCGGGTGGTCGTCGCCGGTCAGGATCCGGGCCACCGTCGGCTCGGCCACGAAGCCCAGCAGGATGGCCGAGACGGTGATCCCGAACTGGGCCCCCGACAGGTGNGCGGTGAGGTGGCGCAGGAGCGCGGCGACCCGTGCGGCCCGACGGTCGCCAGCAACGGCCGCCGCTTCGATCCGCGTCCGGTCCACAGCCACCAGGGCGAACTCTGCGGCCACGAAGAACGCGTTGGCCGCCAGCAGGACGACCACCGCCACGAGCCCCTCGGCGACCGACATCAAGTGCAGGCTAGCCACCGGCACGCCGACCCCCGGAAGGGAACCGGCACGGCCGGGCCGACTGGGAACCGCGGAAACTAGTTCGATAACTTAACCATCCATGACAGGTGGTGAGATGGGAGGGGGGCCCGACGACGGGACAGGAGAACTGGTCACCGCGGCCCGGGCCGCCGCCAAGTTGGCCCGGCAGGTCACCATCCCCCTGGTCGACCTCGACCTGAGCCTCCCCCAGTACCGGGTGCTGGCCTTCCTCGACGAGGGCGGCACCAACCCTTCGGAGTTGGCCGACCGGCTGTCGGTCAGCCGCCCCTCCATCACTGCGCTGATGGACGGCCTGACGGAACGTGGCTGGGTGGAGCGCGAGCGCGACCCCGACGACGGGCGTCGTGTCGTCCACCACCTCAACGACGCAGGGCGTGCAGTGCTGGCCGCGGCCGACACCGCGGTCGGAGCCCGCCTCGAACGTATCGGTCGCCACGTCAACGCCGGCGATCCGGCCCCGCTGATCCGCAACCTGGGACGGCTCGGCGAGGCGATCCGGGCCGCCCGGGCCGCCGGCACCACGTGACCGACGGTCCCGTCGCCCGGATCGATCCCGACCGGTCGAAGGGGTGGTTCCGTCGACTCCTCCCCCTGATCGCCGCCCGACGGGCCGCCTTCGCCGTGGTGGCGGCCACCGGCATCACCGGTCTCGGCATCCAGGTCGCGGTGCCCATGGTTCTCAAGCGGGCTGTCGACGACCTCGTTGAGGGGGACGCCCTCGCCGATCCCCGCGGAACGCTCACCGGCCACGTCCTCCTCCTAGTGGCCATGGCCGCCGCCTCCTTCGGACTCCGCTTCACCTACCGGTACCTGCTCTTCGGAACCGCCTGCCGGATCGAGANCGACCTCCGGTCCCACGTATACCGGCACCTGACCCGCCTGTCGTTCTCCTTCTACGACCGGGTGGCCGCCGGCGAGGTCATCTCCCGAGCTAACTCGGACATCCGGTCCATACAACTGCTCCTAGCCTTCGGACCCCTGGCCGCCCTGTCTATGGCCAGCTTCACAATGGCCTTGGCCTTCATGTTGAGCATCCACGTGCCACTGGCTCTGGTCACCGTGTCGACCATGCCCTTCGTCTACGTGCTCGGACAGAAGCTGCGCGACCGGGTGTTTCCGTTGTCCTGGGTCACCCAAGGCCGCATGGCNGAGGTGGCCATGGTTGTCGACGAGAACGTGAACGGAACCCGGGTGGTCAAGTCGTTCGCCGCCGAGCCGGCCCAGATCGCTGTCCTCGCCCTGGCCGCCGAACGCCTGCGCTGGTCGGCCACCGCCCTCATCGANGCCCGAGCCCGGTTCAATCCGGTGATCGAGGCCCTCCCCCGCCTCGGTATGGCTCTCGTCCTGCTGTACGGCGGACACCTGGTCATCGACGGTCAACTCGGCGTCGGTGCCNTGCTGGCATTCAGCGGCTACGTGACCATGATCGCCATGCCGTTCCGGATGTTCGGCTTCGTNCTCCTCCAGGCCCAGCGGGCCGCCGCCTCGTCGATGCGCATCTACGAGATCCTTGACGAGGAACCCGATGTCGTGGACCGTCCCGGTGCCCACGACCTCCACACGGTGCGAGGCCGGGTGGAGTTCCGCGACGTCCGCTTCGCCTACCCCGCGACCCGGACGTCCGACGACGAGTCGACCGGCCTCCCGGTGCTCAATGGCTTCGACCTAGTGGTGGCACCGGGCGAGACGGTGGCCCTGGTGGGCCGAACCGGCTGCGGCAAGTCCACGGTGGCCCGCCTGTTGTCGCGTTTCTACGACGTGGACGCCGGGCATGTACTGGTCGACGGCCACGACGTCCGCGACCTGACCCTGTCCAGCCTCCGGACCGCTGTCAACCAGGTCCCCGACGAGGCGTTCCTGTTCTCGGAGAGCATCCACGACAACGTCGCCTTCGGCCGACCCAAGGCCCACCGGACCGAAGTCGAGGCCGCCCTCGCAGTGGCCCGGGCCTCCGACTTCGTGGCCGACCTCGACGACGGCGCCGACGAGGTGGTCGGAGAACGGGGTTACACGTTGTCGGGCGGCCAGCGCCAANGGATCGCCCTGGCCCGCACCATCCTCGTCGACCCACCCATCCTCGTCCTCGACGACGCCACCAGCGCCATCGACGTGCGCACCGAGGAGGAAATCCACCGGCGCCTCGCCGAGGCCATGGTCGGCCGGACCACCCTGGTGATCGCCCACCGTCTCTCGACCATCGCCCTGGCCGACCGGGTCGCCCTCATGGAGGACGGTCGGGTGGTGGCCACCGGCACCCACGACGAACTCCTGGCCACCGAGCCTCGCTACGCCGCCGTCCTCACCCGCACCGAGCCGGCACCCGCTCCCAACCCGACCACGGACCCGGTACCGACGGTAGGTGGCGCCTGATGGGTGGCTTCGGTGGGCACGGGTTCTTCGGTGGGCCATCGTCGGTGCAGGCCAACGCCCAGGCCGGCCTGCCATTCGCCGAGGTCCCCGAAGAGCTCCGCAGCCGGATCGCCGGGGTCCTCGAACGCGAGCCGGTCCACACCGAGCCAGAGGTCCACTTCTCGCACGCCGAGTGGGACCGCCGCCCGTTCGGGCTCCGCACCTTCCTCGCCCCGTACGCCGGTCGGATNCTCGTCGCCCTGCTCCTGGTGGTGGCCGAGACAGCACTCATGCACCTCGGACCGCTGCTAACCCAGATCGGCATCGACTACGGCGTGCTCCAGGGCGACATGGGGGTCCTGGCCAGCGTGGCGCTGGCCTACGTGGGCGCGGTAGTCCTGGCCACCGGCGCCTCGACACTCCGGACCGCCTTCACGGGGAGGCTCGGCGAGCGGCTCGTCATGCGCCTCCGCATCCGCGTGTTCAGCCACTTCCAGCGACAGTCCCTGGACTTCTTCACCGGCGAGAAGTCAGGTGTGCTGATGACCCGGATGACCAGCGACATCGAGGCGCTGACCACCCTGTTGCAGGAGGGACTCGTCAACTTCGTCGTCCAGGGCATGACTCTCGTCGTGATCACCGCCTATTTGGTCGTCCTCGACCCGTCACTGGCCCTTGTATGCCTGCTGGCCGTGGTGCCAGTCAACGTGGTACTCACCCTCTGGTTCCGCAGGGTGTCTCTCGTCGGCTACCTGCGGGTTCGTGACCGGATCGCCGACGTGCTGTCCAACCTGGCCGAGAGCCTGGCCGGCATCCGGATCATCACGGCTTTCCACCGCCGCGACCACGACGTGGCCCGTCACCAGCGAGTCATTGACGCCCACCTGGAGGCCAACCTCTACACCGGTAAGGCCCAGGCGCTGTTCGGCCCGGGCACCGAGGCCATCGGCATCGTGGCCCAGGCCGTGGTCCTCCTCGTCGGNGGCCGCATGGCGCTGCGGGGCGACGTGTCGATCGGCGAGCTGACCGCCTTCCTGCTCTTCCTTACCTCGTTCTTCGCCCCCATCCAGTCGCTCGTCCAGCTCTACAACCAGTACCAGCAGGGCAGCGCGGCCATCCTCAAGCTCCGCGAGGTCCTGGCCGCCCAACCGACGGTGGCCGAACGGCCCGATGCCGTCGACCTGCCAGCGGTCGAGGGACGGATCCGGCTCGAAGGCGTCACCTTCGGCTACGACCCCGCCCACCCGGTCCTCCACGACGTCGACCTGTCACTGGAGCCCGGCGAGGTTCTGGCCGTGGTCGGGCCCACCGGCGCCGGCAAGTCGACCGTCGCCAAGCTGGTTACCCGCTTCCACGACCCTGACGTCGGCCGGGTCACCATTGACGACCACGACCTGCGCGACGTGGGCATCGCCTCGCTGCGCCGGCAACTCGGCGTAGTCCCCCAGGAGCCGTTCCTGTTCAACGGCACGCTGCGCGACAACGTGGCCTTCGCCCGACCCGACGCCACCGACGAGGAGGTGCGGGACGCCTGCGACGCGGTTGGTCTCGCCGCCCTAGTCGACCGGTCCCCCGACGGCATCCACGCCCCCATCCACGAGCGGGGCGCGTCGTTGTCAGCCGGCGAACGCCAG
>PBUO01000101.1 GCA_002727895.1 Acidimicrobiaceae bacterium | reverse complement strand
TCAACGCTCTCGGGAAGCACGACGACATTGAGATCCGCCTGGTGGATGGCGACGAACTCAGCGAAGGAGCCCCAATGGGTGAAGCCCGGCTGGGTCTGGTTGTGGCAGACCTGCTGGTGGCCGACCTGGCCCAAGCGAACGCCGTTCTCGAAGTCGACCCAGTAGCGGTACCAGGTCACGCCGTTCGCCACCCGGACCTTGCCCACGGTGCCCTCGGGGACGCCGGGAAGGTCGACGGTGGCCACCACCTTTCTGTAGCGCTTGATGGGCAGCGTGCGGTCGATCGTCTTGGGCATCGGGGCGGTGCTTCCTTCGGGACGGGGTCTTCCGGTGGGGCAAGCTGGGGAAAATCTACCGTCCGACGGCCCGACCGGCGGCCACCGCGTCCACCACGTGGGCGACCACCTCCTCGACGGCAACGTCGGTCTGCTCGCCGTCAGCCCGGGTCGTGACCTCCAGGGCACCGGACTCCAGGCCGCGGGGGCCGATGGTGACCCGCATCGGGATGCCCACCAACTCGGCGTCGGCGAACTTCACGCCCGGTCGTCCGTCCCGGTCGTCGAGCAGCACGTCCACGCCGGCCGCTCGCAACTCGTCGTACAGGCCCTCGGCCACGGCCATCGAATCGTCGTGGTCGACCTTGACCACGGTCAGCACCACCTCGTAGGGGGCGATGGCCATGGGCCACACCAGGCCGTTCTCGTCATGGTGGGTCTCGGCCACCGTCGCCATGGCCCGGCCCACGCCGATCCCGTAGGAGCCCATGGTCGGGACTCGGCTGGTGCCCTCGGCGTCCAGGACCGACACGCCCATGGCCTCGGCGTACTTCCGGCCAAGTTTGAAGATGTGTCCGGCCTCGATGCAGCGAGCCACCCGCAGGGGTTCGCCACACGATGCGCACGCCTCGCCGTCGAGGATGCCCCGTACGTCCACCCAGTGGTCGACGGCCACATCCCGTTCCACGTCCACGCCCTCGAGGTGGACGTCGTCGACGTTGGCGCCGGTGGTCATGCCGGAACGGCCCCGCAGGGCCTCGTCGGCGTAGATGGGCAGGTCGGACACGCCCACTGCGCCGAGGCTGCCCGGCGAGGCACCCAGCGCGGAGCGGATCTCGTCGGCCTCGGCGGGGACCACCTCAACGGCTCCGGTGGCGTCGACGAACTTCTGCTCCAGGAACGGGTGGTCGCCCCGCAGCAGGACCAGGGTGAGGGCGCCGTCCACCCGGTACACGAGTGTCTTGACCTGGTGGACCGGAGGGTGGCCAAGCTCGGCCAGCGTGGCGATGGTGCGCACGCCCGGCGTGTCGAACGACTCCGGGGCGTCGCTCGACGGTCGGTTCTCCACCGGTTCGAGCGCCGCGGTGGCCCTCTCCACGTTGGCCGCGTAGCCGCAGGCCGCGCACAGGGCCACGTCGTCCTCGCCGGCGTCGGACTCGACCATGAACTCCACCGAGGCGCTGCCGCCCATGGCCCCCGACGAGGCCTCCACGGGCACCGCGTCGAGCCCCAGACGGCGGAAGATCCGCTGGTAGGCGTCGTGGTGCAGGTCGAACGATCGGTCTAGGCCCGCGTCGTCGAGGTCGAACGAATACGAGTCCTTCATGGCGAACTCGCGTACCCGTAGAAGCCCCGACTTGGGGCGGGGCTCGTCGCGGAATTTCCACTGGATCTGGTACCAGAGCTGCGGGAGGTCCCGGTACGAGGCCAGCTCCAGCGAGAGCGTGGCGAAGACCTCCTCGTGGGTCATCCCGAGGGCGAACTCGCCGCCCTTGCGGTCAGTGAGGCGGAACATCTCGTCGCCCATCGAGGTCCACCGGCCCGAGGCCTGCCACACCGAGGCCGCGTGCATGGCGGGCAGCAGGAATTCCTGGGCTCCGATGGCGTCCATCTCCTCGCGGATGACCTGGGCCACCTTCTGATGGACCCGCCAGCCCAACGGCAGCATCGAGTAGTGCCCGGACTGGAGTTGGCGCATGAAGCCTCCGCGGACCAGCAGGCGGTGGCTGGCCGCCTCGGCCTCGGCCGGGGCGTCTCGTAGCGTGGGGATGAAGAGGGAGGACCAGCGCACCGATCGGGCTCCTGGGCGTGGGGGAGGATGGGCCGGCCCACCCTAGCGACGGCGCCCCCTTGGGGACGGCTGGAAATCGTGCCGGCCACGGAGCCGCCTGGAGGGGCCCGGCTGGGACGGCCCGGGGGCCTCCGTGCCAGACTCCGGCCATGACCGACACCCTCGAAACCGTGACGGCCGACGGGACCCCTGCCGCGGTCCGGGCCGAACTCGACGCCTGGTTGGAGCAGAACTGGGACCCGGAGCTGAGCGTCGCCGAATGGTGGCAGCGCCTCGCCGAGGGGCGGTGGGCCGCGCCGGCCATGCCCGTCGAAGCGGGAGGCCGTGGCTACGGCCGCGACCTGACCGCAGCGGTGTCAACNGGTCTGGCTGAGGCCAACGTGGTCGGTCCGCCGACTGGGCTGGGCCTGATGCTGGCCGCCCCGACCATCGCCGTCCACGGCACCCCCGAGCAGGTCGACCGGTACGTGCCCGAGATCCTCGACGGCACCGTGGCCTGGTGCCAGCTGTTCTCCGAGCCGGGCGCCGGCTCCGACCTGGCCGGTCTGCAGGCCAAGGCGGTCCGCGACGGCGACGAATGGATCGTCACGGGCCAGAAGGTGTGGACGTCGGGCGGGCACATGGCCTGCAAGGGGATGCTGATCGCCCGGACCGACGTGGACGCCCCCAAGCACCAGGGCATCACCTACTTCGCCATCGACATGGACCAGCCCGGCATCGAGGTCCGGCCGCTCCGCGAGATGACCGGCCAGGCCCTGTTCAACGAGGTGTTCCTCGACGAGGCCCGGGTGTCGAACGACGCCGTCATTGGCGGGCTGGGCGCCGGCTGGGCGGTGGCCAACACCACGCTGGCCTTCGAGCGGGCAAGCCTCGGCGGTGGTGGGAAGCACCCGGTGTCGGTGGCGCCCGGTCCGAAGGCCGGGCGGATGCAGAACCGAGTCGGCGACTACACCGAACGGGTCAACCGGGGTCCCGACGGCGAGGGCGGTCGGGGTATGGGCACGCCGGCCATGGTCGCCCTGGCGAAGCAGTGCGGCCGGTCCGACGACCCGATCGTCCGACAGGAGATCGTGAAACTGCACGTGCTCGGTGAGGTGAACCGCCTCAACATGCTGCGGGCCAAGGCCGGAGGCAGTCGCCACGGCGGTGAGGGCAACCTGGCCAAGCTGGCCATGAGCGAGCTGGTCCGGCGCAGCCGCGACGTCGGCAACCTGATCATCGGCGCTGACGGGATGCTCGACGCCCGCGACAGCGCCACCGGAGGCGTGGTGCAGGAGGTCACGACGTTCAGCCCGGCGCCCGCCATCTACGGCGGGACCGACCAGGTGCAGCGCAACATCATCGGCGAGCGGGTGCTCGGCCTGCCCAAGGAGCCGGGCCCACCCAAGGAGACCCCCTTCCGGGAGCTACTCCAGAACTAGCGAGAACCGGGGTCTGGCCCATCAAGGGCCGGCATCAGGCCCGGGTGCGGGCCAGGTGGTCGGCGAGGGCCGAGCGCACTGCGTCGGGTTCCTCCATCATCGGGGCGTGGCCGGCCGTGGCCAGCTCCACCACCGTGGCGTGGGCCAGTACGTCGACCAGCGGCTGGGCGGCCCGTCGGGGCGTCATGCGGTCGAGGCGACCCAGGACCAGCGTCGCCGGACAGGCTAGGGCGGCCGCCGCGTCGGCGGCACCGTCGTAGGCGGCGCACAGGGCAAGGTCGAGGCCCAGCACCCCGTCCGGGGAGGTCTCGATGACCGCCCGGCTGGTCCCCGTCATGGACATGCCGGGCGTCGGGTTGAGCCCGAACTTCTGGTCCGGGCCGTGCATCCAGCCGGCCATCAGGTCGGCGGCCCGGGGCTCGCCGGCGTCGGCCGCTGCCTGGAGGTCGGGGTGGACGGGCATGGCCGCCCCGAGGCCCATGAGGACCACCGAGGCCACCCGGTCGGGGTGCCGGGTGGCGGCCTCCAGGGCGATGAAGGCACCCATGGAGTGCCCGACCACGTGGGCCGGGCCACCCAGGGCGTCGGCCACCGCGGCGATCCAGTCGGCCATCTCGGTCAGCGACCCGAGGGCCGGGCCCTCGCTGCCGCCATGACCGGGCAGGTCTACGGCCACGGCCCGGACGTCGTGGTGGGCCAGCCAGCGCGTCTGCTGCGACCAGACGGAGCGGTCCATGCCGGCCCCGTGGACCAGCAGGACCAGCGGCAGGTTGGCCGCGCCGTCCCGGTCGACGGCCACCGCGCCGGTGGCCGCCAGGACGGACCGGCCGTCGACCTCGAAGCGCACGGTGCCGTCCCCTCCCGCTTCCCGTCCCTCAGGCCTTCTGCGAGGCCCGCAGGGCCCGGGACAGGTCGTCGCAGATGTCGTCGGGGTCCTCGAGGCCGACCGACAGTCGGACGAGCTCCTCTCCGATGCCCGCAGCGGCCAGGTCCTCGGCGCTCATCTGCTGGTGGGTGGTCGAGCCGGGGTGGATCACGAGGGTCTTGGCATCGCCCACGTTGGCCAGGTGCGAGGCAAGGCCGACGGCCTCGATGAACCTGCGGCCGGCCTCGCGGCCACCATGGACGCCGAAGCTGAGGATGGCGCCGGCCCCGTTCGGGTAGAGGCGGGCCGCCAGCTCGTGGTCCGGGTGGCTGGGGTGCGACGGATGGCTGATCCACGACACTGCGTCGTGGGCGTCGAGCATCTCGACCACCCGGTGGGTGTTGGCGACGTGCCGGGCCATGCGCAGCGGCAGGGTCTCCACTCCCTGGAGCAGGTAGAAGGCGTTGGCGGGGCTCATGCAACCGCCGAAGTCGCGCAGCCCCTCGGCCCGGGCCCGCATGGACAGCGCCGCGGTGCCGAACTCCTCGGTGAACGTGATGCCGTGGTAGCCGTCGTAGGGCTCCGACAGGGTGGGGAACTTCCCGCCAGTCGCCCAATCGAAGCGACCACCGTCGACCACCACGCCGCCGATGGCCACCCCGTGGCCACCGAGGAACTTGGTGACCGAGTGGATGACGATGTCGGCCCCGTGCTCGATGGGCCGCATCAGGTAGGGGGTGGCGAAGGTGGAGTCGACGGCCAGCGGCAGGCCGTGCTCGTGGGCCACCGCGGCGATGGTGGCCACGTCGAGGACCTCGATGCCCGGGTTGCCGAGCGTCTCGGCGAAAACCAGGCGGGTCTCGGGGCGGATGGCCGCCGCGAAGGCGTCGGGGTCGCGGGGGTCGACGAACGTCGTGGTGATGCCGAATCGGGGCATGGTCAGGTTCAGCAGGTTGTGGGAGCCGCCGTAGATGTTGCGGCTGGCCACCACGTGGTCGCCGGCGTTGAGGATGGTGGCCACCGCCAGGTGCATGGCGGCCTGGCCGCTGGATGTGCAGACCGCGCCCACCCCACCTTCCAGCGAGGCCAGGCGTTCCTCGAGCACTGCGACGGTCGGGTTGGAGATCCGGGAGTAGAGGTGGCCGCTGACCTCGAGGTTGAACAGGCCGGCTGCGTGGTCTACCGATTCGAACACGTACGACGTGGTCTGGTGGATGGGCACGGCCCGCGACCCGGTGGTCGGGTCGGGNCGCTGGCCTGCGTGCAGNGCGCGGGTGTCGAAGCGGTGGTGATCGGGCTCGACCATGGGNTNAACCGTATTCCGGCGGAGGGGTCGGGGTGAGCACGGGGGCGTGNCGNCCGCGCCCCCGGCCCGTGCCTAGAGTGCGCGGCCATGCGCATCGGTTTCATCGGACTCGGCAACGTCGGCGGGAAGTTGGCCGGCAGCCTGCTCCGCAACGGCTTCGACCTCGTCGTCCGCGACCTCGACGCCGACACGGCCCGGCCCTTCCTGGACGGCGGCGCCTCGTGGGCCGACTCGCCGCGGGAGATGGCCGAGGCATGCGACGTGGTGGTGACCTGCCTGCCCTCGCCGGCTGCCTGCTCGGCGGTCATGGAGGCCGACGACGGGATCCTGGCCGGCCTGAGGAACGCGGTCGGCGACGGCCGGCAGCGGGCCTGGCTGGAGATGAGNACCACCGACGAGTCGGAGGTGCGCCGCATCGGGGCGCTGGTGGCCGAGGCCGGCGCCGAACCGGTCGACTGTCCGGTGTCGGGCGGTTGCCATCGGGCGGCCACGGGCAACATCGCCATCTTCGCCGGCTGCGAGCGGGCAACCTTCGAACGTGTGCTGCCCGTGCTCACCACCATGGGGCGTCGCATCCTCCACACCGGGCCGTTGGGTTCGGCTTCGGTCCTGAAGGTGGTCACCAACTACCTGGCCACCGCCAACCTGGTCACNCTCTCCGAAGCGCTGGTCACCTCGGCGGCCGCCGGAATGGACCTCAACACGACCTACGAGGCCATCCGGATCTCATCGGGCAACTCGTTCGTTCACGAGACGGAGAGCCAGGTGATCCTGAACGGCAGCCGGGACATCAACTTCACCATGGACCTGGTGGTCAAGGACATGACGCTGTTCTCGGACGTGGCCGCCCGGGCCGAGGTGCCCCTNGAGGTGGCGCCGCTGCTGCTGGGGGTCTTCGAGGACGGCCAGGAGCGGTACGGACCCCGGGAGTGGTCGCCCAACATCATCCGGCGCCTCGAGGAGCCGACGGGCCTCGACGTCCGGGCGCCCGGCTTCCCAGCCGAGATGGTCGACGACGAGCCCGAGGAACCCGGCTACGAGGTGGTGCCCCCGCGATGAACGAGATCCCGATCCCCGAGTTCATGACGGCGCTNGTGCTGTTGGGCAANGGCGGNCCGGAGATGCTGGAGGTNCGCGACGACGTGCCGGTTCCCACNCCNGCCGACGACGAGGTNCTGGTCCGGGTGNGGGCCTGTGCCATGAACAACACCGACGTGAACACGCGGGTCGGCTGGTACTCCAAGGCGGTCACCGGNGCCACCGACGGTGGCGGGTTCGACGCCGAGGTGGNNGGAGACGGCACATGGGGTGGCAGNGGGCTNTCGTTCCCCCGAATCCAGGGTGCCGACCCGTGCGGAGAGGTTGTGGCCGTGGGCGCGGNCGCCGACCCGTCCCTGGTNGGACGCCGGGTGCTGGCCGATGGTTGGATCCGCGACGCCGACGACCCGTCCGACCGNGCGAAGGCTGGCTACCTGGGCTCGGAACGCGATGGCGGGTACGCCCAGTACTGCGCCATCCCTGCCCGGAACGTCTACGCCGTGGACCCCGACCCGGATGACCATCTGCCGTTGACCGACGTCGAGCTGGCGTCGTTCCCCTGTTCGTGGGCCACCGCCGAGCACATGCTGACCCGTCCGGACGTGACGGCCGCCGACACGGTGGTGGTGACCGGCGCCTCCGGGGGCGTGGGCACGGCGCTGGTCCAACTGGCCAAGGTACGAGGTGCCCGGGTGGTCGCCGTGACCAGCGCCTCGAAGGTGGACGACCTTCGGGCCATGGGGGCCGATGCCTGCGTGGACCGGGCGTCTGACGACCTGGCCGCTGCGGTGGCCGATGCGGCAGCCGGCCTGGGGGGCCGGGTCGACGTGTTGGCCGACGTGGTCGGTGGACCGGACTTCTCTCCGCTGCTGGAGGTGGTCCGCCGGGGAGGGCGGTACACCACGGCCGGGGCCATCGCCGGTCCGATCGTGGACCTCGACCTGCGCACCCTCTACCTGAACGACCTCGAGCTGTTCGGTTGCACCGTCTACGAGCCCCCGGTGTTCGAGGCACTGCTGGGTCGGATCCAGCGAGGCGAGGTCCGACCGGTGGTGGCCGGCACGTGGCCGTTGACCGACTTCCACGCCGCCCAGGAGGCGTTCACCGCCAAGGCCCACGTGGGGGCGATGGTCGTCGAGATCCCGTAGGAGATCCCCTGGCGTCGTTCAGGCGACGGGCGGCTCGTTGGCGTGGAGGTCGGCGTAGAAGTCCAAGTTGTCCCGGAGGAGGTCGAAGCAGTCCATGTCGGCAGGGGGCAACTCGCCCTCGTGGACGGCCACCGGCTGGGTCCGCGCCCCCCACTTCAGGGCGATCGACCCCCAGGTGACGCCGCCGCCGAAGGCGGTCAGGACCACCGTGTCGCCGACCGATACCCGACCGGCAGCCAACGCGTCGTTGATGGCCATGGGGATGGACGCCGCGGCGGTGTTGCCGAGGTCGTCGATGTTGACGAACACCCGGTCGCTCTCGATGCCGAGGCGCCGGGTGGCCGAGTCGATGATCCGGGCGTTGGCCTGATGGGGGACCACCAAGTCAACGTCGTCGGCGGTCAGGCCGGCCCGGTCCAGCACCCGGGCCGCCGAGGCGGAGATGCCCTGGACGGCGATCTTGAACACGGCCTGGCCCTCNAANTGGAGGCGGAACCGCTCGGGATCGTTNGTGGGCGACGGCTCGCCCTGCGAGCCCATGGAGCGGATCACCATCGTTCCGCCCTTGCCGCCGTCGGCGCCCAAGTCTACGGACAGCACGCCGTCGCCGTCGGTGGACGGTTCGAAGACGGCCGCCCCGGCTCCGTCGCCGAACAGGATGGCCGTGCCGCGGTCGCGGTAGTCCATGGCGTAGTGGAGCTTCTCGGCGCCCACCAACAGGACCCGCTCGGCGAAGCCCGATTCGACCATGCTGGCCACCACCGAGGTGCCGTACACGAACCCGGAGCAGGCGGCGTTGAGGTCGAAGGCTGCCGCGTTGGTGGCGCCGATCCGATCCTGGACCATGGCGGCCACGCTGGGGCACAGCAGTTCCGGGGTGCAGGTGGCGATGACCACNAGGTCGAGGTCGCTGGCCTCCANCCCGGCGCAGGCCAGGGCCCGACGGGCGGCCANCTCGGCCATGTCGGTGGTCTCGACGTGGGNGAGCTGCCGGTTGCGAATGCCGGTGCGCTNCACGATCCACTCGTCGCTGGTGTCCATGAGCCGTTCGAGGTCGGCATTGGACAGCGAGATCGGGGGAACGCACTTTCCCCAACCGGTGATCGTGGCGCGGCGGGTCACAAGGCGCATTCCTACCACGGGGCTAACTTCCCGCGGTGGCCGTGAACNGCGTGCTTCCCACGACGAACCCTGACGGGGCGTTCGNCGACGACGGGTGGGCCGTGCGGCCCGTNCTCGGCCCTGACGAGGTGGCGGACNTGCGGGCNNCGGTGGCCGCCTANCTGGACCGGGTGGTCGANGCGTTGCTCGTACCGGTCGACGAGACTCATCCCAGCGCCGGNNTCGACGNGCGCCTNGAGCGGATCAGCGCCGGCGACGACCCGTCCCTNGCGGCTCTGCTGGCCACNGCGGTGGGNACCGACGCCCAGCGAGNNCCGATGGTGGCCGGCCTGGTCGACCACNAGGCCGTCCACGCCGCAGTTGGCGAGCTGACCGGTCGCGANGTCGAGGGAGGGACGGTNCGGGTGCGGTGCAACGTGCCCAGCCTGCCGAACCGGCGCGAGCCGTGGCACACCGACGTGGTGGTTGACGACGGCCTGCCGTGCTCCAGGGTGCGGACTACCTGCTGGATCCCGCTGTTTGACATCGGGCCGGGCGTGGGTGGCCTCGAGGTGGTGACGGGTCGTAGATCGGAGGCACCGACGCACGAGTCGATGGGCCCCGGCCTAGGCATCCCGGAGGACGACCTGGGCCCGGGCGAGCGGGTGGCCGTCGAGTGTGCGGCGGGCGATGGCGTGTTCCTGGATCGGTTCACCCCGCACCGCACCCTGGCCCCGGCCGACGGGCGGGTGCGGTGGAGCGTGGTGCTCTGGTTGCGACACGTGGAATGACGGGCAGGCTGGGACCATGTCCGTCGACCAGATGTCGCTGTTCACCGCCCTCCTGGCCTTGCTGGCCGGGGCGGTCGCTGTCGTCGGGGCGTGCCTGCTGGCAACGGCCTCAGGGCGCGGACGGTTGGCCACCCTGCGGGCCGAGGCAGTGCGGCTCGGATTCTCGGTGGCGGCCGTGGCCACCGCCGGGAGNCTCTGGTTCTCCGAGGTCGGGGGCTTCGTGCCCTGCGAGTACTGCTGGTACCAGCGGATCCTCATGTACCCGTTGGTGGTGGTCTTCGGCGTCGAGGCGTGGCGGCCGGGAATGGTCTTTCAGGGCGATCGGACCCTGCGATGGCGTGCCCTGCCGTTCTCGGTGGTCGGCCTGGTCCTGTCGGGCTACCACGCGCAGTTGCAGTGGTTCCCGGANCAGGGGTCGTCTTGCGACGTGGCGGCGCCGTGCACCCAGCAGTGGGTGGACGAGTTCGGCTTCGTNTCCATCCCGGTGATGGCCTTCCTCGGCTTCGCNGCNATCACGGTNCTCGTGCTGGNCGCCACCGTCCGCGAGGATGCGGGCATGTCCGAGGGNAGCGAGCACCGATGAGCGACGAGGCGACGCCTGCTTCCGGGGGGCAGCGTCCCGGCGGGCCGGGCCGGACCATTGCCCTGGCCNTGGTCGGCGCCGTCGTGCTGGCCCTGGTGGCCGCCCTGACCCTCGGTGGCGGTGAGGAGAAGGGCGACCCCGATGGCCTAGAGACCGGCCCGGTGTCGGTCTATGGCGATGCCCTGGCCGACTTCACCGACGCGGCCAACGACCCGGCCCTCGGCCAAGAGGCACCCTCGTTCGACGCCACGACCTTTGAGGGCACAACTGTCCAGATCCGGCCGGGCGGGGGGACCGGCTACGTGATCGGCTTCTTCGCCCACTGGTGCCCCCACTGCCAGGCCGAACTGCCGAGGCTGGTCGAGTGGATCGCCCGGGCCGGCCTGCCCGACGGCGTCGAGGTTGTCGCCGTGTCGACCGGGGTGCGCCTGCAGCGGGGGAACCCGCCGACGGCGTGGTTCGCCGACGAGGGGTGGCTGGAGACGGTGGTGCGCGACGACGACGCCAGCACCGTCGGCCAGGCGTACGGGCTGCGGAGCTTCCCCTACTTCGTGGTAGTGGGAACCGACGGTCGGGTCCGGGGTCGGATCAGCGGNGGCCTGGCCCCCCAGCAGTGGGAGTGGCTCCTCGATCAGGCGGGCCGCTCCGGCGTCGTCACTGCTGGCGCCGGCACAGCCTGATCCGACCAGAGGCCAGGACCGGCATGCAGGACCACTGGGACGACACGGCGGCGGGCGACGNCCCCATCGCCCAGTGCGTCTACTGCACCCGCCTTATCGGGGCCGACCCGACGCTGGTCCTCCACGGTGGGGGGAACTCATCGGTCAAGGCACCGGTGGTGGACGTGACGGGCAGGACGATCGACGCCATCCACGTCAAGGGGTCGGGTTGGGACATGGCCACCATCGAGGCGCCCGGCCTCGCCCCGCTCCACCTGCCGCGCCTGCTCGACCTACTGGAGCTGGACCGGCTCAGCGACCCGGACATGATGCGGGAGCTGGCCGCGGCGAAGGTCGACCCGTCGGCGCCCAACCCGTCGGTCGAGTCGCTGCTCCACGCCTACCTGCCGCACCGGGCNGTCCAGCACAGCCACGCCGACGTGATCGTNCAACTCACCAACCTCGGGAACGGCGACGAGGTGGTCCGCGAGGTGTTCGGCGACGACGTGGTGGTCGTCCCCTATGTCATGCCCGGCTTCGACCTGGCCCGCCTCGTCCGTGAGGCCTGGCCCGACCAGGCCCATGACGGCACTACGGGGATGGTGCTGCTCAACCACGGCCTATTCACCTTCGGCGATGACTCGGCCACCGCCTACCGGCGGCACGTCAACCTGATCGGCCGGGCCGAGGCCTGGCTCGAGCGCGAAGCACCGGTGGCGGCCCCGGAGGGCCCTGCCCTGCCCGAGGTCCTGTTGGTGGACCTGGCCGGGCTGCGGCGGGCCATGTCCGACGCAGCGGGCGGGCCGTTGGTGGTGCGACGCCACATGGATCCGTTGGTGCGGTCCTTCGTGTCCCGCGCTGACCTCGGATCGCTGGCCTCCCGGGGACCGTTGACGCCCGACCACGTGATCCGCACCAAGCGGGTGCCCATGGTGGGGCGGGACGCCGCAGCCCTCGACGGGTACGTGTCCGACTATCGGGCCTACGTGGACGACCACCGGGACCGGATCCGGACCGAGATGGTGCCCATCGACCCGGCACCCCGCATCGTGCTGGATCCCGAGTGGGGGATGCTGGCCGCCGGGNGGACCGTGAATGACGCCAGGATCGCGGCGGACGTCTACCACCACACCATGCCGGTCCTGGCCCGGGCCGAGGACCATCTGGGCGGCTACGTCCCCCTGGCGCCGGAGCACCTGTTCGACGTCGAGTACTGGGACCTGGAGCAGGCCAAGCTGGCCGCCTCGGGGCCCCGCCCCGAGTTCGCTGGCATGGTTGCTCTGGTCACCGGGGCGGCGTCGGGCATCGGCAGGGCGTGCGCCGAAGAGCTTCTGGGACGGGGGACGGCGGTGGTGGCCGTCGACCTCGACCCCTCGGTGGCCGAGGTGTCGCCGAGCCCGGCGTGGCTGGGGGTGGCGGCCGACGTGACCGATCCGCCGGCCATGGAGGCCGCCCTGCGGTCCGGCGTGGAGGCCTTCNGTGGGGTGGACCTGGTGGTGGTGGCCGCCGGGATCTTCGGACCGTCGGTGCCCTTGGACGAGTTGGACGCCGACGGGTGGCGTCGGGTCATGGCCGTCAACGTGGACTCCGTCCAGTGGCTGTTCGGCCGCTTGGGACCGTTGCTGGCCGTGTCGCCGGTGGGTGGTCGGGTGGTGGTCGTCGGCTCGAAGAACGTGCCGGCCCCCGGGGTCGGGGCGGCCGCCTACTCGGCGTCCAAGGCGGCCCTGCAGCANCTCTGCCGGGTGGCNGCGCTGGAGTGGGCTCCCGACGGCGTGCGGGTGAATGCGGTGCATCCGGACGCGGTGTTCGACACCGGCCTGTGGGACGACGAGCTCATCGCCGAGCGGGCTGCCCGCTACGGGATGACCCCCGAGCACTACCGGACCCGCAACCTGCTCTCCACCGAGGTCACCTCGGCCCAGGTAGCCCGGTCGGTAGTGGCCCTCCTCGGCGACGACTTCGAGGCGACTACCGGCGCGCAGGTCCCGATCGACGGCGGCAGCGAACGGGTCATCTGAGGGTGCGGGCGATATTGGTGCCCTTTCTTCGGTGAAGGGGGTACGGTCGTGGCCGCCTCTGTGGTTCTGACGGCGGGAGGTTCCCGACGGGGAGCGGAGGTACAGGGGGAGAGACTATGGATCCGAGGGATCACATCCGGCGGGTGACCGTCCTGCTGTCCGACCTGGTGGACGGTGCCGACGAGTCCCAGATGGACGACCCTACGCCGTGCGCCGAGTTCCGGGTCCGTGATCTGATCGGGCACTTCACCTTCGGGNGGTCCCTGTTCGCTTCCATGATGAGTGGCGACACGGCGCGCCGGGACGAGCTGCTCGGTGGGATGCCCGAACAGTTCGGCGACGTCGTAGGCGACGACCACCGGGGAGCCTTCCGGAGCGCCACGGCAGAACTTGAGGCGTCGCTAGATGGTCTCGGCGACCTCGACGAGGAGGTCGACTCCCTCCTCTTCGGGACCATGCCACTCGGCGTGCTGGTCCAGATCCTCTCGGGTGACAACCTCGTGCACTGCTGGGATCTGGCGCGGGGCACGGCGCAGGAGTTCGACCCGTCGGACGACGTCGTCGAGTCGACGACCGCCTTCTTCGGGGGGTTCGTGACCGACGACCTGAGGGCCTCAGGAGCGTTCGGCCCGGCGGTGGCGGCTCCGGACGGGGCTTCGCCCATGGACCGCCTCGCCGCCTTCTGCGGCCGCACGCTCTGAGTGAGTCTCTCGCGGGAAGAGGGCCAACATCTCTTCCTTCGGCTTCTGGATGAACGCCTCTAGGTAGGTAGGTGTGTGCCCACTAAGGCTGGGGGAAGTCATTGGAATTCCTTGCGGATGAGAGCGGTGTGTTCACCGATCTCCGGAATTGGCCCGCTCTCGGTTGCGAAAGCAGCACCGGTGCGGCGGACGGGGTGGGCCGGTAGGCGGAGTCTTTGCCCGCTGCGCGACACAACCTCTCGTATTTGAAGGGCTGGGTGGGTCACCAGGTCGTCGAGCGAACTCACCATGCCGTAGGCAATGCTGGCTTCGTCGAGCCGGCTGTGGAAGGCGGCTGCATCGAACTTCGAGATCTCCCTACTCAGATCGAGTTCCAGAGCTTCACGATTGGCGACACGATCGTTGTTCGAGCGGTATCTCGGATCAGAGGCGATGTCCGGTCGGCCGAGGACGTCCACACACAACCGTCCCCATTCCCACTCGTTCTGCACCGCGAGCAGAGTGAGTTTGTCGTCCAGGGTCCGGTAGGCACCGTATGGAGCAATAGTCGGGTGATGGAGGCCGACTCGAGTCGGTCCGGAGTCTCCGTAGACGTGTTGGGCAAACGGAACCGTCATCCATTCGGCTGCGACATCGAATAATGAGATCTTGAGGGCTGATCCCTCACCTGATGCGGCTCGGGCCACTAATGCTTCGAGGACAGCCGCATATGCCGTGACGCCAGCGCCGATATCGATGATCGAGATGCCGATTCGTCCCAACTCGTTGGCACCTCCGGAGATGCCGATTAGGCCGCTCTCGGCCTGTATCAACAGGTCGTAGGCCTTCTTGTCCGCCAAGCCCTCGGACTCTCCATACCCCGATATATCGCAGGTGATCAGTGCAGGGTTGGAGCTCCGCAACTCGTCGTCACCGAATCCCAAGCGCACGGCTGCACCTGGAGCGAGGTTCTGGACGAACACGTCCGCGCGGTTTATGACTTTTCGGAGCAAATTGGCATCGTCGTCCTTTTTGAGGTCGAGAACGACCGACTCCTTTCCATGGTTCGTCCAAGTGAAGTACGAACTATCACTGAGCCCAGCGCGGTCGTAGCCCCTAGCGAAGTCGCCAGTTGGTCGCTCCACCTTGATTACCCGGGCTCCCGCATCGACCATGCGAGCAGTGCAGAGCGGACCCGCGACCGCCTGTTCGAGAGCGACGACCATGATTCCGTCCAGTGGCCTGTGGGGCATCGACAATCCCGTTCCTCACCTTTGTTCGCGGAGCAGTTGATCATGTCCCTCGCAGGCACCGAAAACCCGAAAAGGCAGCGCCAAAAGCGCTGCCTTCTCGAAACTGCGAACATGTGCACGCAGTTCTGTCGGTGCCTTGTGGCGACCGGGGTCTGAAGGG
>PBUO01000100.1 GCA_002727895.1 Acidimicrobiaceae bacterium | reverse complement strand
GACCAGTTGACCTACATCGTGAACCACGCCGAGGACGAGGTCATCTTCCTCGACCACTCGGTAGCCGGCTTGATCTGGCCGCTCATGGAGACGTTCAAGTCGGTCCGCCACGTGGTCCTCATGGACGACGGGGCCCCGGCTCCCGACCCGGACGCCATCGGCCCCGAGGTCCACGACTACGAGGATCTGCTAGCCGCTGCCTCGCCCGTCGACTGGACGGCCGTCGAGGAGAACCGTGCCGGGTCGATGATGTACACGTCGGGTACCACCGGGAACCCGAAGGGCGTCGTCTACTCGCACCGGTCGATGGTGCTGCACACCTTCGGGGCGATGATGGCCGACACCCTCGGCGTCCGCGAGCGCGACGTGATCTTGCCCGTGGTGCCCATGTTTCACGCCAACGCCTGGGGCCTGGCCCACGCCGGCGTGGCCACCGGCGCCACCCTCGTCATGCCCGGCTCCGATCTCTCGCCCGGCGCCCTGGCCACCCTCATGGAGGAGCAGAGCGTGACCCTGGCCGCCGGCGTGCCCACCATTTGGATGGGGGTCCTCCCCGAACTGGCCGACCGCGACACCTCGGCGCTGCGCTCCATCGTCTGTGGCGGCTCGGCCGTGTCCCGGTCGCTGTCCGAGGGGTACCGGGAGGCCACCGGCCTNCCCATCCTCCAGGCGTGGGGCATGACGGAGACCAGCCCGCTGGCCGCCACCTGCGGGCTCAAGTCCACCCTCGACGGCCTCGACGACGACGCCANGGCCGACCTGCGCACCACGGTGGGCCTGATCGCCCCCGGCGTGGACTTCCGGATCGCCGAACCGGAGACCGGCGAGGAGCTCCCGTGGGACGGCTCGACCAGCGGCGAGCTTCAGGTCCGCGGTCCGTGGGTGGCCCGCACCTACTACGACGACGAGCGGGCCGCCGAGTCGTTCACCGACGATGGCTGGCTGAAGACCGGCGACGTGGCCACGACGGACGCCGAGGGCTACATCCGACTCGTGGACCGCACCAAGGACCTCATCAAGTCGGGCGGCGAGTGGATCAGCTCCGTGGAGTTGGAGAACGAGATCATGGCCCACCCCGACGTGGTCGAGGCGGCCGTCATCGGTGTGGCGTCCACCAAGTGGGGCGAGCGGGCTATGGCGTGCGTAGTGGTCGCCGAGGGCGCCGAGCTGTCCGCCGACGACGTCCTGGCCTGGCTGGACGGCCGGGTCGTGAAGTGGTGGATGCCCGACCGGGTGGAGTTCATCGACGAGGTACCCAAGACCTCGGTGGGCAAGTTCTCCAAGAAGAACCTGAGGGACCGCTTCGCAGACGTGCTCGTGGACTAGTGCCCGGTCGTTGTCGCCGCGAGCGGTGCGTGCCATGATCGTCGACATCCACCACCGCCCCGCCGGGGGCACGACCGAGGGAGANCCGCGTGGAACTGTTCAGTGACTGGATGGGTGGCAGTGGAGGTGGCCAGGCCATCGGCCGCTACGCCCACTACCTGGGTGGCATCACCTGGATCGGCCTCCTCTACTTCTTCAACTTCATCCAGGGGTCGGCCTTCGGCGAGATGAGCGACGGCGCCCGTGGCGAGGCGCTCCGCAAGATCACCTGGCGAACTCTGTGGTGGTTCCGCTGGGCGGCGATGCTGACCTGGGTGTCCGGAATCTGGATTCTGTTCCACCAGGAGGTCCTGGACAGCGGCGACTACTGGAAGTCGGCGTCCGGCATGGGCATCGCGTTCGGCGTGGTGCTGGGCACCACCATGGCGGCCAACGTGTGGATGGTCATCTGGCCGGCGCAGCAGGTCGCAATCGGCTCTTCGGTGGCGGTCTCCGAGGGCGGCGAGGCCGATCCGGAGGCGCCGGCGGCGGCCAAGCGGGCGGCCCGGGCCAGCCGGGTGAACACCCTGTTCTCGATCCCACTGATCTTCTTCATGATGTGGCCCAGCCACTTCGGAGCGAACTTCGGCAACCCCGACTCGGGAGCCCGCCTGACCATCTGGATCGTCTTCCTGGTCATCTGGCTGGTCATGGAGGTCTCGGCCCTCGGCAAGTTCGGCGGCTACGACAACGCCATCAACAAGATGGTGCTGGACAAGCACCAGAGCACGATCGTCTACGGCCTCGTCATCACTGTGGTGCTCTACCTGCTGTTCGAGATCGTCGCCTGATTCCACTCCCCTCAGGCGTTCCAGTNCGCGGAGTGGCCCGCCCCGAGGGGCGGGCCACTNCGCGTATTCGCTGGGGCTGTGGTGGCGATCACCGGCTCATGGTGGCCCGGACCCCGGGCACACCGGCTATTCGACGAGGAGTCGGGCCTCCATGCCGCCCTCGCGGTGGCCGGGGATATCGCAGTAGAGGAGGTAGCGGCCCGGCTCGAGGGTGATGGCGCCCGTGTCGGTCCCACCGTTCTCGACAACGAGGCGCAGCGCCTCCTCGTGGCCCTCGACGACCAGCGAGTGCTCCTGGAANCCGTCGAGGCGGTACTCGACCTCGATCTCTCCGGCGGTCGCCGTGTAGCCGTCGGCGTCGAACTCCTGGGTGTCGAGGCCGACGACCCGNAGGACGCCGTCGGCGGCCACCGGAGCGGTCCCNCCGTCTCCNCCNCTGCCGCCACANGCGGNGAGGGGCGACAAGGCCGCCATCAGGGCGGCTGCGCCGAGGNCCTGTCGGAGGCTCGGCGCGGGCCGAAGGGTCGGGGAGTCCATTTTCCGGGTCATGTGCCCGGAGGCTAGCGATGGGCGATGATGGCCCGATGTGCCCCCTGTCCCGCGAGCACCCGCCGCCGAGGGCCCCGCGCAAGGGTTCGCAGGTTGCGGTGCTGGCCAACCCGGCGGCCCGACGGGGACGGGCCGCCGCCGACCTGGACGGGGTGCTGGCCCGACTCCGCACCCACGGCATCGAACCGCTGGCCCTGGACTCGGGTTCGGCCGGCGAGGCCCTCGCTGCGGCCCGCTACGCCGTGGAGATGGAGATCCCCCGGCTGGTGGCGGTGGGTGGCGATGGCATCGTGCACCTGGCCGCAGACGCGGCCGCTGGATCGCGCACCGTGCTCGGCGTCGTCGCCGCCGGCACGGGCAACGACTTCGCCGGTGCACTGGACCTGGACCGGGGCGACCTGGCCGATCGGGTCGACCGNNCCCTGGCCGACCCGGTGGCCGTGGACGTGGTGATCCNCTCGGAACCCACCACNNGCNCCCATCCCACGAGCCACGCNGCGACCGTGTGCATCGCCGGGTTCCCGGCGANGGTCAACGCCAGGGCCGAGGCCATGGNCCGACCCCGGGGGCCGTCGCGCTACACGTTGGCCACCCTNCTNNCCATCGGCGGGATGCGCCCCGCCCAGTACCGCCTGACGTGNCGGGGCGGTCCNGATGACGGNCGGATCNTCGACCAGCGNTGCGCCGTGGTGGCCGTGGCCAACACCGGCCTGTTCGGTGGCGGCATGCGGATCTGCCCGGACGCCCGCCCCGACGACGGCCTGCTCGACGTGTGCCTCGTCGGCGACGTGGGCCGGATCGCCCTACTGCGGGCCTTTCCGAAGGTCCGGACCGGCGCCCACCTCGACCATCCGGCGGTCACGATCCTCCGGGCCGCCGAGGTGGATCTGGAACTGGTGGACCCGGAGCCGTCCGGGGGAACCGGCGCGGACCGACTGCGCGCCGACGGTGAGCNGTTCGGGTCGTTGCCCTCCACGCTGGCCGCCCGACCAGGGGCCCTCTGGGTGGCTGGTGCCGTCCCGGAGCCCGTGGGCCGGTCCTGAGGAACTGGCCCTGACAGGCCGATCCGGGTGGCTACCCACGCCTAGGGTCCGGCCATGACCCCCGACACCAGCCAGCACGAGACCCGGCACCGCGTCAGCATCACCTACTGCGTCCCCTGAGACTATTCCTCCCGCGCCGTGGGCGCGGCTGGAGACCTGCTCGGTGCGTACCAGCACGTAATCGACGACCTGGCCCTGGTCATGGGCGACCGCGGCGTGTTCGACGTCGTCGTGGACGGCACCACCCTCTACTCCAAGGCCGAGACCGGGCGACACGCCGAACCCGGCGAGGTCCTCGACCTGTTCGCCGCCCACGTCGGCCCCGCCGTACCCCGCTACGGCGAGGAGTGACCGGACACCATGTCCCCGTGTTCCTCGTCTAGATTTCCACCTCTAGATTCATGACACCGTCGGTCACGCCGACGAACCCACCCAACCCCGAGAACCTCGTTCTCAGAAAGAAAGTAGGAGCACCACCGTGAGCCTCGACGGCAGCCAGACGCTCGAGAACCTGAAGGCCGCCTTCGCCGGCGAGTCGCAGGCCAACCGCCGCTACCTCTACTTCGCCAAGGTGGCCGACGTGGAGGGCTACCCGGACATCGCCGGGAACTTCCGCGACACCGCCGAAGGCGAGACCGGCCACGCCCACGGCCACCTCGACTACATCAAGACCGTGGGCGACCCGGCGACCGGCCTACCCATCGGCGACACGCTGGAGAACCTGGCCGCCGCGGTGGCCGGCGAGACCCACGAGTACACCGANATGTACCCGGGCATGGCNAANNCNGCCCGNGANGAGGGCNNNGANGANATCGCCGANTGGTTNGAGACNCTNGCNAAGGCCGAGAAGGCCCACGCCGGTCGCTTCCAGTCGCTGCTCGACGAGGTCAGCTGAGCCGAGCCACCACCGCGGGCGCCCGATGGGCCACTGACCGCGGATCCAGACACCTGAGCCGCACCGGCCGTACCCTCTCGGGGCGGCCGGTGTGCCGCGTCTGAGCAGGAGAACATGGCCGACCACATTGCCTACACGCCGACGCCGGGCCTGACCTACGACCCGTCGGACCCCGTCTACTGGGACGCCGACGCACTGCAGGCCGAGGTGGATCGGACGTTCGAGATCTGCCACGGCTGTCGCATGTGCTTCAAGTACTGCGACTCGTTCCCGTCGCTTTTCTCGTTCCTCGACGACCGGCACGACGGCGANGTCCGGGCCGTGACCGNCGAGGAGACGGCCCAGGTCATGGACGAGTGCTTCCAGTGCAAGCTGTGCGAGGTCCAGTGCCCGTACACGGTGCGCGACGGACACGANTTCCAGTTGGACTTCCCGAAGNTGGTNCACCGCTACCAGGCCCAGCGGGCCCGCACCGAGGGCATCGGCCGCCGCGAGCGGNTCCTCGGCGACCCGGANCGCACNGCGACCCTNGCCCGGGCCTCCGNCGGACTGGCCAACGTGGCCAACGCCCGCAGCCGCATCCACCGGATCTTCCTGGAGAAGGTGCTGGGCATCCACCGNGACAAGGACCTNCCCCGCTTCGCCCGCACCACGTTCACGGCCTGGGCGAAGCGTCGGGGACTCGTGTCGGACGATCCGACCGAGGGCGAGGCCGTCCTGTTCCCCACCTGCTACGTGGAGCACAACGAGCCCCAGGTGGGCCATGACACGGTGGCCGTCCTGGAACGCAACGGCGTGGCGGTGACCTGCACCGAGGGGCTGGCCTGCTGCGGCATGCCGGCTTGGGAGTCCGGCGACCTCGACGGCCTGCGGGAGCGGGCCGCCACCAACCTGGACCGCCTCGAGCCCCACGTGGCGGCCGGCAAGAAGGTGCTGGCCATCAACCCGACCTGTTCGATGATGCTGCGCCGCGAGTACCCGGAGCTCGTCGCCCCCGAGGACCGCGAGCGGGCCGGCCGCCTCGCCGAGGCGGTGTCGGACCCGTCGGAGTTCCTGTGGTCCATCCGCAACGAGGACCGCTTCGACGACGGCTTCGCGTCGACTCCGGGCGACGTCGCCTACCACGCCCCCTGCCACCTGCGCACCCAGGGCGTCGGCTTCAAGGGCCGGGACCTGCTGCGGAAGGTCCCCGGGGTAAAGCCCTCGACGACCATGGAGTGCTGTGGCCACGACGGCACGCACGCCATGAAGGTGGAGGGCTTCGAGGCGTCGGTCCGCATCGGCAAGAAGGCCTTCGACGGCATGCAGGCTGCCGACTCCCAGGTCTGGGCGACCGACTGCCCGCTGGCCGCCCTGCAGTTCGGCCAGCACGCCGGGCGTCGACCCATGCACCCCATGTCGATCCTGGCCCGGGCCTACGAGCCGGACGGGTTCGAGACGGCGGTGCTTCCCACCGAGCCGCCCGCCCAGCCGCCCACTGGGCCGATCGAGGAGTCCCCGAGATGACCACGACGCCCGTGCCGGCGCCCCACCACCTCCGGCGGAGCGAGATCGTCGACTGGCAGACCTACACCGACGAGCGAGACGACCAGCGGGCCGCCGTCCTGGCCGCCAAGAAGCCACGGCGCATCCACCTCGGCGAGCACCTGACGTTCCTGTTCGAGAACCACGACACGATCCGGTACCAGGTCCAGGAGATCATGCGGGCCGAACGGATCGTGCGGGAGTCGGCCATCCTCGAGGAGATCGACACCTACAACGGGATGCTCGGCGGGCCCGGGCAACTGGGCTGCGCCCTGCTCATCGAGATCGAGGACGAGGCGAAGCGTCGCCCGCTGCTCGAGGCGTGGCTGGGCCTCCAGGAGTGCCTGTACCTGGAGTTCCCGGATGGCGACGACCTGACCCGGTCCTACGCCTCGTTCGACCCGTCCCAAGTCGGGCAGGGGCGCCTGTCCGCCGTGCAGTACCTGCTCTTCGACCTGCCCGCCGGGGCGCTGGACGCCGGTACGGTCCGCGTGGGCTGCGACTTCCCGGCGCTGACGCTGGCCGTGGACCTCGACGAGGCCCAGCAGGCAGCCCTGGCAACCGACCTGGCGGCCACCAGGGGCTAGGCGCCCAAACCGGAATCCGGGCCGTCGGGTACCTCAGGCCCGACCCGCCATCACCTTGACGCGATCAACTGGGCAAAGGCGTCCAGCAGGGGCAGCGCCTCTTCGCGGGACACGGACGGCAGGTTTAACGCCGCCCGCTCGATGCCGTGCTCGGCAAGGTCGTCGAGCACTGTGCGATCGGCGGGGGCGTTGTAGATGGAGATCTCCACCTCGCCGGGGTCCCGCCCGGCCTCGGCGCAGGCCTCGGCCCGCAGGCTCGAGAGCGTCGCCCCGTCGACCGGGGTACGGCCGCCGATGGGGATCCAGCCGTTCCCGTAGGCCACGGCCCGACGCAGTCCGCCCGGGGCCACGCCGCCGACGTGGATCGGCGGGTGGGGCCGCTGGACCGGCTTGGGGTTCTGGTACGTGGGGCCGAAGTCGACGTAGTCACCGCGGTACTCGGCCACCTCGTCGGCCCACAGGGCCTTCATGGCCTCGATCCGCTCCCGCATCAGGCCGAACCGGCGCTCCGGGTCGGTGCCGTGGTCGGACATCTCCTCGCGGTTCCAGCCGGCGCCTACGCCGACCAGAGCCCGGCCGCCGGATAGCACGTCGAGGCTGGCTACCTCCTTGGCGGTGTGGATGGGGTCGCGCTGCACCACGAGGGCAATGCCGGTACCCAACTTCAGAGTGCTGGTGACACCGGCCATGGCCCCAAGCGTCACGAACGGGTCAAGGGTGTCGTAGTACATCTGCGGCAACTCAGCGCCGCCGGGCCACGGCGACTCTCGCGAGGCCGGGATGTGGCTGTGCTCGGCCAGCCAGATCGACTCGAAGCCCCGGTCCTCGAGGGCCGTGGCCAGCTCGATGGGGCTGATGGCGTAGTCGGTCGGGAAGAAGGCGACTCCGAAGTGCATGGCGGGGGAACCTAGTTTCCGGGGCCCGGCGACCGCGGATCAGGAGGGCCGGGAGGTTCAGGTGCCCGGTTCGAACCCGCCGCGACCCATCTGCTCGCGGACGGGGACCACTGGGGGGCTGGTCAGCGTCCGACGCTGCCAGTTGGCGCCGTCCACGACCATGGTGTGCCCGGACACGAACCGGGCATACGGCGAGGCCATGAAGGTGGCCGCCCAGCCCAGCTCCCGGGGCGCGCCGACCCGCATGGCCGGCTGGCGGGCGTCGAGGTCGGGGGTGCGGTCCAGGCTGGCCCGGATGTCAGCCGTCATGTCGTCGTGGGGCATGAGGCCCGGCACCAGGCCGTTGACCCGGATGCCGGCCGGACCCCACTCGACGGCGAGGGTCTCGACCAGGTTGACCACCCCGGCCTTGGCGGCCGCCGAGTGGGCGAACCCCGGGCCGCCCGTCCACGCATAGGAGGCGGCCACGTTCAGGATCGAGGCCGGCGTGCCGGCCGCTAGGTGCCTCCGGCCGAACTCCCGGCTGCACAGGAACGTGCCGTTGAGGGTGATGTCGACCACGGTCCGCCAGGCGTTGGGCGACAGGTCCTCGGCCGGCGACGGGAAGTTGGCCGCCGCGTTGTTGACCAGCACGCCCGGCAGCCCGAAGGCGCCCTCGGCCGCGTCGAAGGCGACGGCGATCGCTTCGGGGTCGCGGATGTCGCAGGCCACGGTGGCCACCTCGGTCCCGATGGCCGATAGGGCCTCGGCCCCGGCGGCCAGGTGCTCGTCCCCCCGGCTGGCCAGCACCAGCGAGGCGCCCAGGCGTCCGAACTCCAGTGCGATGGCCAGGCCCAGGCCCGTGCCCCCTCCGGTGACCAGAACGGTCTCGCCGGCGAAGGTCCCGGCGGGGAGCGCAGAGGCACCATCCTCAGGAGGCGGCGGGGCTCCGACCACGTGTTCAGCTCCCCCGGTAGCGGGGCTGGCGATCCTCGGTCCGCGCCGCCCGGAACTCGGCGAAGTCGTCGCTGCGGTTGAGGAAGGTCTGGTAGATCAACTCGTCGTCCATCGACGCCCGCTGGGCGGGTCGGGCTAGGTGGCCGATGGCCCGTCGGGCCAGCTTCACGGCTACGGCCGGGGCGGCGGCCACCTTCTCGGCCATCTCGTAGGCGGTGGCGTCGAGCTCGTCGGGCTCGACGACCCGGGACACGATGCCGTGGTGCAGCGCCTCGTCGGCCGACAGCCGACGGCCGGTCAGGACCATGTCCGACACCAGGCCGTGGCCACACATCTCGTACAGCACCCCCATGCCACCGGTGTCCGGGATGACCCCGTGGGCCAACTCGGGGAGCATGAACCGGGCGTCGGTGGCCGCGATCCGAATGTCGCAGAGCAGCGCCCGCTGGAACGAGCCGCCGATGGCCCATCCGCGGATGGCCGCGATGACCGGGGCGTCGAGGTCCCACAGCTGCTGGATGCCCCGGTGCCCGCGGACCATCAGTTCGTGATGGGTCAGGTCGGTGACGTTGGCGCCAATTGCGGACACGTCGCGGCCCGACGACCACGACGGCCCCTCGCCCCGCCAGACCACGGCCCGCACCTCGGGACGGTCCTGGAGCTCGCCCAGGATCTCGAAGAGGCGGGCGTCCATCTCGTCGTCGAAGGCGTTGTGCTTGTCCACGTTGTCGTTGGTGATGGTGGCGATGGCGCCTTCCACCCGGAGCCTCACGCGATCGGTCACCTGGCCCCCTCTCGCGGGCCGACGACCGGCCCGTCGCCGGCGACCCTAGGGGGCGCCTGGCCGGGGGCCCGCCTTGACCGGTGGCGAATAATGGTTATTATCGACTCGTGGCAGGACGGGAGACTCAGGCCGAGCAAGTCGTTGGAGACGGCTCCGGGTCCGACCCGCTCACCCACCGCCTGCTGCACGCGGCGGCCGAGGTGTTCGCCGAGAAGGGCTACGAGAAGGCCGGTGTGGCCGAGATCGCCCGCCGGGCCGGGGTGACCACCGGGGCCATCTACAGCCGGTACGGCGGCAAGGCTGAACTGCTGCTGGAGGCCGTCGACCACCACGTGCCCGACGCCCTGGACGCGGTGCTCAAGGGTTCCGGCCCGTCGGACCGGAGTAAACGCCTGCCGGCCCCCGAGGTCCTGTCCACCCTCGGCGACCACCTGCTTGACGACCTGCACGGCGGTCACGTCCTGTTCCTCGAGGCCATGGTGGCCGCCCGCCGCGACCCGGACCTGGCCGACCGCCTCCGGGAACGCGTCGCCGAGGAGGACCGGCGCCTCGGNAAGCTGGTCGACGAGGGCACGCACGCCGGCCTGTTCGACCCCCACCTCGATGAACTGGCCGTGGTCCGCCTGGCCCACGCCATCGGCTTCGGGATGCTCATGACCCGGTCGCTGGGCATGGACCTCCCCGACCCGGACTCGTGGCACGACGTCCTCGACCGGGTGATCGCCAGCCTGGACGCCAAGGCCGCCAGCAAGGACACCCCTACCGGCCCACCCCCCACCGGAGAGCACCCGTGACCATCACCGAGAACGAAACCCCCGCAGTCAGCGCCGACGCGGTCGCATCCGGGGAGGCCGCGTTCGGCGACCTGCTGGACAAGGTCCGTGCCGACTTCGACGCCCAGTTCACCTGGGACTACGAGCGTGGCCGAGACGGCCTCAACCGGCTCTACGAGAAGGCCAAGCGGGCCCAGTGGAACGTCAGCGACGACCTCGACTGGTCGATCGACGTCGACCCCGAGCGCATGGTCCGCCTCCAGGAGGAGGTGGCCGGCATCCCGGCCGGCTTCCCGGCCCGCTCCCTGCTCGACGTCAAGGGCTCCCCGGTGGCCGGATGGGACGACGACAAGTGGGTGGAGTTCGCCGTCCACTCCCAGTGCGCCTCGCTCAGCCAGTTCCTNCACGGCGAACAGGGCGCCCTCCTGTGCACGGCCCGCCTGGTGGAGGCCGTGCCGTGGATCGAGGCCAAGTACTACGGCTCCACCCAGGTGGTCGACGAGGCCCGGCACGTCGAGGCGTTCGCCCGGTANCTCGACGAGAAGATGCCGACGACCTACCCGATCAATGAGAACCTGAAGTCGCTGCTGGACGCCGTGCTCACCGACGAGCGGTGGGACCTCGTCTACCTCGGCATGCAGGTGGTCATCGAGGGCCTGGCCCTGGCCGCCTTCGGCATGATGCTGGGCACCACCCAGGAGCCGCTGCTCAAGAACTTGCTGCGCTACGTGATGGCCGACGAGGCCCGGCACGTGGCCTTCGGGATCCTGTCGCTCCGCGAGATCTACGACGACCTGCCGGCCGACGAGTTCCGCCTCCGCCAGGAGTTCGCCTACGAGGCCTGCGAGCAGATGCGGCGTCGCACCCTGAACGCCGAGCTGTGGCCTGCCTTCGGAATCTCGAACGAGGAGATCCAGGCCGCGCTCCCCGATCNGGAGGCGCAGCGCCGCTTCCAACGGATCCTGTTCTCCAAGATCGTTCCCAACTGCAAGAAGCTCGGCCTGCTCGACCACCGGGACGGGTGGCTGCGGGAGCGCTTCCAGGAGATGAACATCATCGAGTACGAGGACTGGGAGAACACCGCCGAGGCCCTCAACCTGGAGGGGCGCCTGTCCGACCAGGAAGGGGCCGACCAGGAACCGGCCGGCTTCGACCCGGACAACCTCGAGGGCGTCGAGGTCATCGACCAGCCCACCCACTGACCCGCCAGCCCCGACCCGCCCGATCCATTACCCAGGAGCCACCACCATGACCGCCACCGAGCCACTCACCGGAAGCGAGTACGTGTCCGACGATCAGTTCGACTTCCGGGCGTACGCCAACGACCCGGACCGGATCATGGACTTCTCGCGCTCCAACGAGGACATGACCTCGCTCATCAGCACGGTCGAGGACAACGCCGATGCCATCTTCACTTGGCGCTACGACAAGGGCGAGCGGGCCAGCCTCGACAAGCTCTACGAGAAGGCCAAGACCTCGCAGTGGAATGGCCAGACCGACCTGGACTGGTCGATCGAGGTCGACCCGTACGCCGTCTTGGCTCCGGCCAATCCCGACGAGGTGGCCTACTTCGCCGACAACCCCGAGTCTCCGCTCCACAAGTTGACCGAGGACGAGTGGGCGGAGGTCGGCGTCGAGTCGATGAACTGGAGCCTCAGCCAGTTCATGCACGGCGAGCAGGGAGCCCTTCTGTGCACCGCCAAGATCGTCGAGACCGTCCCGTGGATCGACGCCAAGTACTACGCGGCCACCCAGGTGGTCGACGAGGCCCGCCACGTCGAGGTGTTCGCCCAGTACCTCGACCAGAAGCTCGACGGCATCAAGTACCCGGTCAACACCCACCTCGGCGCCTTGCTGGACGACATCCTCGAGGACAGCCGGTGGGACATGACCTACCTGGGCATGCAGATCATGGTCGAGGGGCTGGCTCTGGCCGCCTTCGGCTTCATGCACCAGACCACCGAGGAGCCGCTGCTCAAGAAGCTGCTGCGCTACGTCATGTCCGACGAGGCCCGCCACGTGGCATTTGGCGTGCTCAGCCTCCAGGAGGTGTACCAGGAGCTCACGGTGGCCGAACTGCGGGACCGCCAGGAGTTCGCCTTCGAGGCGGCACTGCGGATGCGGGACCGGTTCATGCGCCAGGAGGTGTGGGAGCGCATGGGCGTGCCGGTGAAGGACATGGTCAAGTTCACCCTCGAGATGCCCGACGAGCTGCGACTGTTCCAGAAGTTGCTGTTTTCGAAGATCGTGCCCAACTGCAAGAAGCTGGGACTGCTGGATGCTGGCGACGGCTGGCTGCGCGACCGGTTCACCGACATCGGCGTGATCGAGTTCGAGGACTGGGTCGACACCGGCGAGGAGTACGCGGAGCTCGACGAGGTAGCCAAGGACCGGGAGATGGCCGAGGGCTGAGGGCCTACTTCCGGGAGCAAGACCGGAGGGCTAGCCCCCGCCGTTTCCGGCAAACCCATCTCCGGCGACCTCGTGGTGACGGATTACCTCGTCGATCACGAAGCGAAGGAACTTCTCGCTGAACACCGGGTCGAGGCCGGCCGACTCGGCCAGGTCGCGCATGCGTTGCACCTGGGCGGCCTCCCGGTCGGGGTCGGCCGGTGGCAGCCCGGCGGCCACCTTGTGGGCGCCCACCCGACGGGTGACCTTGAAGCGCTCGGCCAGCAGGTGGATGAGCGCGGCGTCGATGTTGTCGATGCTGGAGCGGTACTCGTCCAGCACAGGATCCTGATCCACGGGCCGAATCGTACGCCCTGCCGCCCGACCTCCGGGGACCGGAATCCGGCCGGCTCCCATTCCGGCCGCCCTGGGCCCGACAACTAGTCTCGGCCATCCGCCCCGAGGCGACCGACGCCGCGTGGCCCGAGTGCAGAGCCCAGGAGAGCACGCCCCATGCAGGTTCCGCTGACCATCGCCGACCACCTCCGCCGGGCCGAGTTGGTGTACGGCGACCGGATCGCCTTCGTCGACGAACCCGACCAGGTGGCCCCGCCGCTCCCCGACCTGACATACCGCCGGGTGGCCGAGCTGTCGCGGGCCATGGCCTCCGGCCTGGACGGCATGGGCCTCGACCACGGCGCCCGGGTGGCCATGGTCAGCCACAACGCGGCCCGGCTACTGGTCTTCCTGTTCGGCACCAGCGCCTTCGGACGGGTCGGCGTGCCCATCAACTTCCGACTCAACGCCGAGGAGGTCCAGTACATCGTCGACCACTCGGGCGCCGACGTGCTCATCATGGACCCCGAGCTCGAGGCCGATCTGGGCGACGTGAAGGTCGGGACCCGGCTGCTGGCCGGCGAGGAGTCCGACGCCCTGTTCGTGGAGGGCGTGGAGCCCCGTCCGTGGACCCCGGACGAGAACGCCACGGCCACCATCAACTACACGAGCGGCACCACCGCCCGCCCCAAGGGCGTAGAGATGACCCACCGGAACCTATGGCTGAACGCCGCGGTGTTCGGCTGGCAGACCGGCGTGAACGACCGCGACGTCTACCTGCACACCCTGCCCATGTTCCACTGCAACGGCTGGGGCATGCCGTACGCCATGACCGGCATGGGCGGCAGGCACATCGTGCTCCGCAAGGTCGACGGCGCCGAGATCCTGCGCCGCATCGAACAGCACGGCGTGACGCTGCTGTGTGGCGCCCCGGCGGTCATCGCGGCGGTGCTGGATGCGGCGGCCGACTGGGACGGCGAGATCCCCGGCACGGGCACCATGCGGATCGTGGTGGCCGGCGCCCCGCCGCCCACCCGGACCATCGAGCGCGTCGAGACCGAGCTGGGCTGGGAGTTCATCCAGATCTACGGTCTGACCGAGACCGCCCCGCTGCTGACCATGAACCGCGACCGGGCCGAGTGGGACGACGACACCCCGGCCGAGCGGGCGGCCCGCCTGTCACGGGCCGGCGCCCCCGCCCTGGGCGTCACCCTGACCACGTCGCCAGAGGGCGAGTTGCTGGCCCGCACCAACCACGTCCTGAAGAGCTACTGGGACCAGCCAGAGGCCACCTCCGAGGCCCTGGCCGACGACTGGTTCCACACCGGCGACGGGGCGACCATCGACGACGAGAACTTCGCCACCATCACCGACCGCAAGAAGGACGTCATCATCTCGGGTGGCGAGAACGTTTCGTCGATCGAGGTGGAGGACACCCTGTTCTCGCATCCGGCGGTGGCCGAGGTGGCCGTCATCGGCGTCCCCGACGAGAAGTGGGGCGAGACCATCAAGGCCCTGGTCGTCCTGACACCGGACGCCGAGTTTCTGGACGAAGGCGCCCCGGACGAGCGGGCACTGATCGACCACTGTCGGGAACGCCTGGCCCACTTCAAGTGCCCGACCACCGTCGAGTTCCGCGACGAGCTGGCCCGCACGGCCACCGGAAAGCTGCAGAAGTTCAAGCTCCGTGCCCCCTTCTGGGAGGGCATGGCCAAGCAGGTGAACTGAGCGTGGACTCAACCCCCGAGGAGCTCTCCCGGGACTTGGCGCGGGATCTCCCCCAGAGCGCCGCTCCCTCGAGGAAACTGGCCGTGGTGGCGTGCATGGACGCCCGGTTGGACCCGGCCCGGGTACTGGGCCTGGAACCGGGCGCGGCACACGTGATCCGCAACGCCGGTGGCATCCTCACCGACGACGTGGTCCGATCGTTGTGCCTGTCGCAGCGCCTGCTGGGCACCACCGGGATCGTGCTCCTCCACCACACCCGGTGCGGCGTCGAGGGCCTCGACCAGGAGGGGTTCCTCACCGATCTCGCCGCCGACGCCGGCCAGCGCCCGGTCTGGGCCCCGGGCTCCTTCGCCGATCCGTCCGACAGCGTCCGGGAGTCGATCCGCAGGCTCCGGGCCTGCCCGTTCCTGCTCCACCGGGACGATGTCGCTGGCCACGTGTACGACGTGGACACGGGAGCCCTGGCCGAGGTCCACTCCGACTCCTGATCGACCCCTGATCGTTCGCTCCCCGCCGATCAGTGAGTGCTTATGCAGAGACTGCATGAGCTCCAGTTGTCCGATTGGATGCTGACCCCTTAGCCTTGGGCGGCGCTGGCCAACGAGGGTCGGCGCCCGGCGCAGGTGGAACTCCTCCTGCGCGGCGGGAAAAACCAACGAACCGGAGGGGGTTCACCTTATGAAGAGCAAGCTCTTCAAGATTTTTGCCCTGTTCTTGATCATCGGCGCGGTCGCCGCAGCGTGCGGCAGCGACAGCGAGGAGGCCGCTCCGGCGACCACCGCTGCGCCCGCCACCACGGCCGCCGAGACCACCACGACCGCCCAGGTCGAGGTCGTCGCCGAGGGCAGCCTGCTGGACGTGGTCCAGGCCCGTGGCACCCTGAACTGTGGCGTCAGCGGCTCGGCCGTGGCGTTCTCGGAGACCCAGGCCGATGGCTCGGTCACCGGCATCGACGCCGACTTCTGTCGTGCGGTCGCTGCCGCGGTGATCGGCGATGCCGACGCCGTGAACTTCGTGGCCTTGACTGCCTCGGAGCGCTTCACCGCCGTGCAGACCGGTGACGTGGACGTCCTCATGCGAAACACCACCTGGACCCAGAGCCGTGACAGCTCGGTGGGCATGGACTTTGGTCCGACCACCTACTACGACGGCCAGCAGTTGATGGCCCGAGTGAGTGACGGCTTCTCAGCTTCCAGCACTGTCGCCGACATCGACGGCGCCGTGGTGTGCACCAACGTGGGTACGACCACCGAGAAGAACATTGCCGAGGCCGCTCTGCTGGCTGGCGCCGACATCACGCTGCTCGGCTTCGAGACCAGCGACGAGGTCTACGAGACGTTCATCGCCGGTGGCTGCGACGTCACCACCACCGACGGTTCGGCGCTCGTTGGTCGCAAGGTCAAGCAGCAGCCCGCCGATCAGGAGTGGGTGATCTTCCCGTCCACGCCGATCTCCAAGGAGCCGCTCGGCCCGACCTACGGCCAGAACGACTCCGCGTGGGCCGATGCGGTCAACTGGACCGTCTACGCCATGATCATCATGGACGAGTACGGCATCACGTCGGCCAACGTCGACGGCGAGTGCGCCTCGGCCGAGGCCGAGGTTGGACGCCTCTGCGGCGGTGAGGGCGAGTTGCAGACCGGAATGGGTCTGTCCGCCGACGCCTTCCACCAGGTGATCAGGCAGGTCGGCAACTACGGCGAGGTCTACGACCGCAACCTGAACCCGGTTGGCCTGTACCGCGAGGGCAGCGCCAACGCCGGTTGGCTCGACGGTGGCCTGATCTACGCCCCGCCGGCGCGCTAGATAGACCAGAGACTGGCACTCTTGAAGGTCCCGGGGCCCGAGAGCAAAAGCTCTCGGGCCCCGGGACCCTTCGCGTCGCCATTCCCAGAGCGCGGGTACTGTCGACCATTCGGCGCACCCCCGGGCGCGTCCTCCCTGATCCTCTCACCCACCAGTTGAGCCAACGCCGATGACGACGGCCTCCACCACCCGAGAACGGGTATCGCAGCGGGTACCGCTTTGGCGTGACGTGATCGTCCTCAAGTGGGCGACGCAGCTCTTCCTGCTCGTCGCGGTGCTGGGCACCATGTGGTTCCTGGCGAGCCAGGCCGGGGACAACCTCCGGGCTCGAAACATCAACACCGAGTTCGACTTCCTCGAACGCCCCGTAGACATCCAGATAAGCGAGGGAATCGACACCCACCCGGACACCGGTGGCCGGGCGCTCTGGGCCGCCATGGTCAACACCCTTCGCCTCTCCATCTCGGGGATCTTCTTCGCCAGCGTCCTCGGGGTGGTCGTCGGCCTAGCCCGCTTGTCCGACAACTGGATAGTCCGGCGTATCGCCACTGGGTGGGTCGAGGTGCTGAGGAACGTCCCACTGCTGGTGCAGATGGTCCTCATCTACTCGGCCCTGACGGCGCTACCGCGGGTAGGCCTCGACACCGGTCCTGTCAACGGCTGGCTCCACATATCGAACAAGGGCATCTCGATGCCTCGCTTCTTCATCGCCGATGGCTTCTACCAGTGGGCTGTCGTCGTCCTGGTCGGCGCAGTGGTGGGGTACTTCGTCCGCCGCCATCGTCAGGCGGTCCAAGACAGGACGGGTGCCCACGCGTCGCCGCCCCTCTGGGCATTGGGAACGGTCGCAGCCTTCGGATTGATCGGCCTGTTCGTGCACCCCATCTTCTCCTGGCTCGGTCCTGTCTTCGGCGGCGTGGCCGATGTGCTCGACTCGATCCCGAATGCCGTCGCGCAAGTGGTGTTCGCAATCATCTCGGTTGGCCTCGCAGCAGCATGGATTCACCGCTTCATCTCCAGTCGCCGCAGCGCCATCGGGCACCTCTCGATCTCCGACGACGACTGGTTCCGGATTGCCTTCACCGCATTGGCGTCACTGGCTGTCGTCGTTCTGATAGCCCGCTGGACCGGCTTCTCGGCGTGGACGCTCAACAGTGGCCGAGACCTGTTCGAGGTCATGGCCGACAAGTTCGACGTCAACGGCGCGGCTCGACCGTTCGACGCCATGCGCCCCGACATCGTCCAAAAGGGCAAGTTCCCGAACTACGGCACCAACGGCCTGACCATGTCCCTCGGCTTCGCTTCGGTGTTCTTCGCCGTCGTCTTCTACACGTCTGCGTTCATCGGCGAGAACGTCCGGGGAGGAATCCTGGCCGTCCCCAAGGGCCAGACCGAGGCGGCCAAAGCCGTCGGCCTCGGCCGCGGGCAGATCATCCGCCACGTGGTGCTCCCCCAGGCGCTTCGAGTCATCCTGCCGCCGACAGGCAACCAGTACTTGAACCTGACCAAGAACACCTCCCTGGCCGTTGCCGTAGGCATGAGCGACATGGTCCAGGTCGGAACCACCGTGTTCAACCAGACCGGGATGACCCTGCCCGTCGTCGCCATCTGGATGCTCTTCTACCTGAGCTGCTCGCTGACGATCTCGGTGATCGTCAACTGGTTCAACGTCAGAATGCGACTGGTGGAACGCTGATGTCCGAGACGTCGAGTGCCACCGCGGCAGGAAGTGCTTCTGGCGCCCCGCCACCGGAAGTCACCAGGCTCCCGCCTCGCCAGTGGGTGAAGGAGAACCTCTTCTCGAGTCCCTTCAGTTCCGCCCTGACCATCGTCACCTCGATCGTCCTGCTGGCCATCGCCCGGGCACTCCTTTCCTTCATCTTCAACCCGATCCGCCAGTGGAACAGCACGGCAACCAACATGCAGCTGTTCTTCACTCGGGCATACCCCGATGAGCAGTACATCCGCGTCTGGTTCAGCCTCGCCGTCATCATCGTCCTCACGTCCATCTCGATGGCCGTCTGGCGGGCGGGGTCATCGATCCCCTTGGCGAGACTGGGAAGGAAGCTGCTGGCAGGAGCCGCACTCCTCCTCCTCCTCGCCCTACTCGCCCCGTTCAGTGCCTCGGCCACCATCCAGTGGACGCTCGCTGCGGCTTGCGTAGCCGTGATCGGAGAGGGCGTTCGTCGATCGGCGAGCAAGGGTGGCGCGGAGCGGACGGTCAGTTCCCTGACGGTGCTGGTGGTCACGCTGGCCGGACTCGTGGCGTCATTGTGGGTGGTCCCCTATGGCCACCACACCTACATCCCGAGTCGTCAACCGAGGGTGCTAGCCGAATCGGGCACGGTGGCGCTGACCACCAAACTCCCTTGGACGATCATGTTGCTCATCGCCGTGGCGGCTTATCTGATGGGTGGCGTGATCCGTGAACGCCTGCCGGTCAACCCGACCCGGATCACCCTCCTGATCTTGTGGCTTCTGGCACCGCCGGTGCTGATCTACCTGGTGCTGCGGGACCCGTCGTTCGACATGGGGCACGTGATCAGCACCGACCTGCCGATCTTCGCCGCCTACGCGCTGGGTGGGTCTGTGATCCTCTCGTGGCTGACACGCCCCTCGACCGGGGAGGCAGGCCGAATCCTCGCCGTGACGATCTTGGTGGTCGGCTTCTGCACCTTCCTGACCCCGATGCGGATGGTCGTGCGCCTCGACATGCTCCTGCTGGCCATCTTCGCCCTGGCGGCACCGACATTCGCGGGTGGACCACGAAACCGAAAGCGCTACGTCCTTGGCTGGCTGGGGGTCCTGGGCGTGATGTCGTGGCTCATCACGGCCATCAACACCCCTTCGACGGTCTCCGTTCCAGGCGGGTTCTTCATCGGCGGCTTCTCCATCACCCTCATGGTCGCCGTCTTCACGATCGTGCTGTCGTTCCCCCTGGGGATCGCCCTCGCCCTGGCCCGCACCTCGACCATGCCCATCTTCCGACTACTTGCCACCTGGTTCATCGAGTTCGTGCGCGGCGTCCCCTTGATCACGATCCTGATCTTCTTCTCGATCATGGTGCCGCTGTTCCTTCCACGAGGGATGCACCTGGGGGAGGTCGCCGCCGTCGTCATCGGCTACGTGCTGTTCTCGTCGGCCTATCTGGCTGAGAACGTCAGGGGCGGCCTCCAGTCGGTGACGAGGGGCCAACACGAGGCCGCCGACGCCGTCGGCATGACGACCGCTCAGAAGACGCTCTTCATCGTGCTGCCGCAGGGACTCCGGGTCGCCATCCCGCCGCTGGTCGGGCACTGCATCGGCGTCTTCAAGGAGACGTCGCTGCTGGCCATCATCGGCGTGTTCGACGTCCTGTACATCGGAAGGATCGTGATTCCCGGCCAGACAGAGTTCATGGGCAGCACCAAGGAGAACCTGCTCTTCGTCTCCGTGATCTACTGGATATTCGCCTACCAGATGTCCAAGGCCAGCCAGCGCCTCGAGCAGCGCACGGGCCTGGGCGAGCGCTAGATGATTCTCTCGAGTCCTGTGAGGTTTCAGCCATGACCGATATGACACCAACCGAGCCGACCGGCAACCAGACCCGCGACCTGTCCGGGGCGCGGGACATGATCGTGTGCGAGAACGTGTCCAAGTGGTACGGCGACTTCCAGGCGCTGGACGGGGTCTCGGCGAACATCAAGGAGCAGGAGGTCGTGGTGGTGCTCGGACCGTCCGGCTCCGGGAAGTCCACGTGGATCCGTTGCATCAACCGTCTTGAGATCCATCAGGAGGGGCGCATCGTCGTCGACGACGTGGAGCTCACGAACGACCTGCGCAACATCGAGAAGGTGCGCTCTGAGGTCGGAATGGTCTTCCAGCAGTTCAACCTCTTCCCACACCTCACCATCTTGGACAACGTGACCCTGGCTCCCATATGGGTGCGCAAGAAGCCTCGGGCCGAAGCCGAGGCTCAGGCGATGGCCCTGTTGGAGCGTGTAGGGATCCCCGAGCAGGCTCAGAAGTACCCCGGCCAGTTGTCAGGTGGACAGCAGCAGCGCGTCGCGATCGCCCGCGCCCTGGCAATGGAGCCTCGGATCATGCTGTTCGACGAGCCGACGTCGGCCCTGGATCCGGAGATGATCAAGGAAGTGCTGGACGTCATGAAGGCGCTGGCGCTGTCGGGCATGACGATGATGGTGGTGACCCATGAGATGGGGTTCGCCAAGGAGGTGGCCGACCGGCTCTTCTTCATGGAGGGTGGACAGATTGTGGAACAGAACACGACGGAGATGTTCTTCTCCAACCCCGCTGAAGAGCGCACCAAGTTGTTCCTGTCGCAGATTCTCTAGTCCGCCAGGCACCTCGTCCCGCCAGAGGGCGCCGGTCAGCGTGGCCAGCCTCGCCGTCAGCTCCTCGCACGGCCGGTTGGGCACCCCTGCCGTGTGGGCCCCCAGCCGTTGAAGAACCACAGGCCGATCGGTCCCAGATAAATACGGACGGGTTGCCCCCGACCTAGGGTCGACCCCGTGGGAATGACCGTCTCCCGGTTGACCGGGGTGTTGGGTGCCCGGGCCGAGGGGGTCGAGTTGGGCCCCGACATGGACCCGGGGGTGGTGGCTGAGTTGCGTGCAGCCCTAATCGAGCACGAGGTGCTGGTGGTCCCCGGGCAGGGGTTGTCGCCTGAGGAGCAAGCCGGGTTCAGCCACCTGCTGGGCGACTACTCGCCGGTGCCGTTCGTGCAGCCGGTGCCGGAGCACCCCGAGGTCATCAAGGTCGTCAAGGAGGCCAGCGAGCCCGCGGCATTCAACTTCGGAGGGGTGTGGCACAGCGACTTCTCGTTCCTGGATGCCCCGCCGGCGTTCACCGTGCTGCACGCCATCGATGTCCCCGACGTGGGCGGCGACACCGTGTGGGCGTCGATGACCACCGCGTGTGCCCAGCTTCCCGAGGAGATGCGCCAGGCGCTGGAGCAGGTCACGGCAGTGCACTCGGCATCGGCCAGCTACTCCCCCGCCCAGCAGGGCCTGCATTCGGGGCTGTCGGGCATGGACATCCGGACGTCGGAGTCGGCCCACGAGACCCGGGAACATCCGCTGCTGGTCACCCACCCGGAGACGGGGAAGCGCAGCCTGTTCTTCAACGGCACCTACGTCCGGGGGCTCCGTGGCCCGGGTATCGGCGACGGCACCGACGAGGGTGGCGCCCACGAGAAGAAGTTGCTGCGCTGGCTGCACGACTTCACCACACACGTGCGGTTCACGTTCCGGCACCGCTGGTCGGATGGCGACGTGGTGCTGTGGGACAACCGGACCACCCAGCACCTGGCGTTGAACGACTACGGAGGTCAACGGCGGGAGCTCAACCGCACCACGGTGGCTGGCCCGGAGCCCGTGGGCTAAACCCGCGCCCCTTTCCACCCTCTAGGGGCCCGCTTCCCCTTGGGTGGCTTTTCCAGCCACTGCCCGAGATCAATCGTCGCGGAGCAGTTCGATGAGGGCGCTGGTGTCCCAGCGACCGTGTCCCTCGCTCTGGAGCCGGGCGTAGAACTGGTCGACCATCGCCGTGACGGGCAGCGTGGCTCCGATGCGCTCGGCCTCGTCGAACACGATGCCGAAGTCCTTGCGCATCCAGTCGATGGCGAAGCCATGGTCGAACTTCCGGTCCAGCATCGTGCGCGACCGGTTGTCCATCTGCCACGAGCCCGAGGCCCCCTGACTGATGGCCT
>PBUO01000099.1 GCA_002727895.1 Acidimicrobiaceae bacterium | reverse complement strand
TCGGAGGACCACGTCGTCCACCGCCCGGAGGGCGACGGCACGAGGCACCACGTCGGCCAGCACGTAGCCGACCAGCACGAGAAGAGCGACGGCCACCACTACCCAGCGGGCACCGGACCGGCCGGCCACCACGACGGCGAGCACCGCGACGGAGGACAGGCGACACCCCAGGACCAGCAGATGGACCACAGCCAGCGACCGCACGCGGTCCTCCAGCAGGGCCACCATCCGCTCCGCCCGCCCACCGTCGGCGGGGACCGGTACCCCATCGCCGTCCGTCGACTCGACGGGACCGTTGCGGGTGCCGGAGGCCGGAGCGTCAACCGCCTGTTCCTCCAGGAGCACGCTGGCCCGGGCCCGACGGACGTGGAGCAACGCTGTGCCGACGGCCACCAGGACTCCGGAGGCCGCCATCAGGACCGACGACAGGACGACGGCCAGGCCGAGGCTCACGGCCGAACCACCCCGTGGCGGCCCAGGTGTTCCTGCTCCCGGGCCTTCATGGCCGCTTCCTCGACGGGTTCGGCATGGTCGTGTCCGAGCAGGTGGAGGACGCCGTGTACCACCAGGAGGGCCAGTTCCGACGGGTAGTCGCCGGCGTGGCCGGGCGCCTGACGGGCGGCCACCGACGGGCAGACGACGACGTCGCCGAGCAACGCCGGCACGTCGTCCGGAACCTCGGCCGGATGGTCGATCGGGAACGACAGCACGTCGGTCGGTCCATCGCCACCCATGTGCTCGGCGTTGAGCCCGGCCATCGGCCCCTCGTCGACGAAGTGCAGATGGACCTCGAGGTCACGTCCATCCAGTCCCTCGGCAGCCAGGACGTCTCCGACCAGCGCACCCCACCGGTCGACGTCGACGGGGTGTGCAGGGTCGGGGTCGTCTCGCTCGTCGTCAACGACCACCCGAAGCGATCCGCTCACGGACGGTCGCCCGTCGCGCTCTGGCCGACCTCCCGGGCACCTGCCTCGCGGTCATAGGCCTCGACGATGTCCTGGACTATCCGGTGGCGGACCACGTCCCGGGCGCCGAGCCGCACGAACGAAAGGCCGTCGATGCCGGCCAGGGTGCGTTCCAGGCCGTCGAGGCCGCTGCGGCCCCCGGGCACGTCGACCTGGCTGATGTCGCCTGTCACCACCACCCTCGAACCGAACCCGACCCGGGTCAGGAACATCTTCATCTGCTCGGGGGTCGTGTTCTGGGCCTCGTCGAGGATGACGAAGCTGTTGTTGAGCGTCCGGCCACGCATGAAGGCCAGCGGGGCCACCTCCACCTGACCCCGGTCGAGGAGGCGTTGGGCGGTCTCGGCGTCGACCATGTCGAAAAGGGCGTCGTACAGGGGCCGTAGGTACGGGTCCACCTTGGCCATCAGGTCGCCGGGCAGGAACCCGACCCGCTCCCCGGCCTCGACCAGTGGTCGGGTCAGNACGATGCGGTCCACCTGGCCGGCCTGNAGGGCNNGGACGGCCATGGCCACGGCCAGCCAGCTCTTGCCGGTCCCGGCNGGGCCCACGGCGAAGGTCACGATCCCCCCGGTCACCNCATCCACNTACCGCTTCTGGCCGGCCGAGCGGGCCCGNACCGGTTTGCCCCGCGACGTCCGGAGGATCTCGGTGGTCAGCACCTCCGAGGGCTTCTCGTCGGCCCGGACCATGTCGATGGCCCGGTCCAGGGTTCGCTCGTCGACGACCAGGCCCTTCTGGAGCAGAGCCACCANCTCGGCGAAGACCAGTTGGACGGTCGGCGCGTGCTCGCCGTCGATGGTGATGGCGTTGCCCCGCACGTGGATGGCCGAACCGGGGAACGCCCCCTCGACGCGGCGGAGCAGGGTGTCCTGCTCGCCCACCAACTCCGACATCAGGTCGTTGCCGGGCACGGTGAGGGTGACGCTGGTCGACTCCATGGGCAGGCGGACAGGCTACAAGCGGTCGGGGTCAGCCTCGTCCCGATGGGTAGTCCGGCCTCCGAAGAGCCCTTCGTCGAGGACCCCGACCATGCCCTGCGCCGGTTCACCGCCGAGGCCGACGTGGCCGACGCCGTTCGTCGCCTGGGCGAGGGATCGTGGCTCCGGCTTCAGGGCGAGGAGTCGGCTCACCTGGTCGGCCTACTGCTGGACATGGTGGAACGGGCGGAGCCGGTGGAGCTGGTGCTGGCCAAANGATCCCGGCCGGACAGACGCATCGAGGCCTTGGGCCGCGACCTGGTGGCCGTCCGCCTCAACGACGGCGACCTGTCGCTGATCGGTCGACCGTCGAGGCGATCCGGCTCCCGGCCGGCGCTCCCAACCTGGTCGGCGACCGGCCCGCCGCGGATTCCGCCGAGCGCCTGGACCTCCATTCTGCGGTGGGTCGGCTCCTGGTGGACCGGCCGGGCAGGCGGATCTGGACCCGCAGCAGCACCGAGGACGTCGAGGGCGTGCTGGAGCGGATCGGGATGGACACCTTGGTGGTGGCCGAGGAGTCGAGCTAGGCCGTCCACGTCACCCTGGACGCCATGGTGGAGGCCCGCCTGACCAGGGCCTAGCGCCAGCGCCGCTTTTTCCCGCCGGGCTTCTTCCCGGAACCCTTCCCGCCGCGTCGGAACCGGCCCTTCCCGGACCGCTCGGCGTCCAGGTCGGCCATCACCCGGGCTCCCGCTTCGTTCACGATGTCCTCGGCCGCGTCCAGCAGCGCGGCGATGCTGTCGTCGGTGCCCAGGCCCTCGGGCTCGTCGGGGGTCTCCGGGGTGACGAGGGTGCCGTGGCTCCAGTTCACGTCGACACGGCGCTTGGTGAACGACGGGCAGTCCTCCGGGCAGCGCCAGGGGGCCTCAGGGGCGAGGTCCAGGTCGCACTTGCGGACCGTGTCCCCGTTGGGGTAGCTGCGACTCTCGAAGTGCTTGCAGTCTTGGCGCATCGGCATGGTGCCAGTGTGTCGCGTGGGCCCACCCCACGGCGACCAGTCCCGGTATGGGGCCCCNCCTGGAGGCCCCGGGTCAGCCGACCGAGCCCTCCATCTGCAACTCGATCAGGCGGCTCCACTCCACCGCGTACTCCATCGGCAGCGTGCGGGTGACCGGCTCGATGAAGCCGTTGACCACCATCGACATGGCCTGCTCCTCGGTTAGGCCCCGGCTCATCAGGTAGAAGAGCTGGTCGTCGGCCACCTTGGACACCGTGGCCTCGTGGCCGATCACCGCGTCGGCCGAGCCAACCTCCATGTAGGGGTAGGTGTCGGAGATGCTGTCGTCGTCGAGGATCAGGGCGTCGCACTGCACGTGGCTCTTGCAGCCGTAGGCGTCGTCCTCGACCCGCACCAGGCCCCGGTAGCTGGTCCGCCCGCCGTCCTTGGAGATCGACTTGGAAACGATCTTCGACGTGGTCTCCGGCGCGGCGTGGGTCATCTTGGCCCCCGCGTCCTGGTGCTGGCCCGGGCCGGCGTACGCCACCGAGAGCACCTCGCCGGAGGCCTTGGGGCCGGCTAACACGACGGCCGGGTACTTCATGGTCAGGCGGGAGCCGATGTTGCCGTCGATCCACTCCATGTGGCCCTCGGCCTCCACCCTGGCCCGCTTGGTGACCAGGTTGTAGACGTTGGAGGACCAGTTCTGGATTGTCGTGTAGGTGACCCGGGCCGCCTGTTTGACCACGATCTCGACAACCGCCGAGTGCAGCGAGTCGGTGGTGTACACCGGAGCCGAACAGCCCTCGATGTAGTGCACCTCGGAGCCCTCGTCGGCGATGATCAGGGTGCGCTCGAACTGGCCCATGTTCTCGGCGTTGATCCGGAAGTAGGCCTGCAGCGGCATCTCGACCTTGACGCCGGGCGGCACGTAGATGAACGAGCCGCCGCTCCACACCGCCGAGTTGAGCGCCGAGAACTTGTTGTCGTTCGGTGGGATGACCCGGCCGAAGTAGGCCCGCACGATCTCCGGGTGCTCGCGCAGCGCGGTGTCCATGTCGCAGAAGATGACTCCCTGCTCCTCGAGGTCCTCCCGGTTGCGGTGGTACACGACCTCGGACTCGTACTGGGCGGTCACCCCGGCCAGGTACTTCCGCTCGGCCTCGGGGATGCCCAGCTTCTCGTAGGTGTTCTTGATCGACTCGGGGACCGCGTCCCAGTCGTCGCTGAGCGACTCGGTGGGCTTGATGTAGTAGTAGATGTCGTCGAAGTCGATGCCCGACATGTCGCCGCCCCACCACGGCATGGGCCGCCGGCCGAACCGGTCGTAGGACTTGAGGCGGAAGTCGCGCATCCAGTCGGGCTCACCCTTCATCCACGACATTTCGCGGATGATGTCGGCGTCCAGGCCCTTGGTGGGCTTGTAGACGTAGTCCTCCTCGTCGCTCCAGCCGAGCTTGTAGCGGCTGAGGTCGAGTCCGAGATCGGTAGCGGACATCGGCGGATCTCCTGTCACCGGATCGGGCGGATCCGGTCGTGGCGTGCAGGCGTGGGCCTGCCTGGCGGTTCGGGAGGCGGCCCCGGCGAGGTTTCTTCCTCGGGGGGATTTCTCCTATGGGGATAGTAACAATCCCGGGGCCCGAATCGAGGCCCGGCCGCGTCAGGTGTGCTGTCGGCGCTGGCCGTCCAGCCAGCCCAGGAGCAGGGCGATGGCCCGCGGGTCGTGGCGCAGGTGGTGGCCAGCACCCGAGATCATCCTCAGGTCGGCCGCGCCGTGCGCGGCGGCCACCACCCGGGCGTCCAACGAGGGCACGATCTCGTCGTCGTTGCCGTGCACCACCAGCAGGTCGCGTGGGGCCAGGTCTGCCACGGCCCCCTCGGCCGACAGGTCCTTCAGCTCCGCGGTCCACTGGTCGAAGTCCGACGGGGACCGGTCGTCATCGACCAGACCGGCGTCGCGGGCGTGCAGGAGGAGGCGCCGTGGGTTGGCCGCCCAGTCCGCCCAGTCGGCTGGGGTTGCCAGGGCACCCACCCCGCTGATCGAGTTGTCGACTGCCGCCGCACAGATCGACAACGCGCCCCCACTGCCGAAGCCGACCGCCCACACCCGGCCCACGCCGACCTGTACCAGCAGGTCGGCGGCCGCGGCGGCCACGTCGTCCCGCCAGCCGCTGAGGCTGAAGTACCCCTCGGAGCCGGGCATGCCCCGCAGGTGCGGGACCATGGCCANCCACCCCATCTCGGTGGCGATCCGGAAGGCCAGCTCGGGGAAGGTGGCCACCGAGTTGGCGCCACCATCGGGCCCGCTGGGGAAACCGTGCACGATGACCACCCCAGGCACCTCCCGTCCCGGTTCCNGAGCCGGCGGGCGGGCCAGGTGGGCGGCCAGCGACAGCCCGTCAGACNGAAAGCGGTGATTCTCGAACCCGCCCGTGACGGGCCGACTGGGCGATGTGGCGACCATCGGGCGATGCAGGACGATTCCCGGGACGGGTCAGTCCAGCCGACGGAGGGTGTCGCGGAACTCCCTCCCCCGCTGCACGTAGGNCTCGGCGTTGACCATGTTGGCGTCCTCGGGCACCACGCCCTCGCGGACGGTGGCCGGCACGCCGAGGGCCATCGACTGTGGGGGCACGACCTGGCCGTTGCGGACCATGGCGTTGGCGCCGACGATGGAGCCCCGCCCGATCACCGCCTCGTGGAGTACCACGGCGCCCACGCCGATCAGCGCCCCGTCCTCGATGGTGCAGCCCTCGAGGTGGCAGAGGTGCCCGAGGGTGACGTCCTCGCCGACGACGGTCGCCAGGTGGCTGGTGCAGTGCAGCACGGCGTTGTCCTGGACCGACGTCCGGGCACCGATGCGGATCTCGTTGTCGTCGGCCCGNAGGACGGCTCCGGGCCACACGCTGGCCCNCGGTCCGAGCACCACGCTGCCGATGACGATGGCGTCGGGGTGGACGTAGGCCGACGGGTCGACGTCCGGGACCCGGTCACCGAGGGCGTAGACCGCCATCAGACCTGCTCCGCGTAGGAGCCGTACTGCCCGCCGAGGAAGACCAGCGGCGAGCCCTCGTCGACGTGCGTCACCCCGACGACCCGGCCCATCACGAACCAGTGGTCGCCNGCGTCGACCACATCGTGGACAGTGCAGTCGATCGACGCCAANCACGACGGGATGGCCGGCGAGCCGGTGCCCTCGGCCGGCTGCCAGCNGGTGCCCTTCCACGGGTCGCCGTCCTTGCGGAAGAAGGCGTTGGACAGGTCGGCCTGGTCGTCAGCCAGCACGTTCACGCAGAACNCGCCAGCGCCCTCCATGCGACCCCACGTGTAGGAGTCCTTGCCGGGGAGGAAGCCCACCAACGGCGGGTCCATCGACACCGACACGAACGAGCCGATGACCATGGCCAGTGGCTCGTCACCGTCCATGGCCGTCACCAGGGTCACCCCGGTCGGATAGCGACCCAGAACCTTGCGGTAGAGGTCGCCGTCGATCTCCGNCCCGTCGCCGTGCTCTTCGCTCGCCATGGGGTCCCCTCCCTGGTCGGCCACCATCGAGAGGGGACGCTAGCGGGAGGCCCCGACCGGGACCGGACCGGTCGCCGGCGCACCGGACCGGGCCGCCAGGCGACGTACGNCGCCCTCGGCGGCGGCCGTCACCCGACCAACGTCGAGAGCCTCGGCCCGTGCCTCTGCTCCAGCCAACAGTTGGTCGACGTCATCGTCGCCGTGGGCCGGATCGTGGTGGAAGAGCACCAGCTCGCCCACGGCGGCCTGATGGGCCACCTCGAGGGCGTAGTCGACGGTGCAGTGGCCCCAGTGGGACCGCTCGGTGAACTCCTCAGGGGTGAACTGGGCGTCGTGGATCAGCACGTCCACGCCGTCGGCCAACTCGAGGACCGACTCGGCCACCCGCCGGGGATCGTCGACGGGCTGCTGGTGGTCGCTGACGTAGGCCACCGACCGGCCCTCCCAGTCGACCCGGTAGCCGAAGGTGCGGCCCACATGGGGCACCGACCGGGCGGTAACCCGGGCCGGGCCGACCATCCAGGACTCCTCGGCCACGTCGTGGAAGGCGATGCCACCCGGCAGGTCGCGGAAGCAGATGGGGAAGAACGGCGGGTTCATGAAGGCGTCGAACGACTCCACCAGGGTCGTGCCCGGATCGGCGGGTCCGTAGACGTCGAGGTGGGCGTCGTCGCAGTGGAGCGGGCCGAAGAAGGGCAGGCCCTGGACGTGGTCCCAGTGGAGGTGGGTGACGAGCGCTGTCGCCCGGAACGGTCGGCCGTCGGCGGTGGCCCGACATCCGTCCCCCAGCCCGAAGAAGCGCAGCCCGGTGCCCAGGTCGAAGAGGATCGGCTCGCCACCCGGCACGTCGAGTACTACGCACGAGGTGTTGCCCCCGTACCGGCGGTTGTCGTCGCACGGGCACGGGGTGGAACCCCGGACGCCGTAGAACGAGACCTCGAGCGACTCCCCCATCGACGACAAGGGTACGGATGGCCTCCGGAGCGGTGGGGAGGATGTGACGGATCTCTCAAGGCCCAGCGGGTGGCATCCGACACGCCCGCCTGCGCGAGAATCGCCCCATGCCGGCCGCATCCACCCCCCNGCTGNGCCTCCCCCGANGGGATCGCCGCCGCGGGGNTCACCGATGGCCTGCTNGCNGTNGTGAAGTCCTCGTGCNNGACGTGCCAGGAGGTCGCCCCGGTNCTGGCCGACCTGGCCGATCGGGCCGGCCTCGTCNCCTACACCCAGGAGGGNACGACCTTTCCGGCCGATGCCGACTGGGTGGTCGACGACACCGACCTGTCGGCNAGNTGGCACCTCNNCCTGGAGGCCGTCCCCACNCTGCTGCGCATCGCCGACGGGGCCGAGATCGGCCGCGNCGNGGGGTGNGATCGGGACCGCTGGGAGGCNGTGGCCGGCGTCNACGGGCTCGGGCCGNACCTCCCGCCCTTCAAGCCCGGCTGAGGATCGCTCACNGTCGACCCCGGGCGGGTCGACGANCTGCGGGCCCGCTTCGGCGGCTCGACCCTGGCCTCGCGCCGTATCGACGTGGCGGCCCTGGAGGACGAGGNCGAGGCCATGTTCGATCGGGGCTGGACCGACGGCCTGCCCGTGGTTCCGCCNACCGAGGCCCGGGTGCTGGCCATGNTGGAGGGAACCACCCGNCGGCCCGANGAGGTGGTGGCGGTCCTCCCGCCCAACCTCGCCGAGTGCACGGTGGAGAAGGTGGCCGTCAACGCCGTGCTTGCCGGGTGCCGACCCGAGTACCTGCCGGTGGTACTGGCCGCCGTAGAGGCAGTCTGCACCGACGACTTCAACATGCACGGGGTGCTGGCCACCACGATGGGGGTCGGCCCGGTGCTGGTGGTCAACGGTCCGATCGCCGGTCGGATTGGCATGAACTCCGGGATCAACGTCCTCGGCCAGGGCAACCGGGCCAACATGACCATCGGTCGGGCGGTGCAATTGGTGGTCCGCAACGTGGGCGGGAGCCGACCCGGCGGGGTGGAGCGGGCCACCTTGGGGAGCCCGGCCCGACTCTCGTTCTGCTTCGCCGAGGACGAGGCCGGTTCGCCGTGGACCTCGTTGGCCGTCGACCGCGGCTTCTCCCCGGAGGCCGACGTGGTCACCGCCTTCTGCGGAGAGTCGCCCCGCATCGTCGTCGACCAGAAGAGCCGGACGGCCGAGTCGCTGGTTCGTTCTCTGGNCGAGGGCCTGCGGGCCGCCGTGTCGTCCCGGACGGTCATGGGCATGGACGCCATGCTNGTGGTGTCCCCGGAGCACGCAGCGCGTTTTCGCGACGCCGGCTGGGACCGGGCCCGGTTCATGGAGGAGTTGGGCCGGCACCTGATGGTGGAGGCCGACACGATCCTGGCCGGGGCCGGGGGCATCCAGGAGGGCCTGCCTGCGGGCTTCGCCGGCACGACGGTCCCCAAGTTCCGGCCGGGCGGACTGCTGGTNGTCCACGCNGGTGGTCCGGCNGGCCTGTTCTCGTCGGTCGTGGGAGGATGGNTGAACGGGCCGATGGGCAGCGAGCCGACGAGCAGGGAGGTCACACCGTGAACACGGGCACCGGAAGCCACGCCGGCANCACGACGCTGCTGGACCCGACCGCCGAGGCGTCGCCCGCTGAACGGGCACTGACGCCGCGCAAGGACTCGCTGGACGGCCTAACCGTCGGGCTGCTCGACATCAGCAAGCCCCGGGGCGACGTGTTTCTCGACCGCCTCGAAGAACACCTTGGCCGTCGGGGGGCCAGCGTGCTGCGCTTCGCCAAGCCGACGTTCACCAAGCCGGCGCCCGCCGACCTCCGTCACGAGATCGCCACCACCTGCGACGCGGTGATCGAAGCGCTGGCCGATTGAGGGTCGTGTACGACGTGCAGTGTGCACGACATCGACGATCTGGAACGGCGGGGCCTGCCGGGTGTGGTGGTGGCCTCCGAGCCGTTCGCCGACGCCGCCGAGGCCCAGTCCCGGGCCCTCGGGCTGGACGTGGCACGCGTCCTGACCCCGCATCCCATTCAGGACCGGACCGACGACGAGATGCGGGCCCTAGCCGACGCCGCTTTTGACGCCATCGTCGTCGCGCTCACCCGGGCATGAACCTCTGGAGAAGTGGTTCTCGTCAGCAGGGCAGGGCGTAGCCACCTGAGGCGCTGACTACCAGGCCGTCGGCGACCAGGCCGGTGGCGACCCGGTGCGCCCGGTCCGGGTCATCCGGCCAGCCCATGACGGTGGCCAGGTCGGAGTCGGCGACAGGTCCGTCGGCTAGGCGGGCCACGAGGCGTCCCCGGCCCTGGCGGTCGGACCCCTCGAAGGGTGCCTGGCGCCTGGCCACCCCGGCCGACCCCACCGCCGGATCGGGGCCCCTCCCCCGCCAGGCACAGCCCGGAGCCAACGGGCAGTCGCCGCACAGGGGTCCACGTGCCATGCAGGTGGTGGCGCCCAGGTCCAAGATCCCCTGGTTCCACGCCCAACCCTCCCCCTCGGGAACCGAGGCGTCGGCCAGCGACTGGGCTTCGCCTGCCGTCAGGCGCCGACCGGTCCAGCGGGCCAGGATCCGGGCCACGTTGGTGTCGACCACGGCCACGTCGACTTCGTGGGCGAAGGCCAGCACGGCCCGCGCCGTGTACGGACCCACGCCCGGAAGGGCCAGCAGTCCGTCGAGGGTGTCCGGGACGACGCCTCCGTGGCGGTCCACCACGGCCGTCGCCGCCCCGTGCAGGTGCAGGGCCCGGCGGTTGTAGCCCAGTCCCGACCACTCGGCGATCACGTCCCCCGAGGCCGCCGTTGCGCATGCGGCGGGCGTCGGGAAACGCTCTAGGAACCGGGGCCAGCGTTCGACGACCCGCTCGACCCGGGTCTGCTGGAGCATCACCTCCGAGACCAGGATCGCCCACGGGTCGCGTACCCGNCGCCANGGCAGGTCCCGAAGCCGNAAACGACCCCGGGCCAGNANNGCCACGGGCAGCGGGCGGGCAGCATTCCGATCGTTCCCNCCGGAGGCCTCGGTGACCATCATTNCGANGGTAGTCGGGAGNCCCGANGGGGACCCNTGCGCGCTAGCGTCAGCGCCCGTGGCGAACGCACCNGACCTCTCGACCGAACTGCACCCNGTGGGCGGTGATCCCCGCCCNCTGGAGGAGCTNCTGACCACNTTNCCGCTGGCCGCGGTGGTGGTCGACCCCTACACCCACGAGAGTTCGTGGCTGCTCGACACGGCGCGNCGGATCCTCGAGGTGTTCCGCGGCGCCGATGCCCGGGTGGCCTTCCTGGTGGCCGGCNCCGACGCCGAGGGNGCGGCCTCCTTCATGGGTCCGCTGGCCGACGAGATCCTCACACTGGCCGACCCGGACCGCTCGGTCGTCCGTTCCATGGGACTCGAATCGCTGCCCGCCTTCGTGGCCATCCGCCAGGACGGCTCGGTGCTCGGCACGGCCGAGGGCTGGGACCCCGATGCATGGCGGACCGCGGCGGCCGCCTTGGCCGACATGACCAGTTGGTCCCGGCCGGAGATCCCGGCCATCGGCGATCCGGCCCCCTACGCCGGCACCGCCGCCCTCGGCTGAGTCCCCAGCCGCCGAGGACCCCGATCCCGGGACCACGACGGCCGGCATGCGAGTCCGCGTCGGGTTCGGCTTCGGTGGCGCCGCCCGGGTCTCGGACCCGGCGGGCGACCAGCAGGCCTTCGGCCGCATCGTCGACGACCTGGAATGGCTCGGCTTCGATTCCCTCTGGGTGAGCGAGCGGGCCACCGGTACGACGCTGGACCCGATGGTGGCCATGGCCTTCGCCGCTGGGCGGACCGAGAGACTCAAGTTCGGACCGGCGGTCATGGTGCTACCGGGCCGCAACCCGGTGCTGTGTGCCAAGGCGCTAGCCAGCCTGGACCGGATCTCCAACGGCCGCTGCCTGCCCGCCTTCGGCCTCGGCATCGCCGACGCGGCCGAGCACCAGGCGTTCGGCGTGGACCGCCGGGAAAGGGCCGCCTGGTTCGACGAGGCGCTGCCGCTGGTCCGCCGCCTGTGGACCGAGGACCGCGTCGACCACCACGGCGACCGTTTCCACCTGGACGGCGTACGGGTACTCCCCAAGCCCGTCCAGAATCCGCTCGAGGTGTGGCTGGGCGGGCGTGCGCCCTCCGAACTGCGCCGGTGTGGACGCCTCGGCGACGGCTGGCTGCCCAGTTTCGCCACCCCGACCACCGTGGCCGACGGGATCCGCGTCGT
>PBUO01000098.1 GCA_002727895.1 Acidimicrobiaceae bacterium | reverse complement strand
TCGGCGGATTCAAGCGGTCGGGCATCGGCCGGGACCGGGGCATCGCCGGCCTGGAGGCCTACAGCGAGGTGCAGGCCGTCTCCTGGCTGGCCTGAGTCCCGTCGTCTAGGTGACCGGGCTTGGTCCCGGTGGCCCCCATCGGCCAACCTGAGCGGAGAGGCACCGAGCCGGCGGACCCGCGTCCTCAACCACCAGGAAACGGACCCAGGAGACCACCACCGATGCTCGAACCGGGAACCCCGGCACCGGAATTCTCAGTGCCCGACCAGGACGGACAGACCGTCACCCTCGACGACCTGCGGGGCCACTGGGTGGCCCTGTGGTGGTACCCGATCGCCTCCACGCCCGGTTGAACGAAGCAGGGCGGGGGATTCCGTGATCGAATCCCGGAGTACGAAGAGGTCGGCGCCGTGGTCGTCGGTGCCAGCTTCGACACCGTCGAGGCGCAGAAGCAGTTCGCCGACGACCAGGGCTTCCCATATCGGCTGCTGGCCGACACGACGAAGGAGATGGGCCGGGCCTACGGGGCTGAGCAGGAGGAGAAGCCCTGGCCGGCCCGGATCTCCTACCTGATCGATCCCGAGGGGACCATCGTGCGGGCCTACGATCTGGCCGGTCAGGACCTTGAGAGTCACGCCCAGGTGGTCCTCGACGACATCCGGGAGTTGTCGGCGACCTGAGTCGTCGGGTCCCCGGCGGGCCGGATCCGGGACGGAGGACGATGACGGGCGAGGGACGACGGTGAGCGGCGGGCTGGACCGGCCGCTGTCCGGCATGCGGGTCGTGGAGGGGACGGCCTTCGTGGCCGCGCCCTCCGGCGGCATGACGTTGGCCCAACTGGGCGCCGACGTCGTCCGCTTTGACCAGGTCGGCGGAGGCATCGACCACCGTCGCTGGCCTCTCACCGAGGACGGGGTCAGCCTCTACTGGAANGGCCTGAACCGCGGCAAGCGCTCGGTGGCCGTGGACCTCCGCGACCCCGAGGTGCGGGACCTGCTCACCGAACTGGTGGTCGACGCCGGCAACTTCCTGACCAATTTCCCGGCTGTGGGCTGGATGGAGCCCGAACGCCTGCGGGTCCACCGCGACGACCTGGTCATGGTGGTGGTGACCGGCAGCCACGATGGCACCACAGCGCTCGACTACACGGTGAACTGCGCCGTGGGGTACCCGGACATGACCGGCCACCCCGACGACCCGCGGCCGGTCAACAACGTGGTCCCGGCCTGGGATCTGGTGTGCGGGCAGATGGCAGCGGTGGGCCTGCTAGCCGCCGACCGGCGACGCCTGATGGGCGGTGGCGGCGAGGTGGTCACCATCGCCCTGGCCGACGTGGCCCTCGCCACGGTGGGCTCGCTGGGCAACCTGGCCGAGGCCCAGGTCAACGGCGAGGTGCGCGGCCGGGTCGGCAACGCCATCTACGGAGCCTTCGGCCGGGACTTCACCACCGGCGACGGACGGCGGGCCATGGTGGTGGCCATCAGCCCCAAGCAGTGGCGGGGCCTGCAGGCGGCCACCGGCACGGCCGATGAGGTGGCTGCCCTGGCAGACGAGCTGGGGGTCGACTTCGCCGACGAGGGCGAGCGCTACCTGGCCACCGACCGCCTGTGCGAGGTCTTCGCCCCGTGGTTCGCGGTCCGCACCCTGGCCGAGGTAGCCGAGGGCCTCGACGCCCACGGCGTCTGCTGGGGCCCATACCGGACGGTGGCAGAGTTGGTGTCCGAGGATTCCCGCTGCTCGGTGGCCAATCCGCTGTTCGCCGAACTGGACCAACCCGGCGTCGGCCGTCACCTGGTGCCCGGGTCGCCGATGGCCTTCGCCTCTGCCGGTACCGATCGGGGGGCAGCCACAGCGCCGCTGCTCGGCCAGCACACCGAGGAGGTCCTGGTAGGCGACCTCGGGATCTCGCCGGCGGCCTTCGGAGCGCTCGTGGACAGAGGCGCCGTGGCGGTGGCCCCGGCCTGATGGTCTGACGGCCTCAGCGGGGTTCGGGACTCAGGCGCCCCAGGTGACGAGCCGCCAGTCGAGAACTTCATCGGTCGAGCCGTCCGAGCGTTCTGCGTCGACCTCGACCCGGACGGCCCGCAGGCGGCCCGAGCCCGACGGGCGTTCGTCGAGCACCGTGTGGTGGAACGACAGGACGTCCTCCTCGAACACCGGGGCGGGGTGATCGCAGGACTGCCAGCCGAGGACGGTGCCGGTGTCGGGCAGCATGCGGCATAGCGATGCCTGGGCGAGGCCGATGGTGTGGCCGCCGTAGACGAGGCGTCGACCGCCCGGTCCGAGGGCCCGGTCTCGGTGCACGCCAGCCAGGTTCTGGGTCAGGCGGGCCAACTCGGGGGCGTTCGTCACGGTGTCCCGAAGTGGGTCGGTGCGGCGCTGGCCGCTTGGCGGGTCGACCGGTCGGGGCGGGCGGAGGGGGGCCGCGTCCCAGGTAGGGGCCAGGCCGTGCCAGGCCTCGAGGTCCACCTCCGGGTCGGCGGCGCCCAGATCATCGTTGTGTCCGGTGGTGGCCTCCGGGTCGCGGAACCGCAGCATGGCGCAGCGCTCGTAGTCGGCCACCGTGGGCCCGTCGGACCCGTTGGGATTCACGCAGGTCGTGTGGATGCCGAGCAAGGCGAGGCCCCGGGCGGGTCGGTCTTCGCGGCGGCTGAGCTCGCGCAGACCCTGGATGGTGACCGTGCTCCGGAGGGTCTCGCCGTGGCGTACCGGCCGGTGGAGGGCCACGCCCCGGTAGAAGAGGTTGGCGATGACCTGCCGGGTGGCCACCGTGCTCTGGCCGATTGACACGTGGAGGACCAGCGCCGGGTTGACGAGCGCTCCGGGCTGGCCGGTGACCGCTTCGGCCAAGGGGTGGCTGAGCGAGGTGGCCAGGGGGTCGCCGCAGATGGCCTGATAGGCGGCGGCCTCGCCGGGTCCGATGGTCGTCGCCGGTGCCGGATCGAGCACCTGGCCGATCCGGAGGTCATCGAAGTAGGGCCCGTCGGGGGTGGGGCGGGGAAAGGAAGCGTCGCTCACCCGGGCACTCTGTCAGCCATGGGAACCGGGTGCCATCTCGCCGGTGGGAGCCTGGACCTGTTCGGCCCCTCGTTGCTACCCGACGGTCATCGTGCAGACGTATCCTATTCGAGAGTTTAGATCGCTAAAACAGATAGATAGGTTCTCTAACAATCATTGCGAACCACTGGAGCGCGTTCGGGCCGGTTCCTACCATCGGGCGATCCGTCAGATCACGGGGACGACGGCAGGCCGACCGGACGGGTGAGGGGCCCGGACGCAGCGGCGGCCAGGTCGTCGTCCCGGAGGGAGTAGACCATGTCAGACGCAGCGGCGAACCTGTACGTCGACTCGCAGCCGATGTCCTGGGTGGACGACGCACTCTGCCGGGGGAAGAGCGACCTGTTCTTCGCCCCGTTTGCGGAGCGTCCCGAGGCCCGGGTCCGTCGGGAGGCCAGGGCGGCCGAGTTGTGTGCCGCTTGTCCAGCCATGGACACCTGCAAGGAGCACGCACGTGACCAGCGCGAGTTGGGCTTCTGGGGTGGCGAGTCGGAGGCCGAGCGGGCCACGGCCGGCTTCGCCCCCACCACGCCGATCATCGGTCGTCGCCAGGTGGCCGCTCGCCGGGCCGCCGCCGCCCTCGCCGAGGTCGGCTGACCGGCCGGCCCTTCTGCAGGTCGGTCTGCGACCGCCAGTAGCCAGTAGTTGGAGCCGCTCAGAGGCCCCGGAACCCGCCGCCGTCGACCGACAACGTCTGACCGGTCACGTGCCGGGACAGATCCGACGCCAGGAACACGGCGATCGGACCGATGTCGTCCACCGGGTGGCCGATGCGGCCCAACGGCGTCCGTGCCTCCAGCCGTTCGCCCAGTGACGGGTCGGCGTCGATGGCTCCGGCCAGCGCCGGAGTGTGGGCCACTGGGGCCACGCAGTTGACCCGGATCCCGTCCGGGCCCCACTCGGCAGCCAGCCCCTTGGCCAACCCCCGCTGGGCCGCCTTGACCGCCCCGTAGAGCGGCGTCGCCGCGCTGCCCTCCATCCCGGCCGCCGACGTCAGCAGTACCAGCGAGCCGCCGACCTCCCGCAGGGCGTCGTGCGCGGCTCGGGCGCATTCGAACGAGGCCCGCAGCGACGAGGCGACCAGCATCCGCCACCCCTCGTCGGAGGGGTGCTGTAGCGGACCGGAGGCCTTGCCGGCCACCGCGTTGTGGACCAGACAGTCGAGTCGGCCGTGTCGATCCAGCGTGGCGGCCACCGCGGCGTGGACGTCGTCGGGCTCGGTCACGTCGCAGCGCACGCAGGTGGCGTCATGGCCGTCGGCCCGGAGCGCCTCGGCGGCCGGTTCGCCGGTCTCGGTCCGGCGACAGGCCAGGACGGCCGCGGCGCCGTGGCGCGCCATGGCCGTGGCCATGCCCAGGCCGATGCCCGAGGCTCCGCCGGTCACCAGGGCCACCCGCCCGTCCAGCAGGTCGCCCACTCTGGGCGATGGGGTACTCGAGGGGGAGCTCACGGGGCCATCCAGGTGCCGCCGTCGGCGACCAGTGTCCCGCCGGTGCTGAACGCCGCCCGGGGGTCGACCAGCAGGTCGAGTAGCGGCGCCAGGTCGGCCTCCGGTTCGCCGGTCCGGCCCAGGGCCGGTCCGGAGAGGGAGCCTTCGCTGTGGGGTCCGGCGCCTGCGGCGAAGAACGCCTCCGGGGCCACGGCCACCACGGTCGTGACCACCCCGTCGGTGCCCCACTGCTTGGCCGCACCCTTGGCCAGGGCCCGGATGCCCTCGCACGCCGCCCCGGAGGCCACGAAGCCCGCCGCGCCGCCCAACGTCGTGGTGGGCACGATCCACGCCAGGCGACCCGGGGTCGCGTCAGCGTCGCCCCGGGCGAGCATCGGATGTGCAGCGCGGGCCACGGCGACTGCCTCGTCGAGTGGGGCCTCGCCGGCCGCCGCCCAGGCCTCGGGCGTTAGGTCGACCAGGTGGGTGGGTTCGTTGGGTACCGCAGGCACGTGGACTACCAGGTCGACCCGTTCCTTCGCGTCGGCGAGGCTTCCGACGTCGCCGAGGGCTACGACGTGGCCGAGGGCCCGGAGGCCGGCGACCAGGGCATCCACGAACGCCCCGGAGCCGACGAGGTGAGTGACGGTCACGGTCGGATCACGACCGGAGCTGGGAGGGGCTCACGGGAAGATGCCCCGCTGCTCGTAGACGACCCGTAGGCGACGCAGGGCCACTGCGTAGGCGGCGTCGCGGCGCGACGCCACC
>PBUO01000014.1 GCA_002727895.1 Acidimicrobiaceae bacterium | reverse complement strand
TCCTCGCCATTGGCGTTCTGCGGGTATACGAAGGGCAGGTCGTCGGGCATCGACGAGACGACGATCCGGGCGGATCCACCGACGACCCGGGTCGACACGTGGGACCCGGTCATCGTGAGCACGTTGGCGATCCGAAGGTCCCATGGATCCGATAGGTCGACCTCGACGAGGCTGGTCAGCGGACGCCAAACGCCCTCGGGCACGAGGTGGGAGGCCGCCTTGAGCAGTTCGGGTCGTCCGTGGTCGACGTGGGTGTCGGCCAGCAGGAAGGCTCGATCGCCGGCCAGCACCATCTGGCGGGACCAGTGCCCGTTGAGCACCAGGGTGTCGGTACGGGCCGCGGTGTCTCCGGAGACGTCCACGTGGTGCAGGCGGTCGTCCTCCACGATCAGGATGCGCCGCCCGTCAGTCTTGAGCAGGTCGGGCTCGTCGATGCCCAGTTCCTGGACGTTGGTGCCCGAGTAGTCCTGTCCCTCGACCATGTCGCGGGCCGCGGGCGCCATGGCGACAGCGGGGTCCAGGCCGCCGGCCGAATCCTCGGCCATGGCCATGGACTCCAGGGCCACCGGTCCGCCGTACCAGCCGCCACCCAGGCCGTACGGGCCCACCCGCTCGGCGGCCTCGGCCTGGAGGTGGCGGAGCAACTCGTCGCAGGCCGTGAACGGCACCAGGCCGGCCACCAGCTCGGTGCCTGTCACGTCGACAGCGCCCGTCGTCGTGGTCGTCCGGCCGCCGGTCAGCCCTGGACTCTCCGGATCTTCCGCACAGGCTCCGGCCAGCAGGGCCAGGCCCACCAGAGGAGCTAGCAGGCGGGCCTCGGTGCGTCGCCGGAGGGGGGTCACGCCGTGGTGGGCAGCCAGGCCGGGCGACCGGCCTCGTAGCCGACGATGTCGTCCTCGTGGCGTAGCGAGATGCCGATGTCGTCCAGGCCCTCCAGGAAACGCTCCCTGGTCGAGTCGTCCAACGGGAACGGGCACGAGATTCCGGCGTCAGGGGCCTCGATCACCAGGTTGGCCACATCGACGGTGACCACCAGGTCCGGGTTGGCCTCCACGGCGTCCAACAGGGCTTCGCCCACCTCGGCCGGGACCTGCACCGGCACCAGGCCGTTCTTCGTGCAGTTGTTGCGGAAGATGTCGGCGAACCGGGGTGACACCACGGCACCGAAGCCGTACTGCTGGATGGCCCATACGGCGTGCTCACGGGACGAGCCCGTCCCGAAGTTCGGGCCGGCCACCAGAACGACCGCCTCGGCGTACCGCTCGTCGTTCAGCACGAAGTCGCGGTCGTCCCGCCACTCGGAGAACAGGCCCTTGTCGAAGCCGGTGCGCTCCACTCTCTTCAGCCAGTCGCTGGGGATGATCTGGTCGGTGTCGACGTCGGACCGGCGCAGCGGTACCGCGGTCCCCGACACGATCTGGACGGCGTCCATGGTTTCCTCCTCGTTTCCAGTCAGTCCAGGTCGCCGGGGGCGGCGAACCGGCCGGCGATGGCGGTGGCCGCGGCGACGGCCGGCGACACCAGGTGGGTGCGCCCGCCACGGCCCTGACGGCCCTCGAAGTTCCGGTTGCTGGTGCTGGCGCACCGCTCGCCGGCGGTGAGCTTGTCGGGGTTCATGGCCAGGCACATCGAACAGCCCGGCTCCCGCCAGTCGAAGCCCGCCTCGGCGAACACCGCGGGCAGGCCCTCGGCCTCTGCCTGCGCCTTGACCTCCCACGAACCAGGCACGACCAGGGTTCGCATCCCGTCGGCTACCCGACGACCCCTGGCCACCGCGGCGGCGGCCCGAAGGTCCTCGATCCGGCTGTTGGTGCACGACCCGATGAACACCGTGTCTACGGCCACGTCGCGGATGGCCGTCCCGGCGGTCAGGCCCATGTATTCCAGCGCCCGCTCGGCCGACTCCCGCTGGCTGGCCTCGTCGAAGTCGCCCGGGGTCGGCACCGTGCCGTCCAGCGGCATGACATGTCCGGGGTTGGTGCCCCACGAGACGTGCGGCGTGATGGCCGACCCGTCCAGCACCACCTGGCGGTCGAAGGTGGCGCCCTCGTCGGTGACCAGGGTGCGCCAGTCGGCGACCGCGGCGTCCCAGTCGGCACCCGACGGGGCGTGTGGCCGACCGGTCAGGTACTCGAAGGTGGTGTCGTCCGGGGCGATCAGGCCGGCCTTGGCGCCCGCCTCGATCGACATGTTGCAGACCGTCATCCGGCCCTCCATCGACAGGGCCCGGATGACCTCGCCCCGGTACTCGATGATCGAACCGATCCCGCCGCCCGTGCCCAACTCGCCGACGATGGCCAGGATCACGTCCTTGGCCGTCGAACCCTCGGGCAGGGTGCCGTCCACCGTCACCGCCAGGGTGCCCGGCCGCTGCTGGGGCAGCGTCTGGGTGGCCAGCACGTGCTCCACCTCGCTGGTGCCGATTCCGAAGGCCAGGGCGCCGAACGCCCCGTGGGTGCTGGTGTGGCTGTCGCCGCACACCACCGTCATGCCGGGAAGCGTCAGGCCCTTCTCCGGGCCGATCACGTGGACGATGCCCTGGCCCGGGTCTCCCATCGGATAGAGGCGCACGCCGAACTCTTCGCAGTTACGTCGCAGCGTCTCCACCTGGGCACGGCTGACCGGATCGGCGATCGGCTGGTCGATGTCGGCCGTGGGCACGTTGTGGTCCTCAGTGGCCACCGTCAGCTCCGGGTGGCGGACCCGCCGGCCGGCCGTGCGAAGGCCGTCGAAGGCCTGCGGCGACGTCACCTCGTGGACCAGGTGCAGGTCGATGAACAGCAGATCCGGCTCACCGTCGGCGGAATGGACTACATGGCGGTCCCAGACCTTCTGGGACAGCGTCTGGGGCAGGGGGGAACCGGTCATCTGTGCTCCTGGCGCCCGGGCGGGATCGGGCGGTGATCGGGTCAGGTCAGGATACGGGGCGGTCCGGCCGACGGGCCCTCGCCCCGGAAGGGAGGGGCCAGCTCAGGCGTCGCGGGAGCGAGCCTTCTCCAACAACTGCAGCGCGCCGTCTTGGTCGATGTCGCCAGCGTGGACGACCACCGAACCTCCGGCGCTGATGGCCGCCGTCGCCGGATTCCCGAAGACGCCGAAGCCGATGTACACCCCACCGTCATCGGCGATGTTGGGGAATCCGGCGATGCCCCACTCGGCGGCCACCTGGTTGGCGTACTCCAGATCGTCCGGCTCGATAGTGGAGACCCCGATCACCGTGAGGTCCGGTCGTGTGCTCAACTCGGCGACCGCCGAGGCCTCGTGGCGGCATGTCGTTCAGGTAGGCGTCCAGAACCAGAACAGGACGTTCTGGCGGGCCACATCCGCGCCCTCCAAGGAACTGCCGTCGAAGAGGATTGCGGTGAACTCGAGTTCGTAGGGGAGCTCGTAGGGACGGGCGGGCTGTTGGACGGTGGTCGTGGGCTCCGGCGCCCTCTCGCCCTCCGCAGCTGGCGCACTGTCTTCGGGCGAACCGTCGCCGGATCCGTCTTTCCCGACAGTGGCCGCTTCCACCGTCGCGGAGGTGGGGGCGGTCTGGGTTTCGGAGATGGAACCGGAGCAGGCGGGCAGAAGGGTGAGGAGGGCGAGGGCCGGGGCGAGGCGAAGTGAGAGGGCCATACAAAAGTAGAGGGTAGGGGGACTATCTTTGGACTATGAGCACTCGGATGCTGATCATCTCTGCACTGCTGTGCGGGATGGCGCTGCTGGTGGCCTTTACCGCGCAGGTTCTGGTCGCCTGATGGCCCAGCCGAACGTCGCCGCGCTGGGAGGGTCGTCCCTGATCCAGCACGAACTGGTGGTCATCGGTGGCGGCCCCGCCGGGTACGCGGCGGCCCTTTACGGGGCGGCGTCCGGCCTCGACGTGGCCCTCGTCGAGGAGCACCTCCTCGGTGGCACCTGTCTCCACGTGGGCTGCATCCCGGCCAAGGAACTTCTCGAGACCGCCGCGGTACTGCGCACCGTCCGCCACGCCGCCGACTTCGGCGTTGGCGACGTCGGCGGCGGCGACCTTGAACCCGCGGTCGACCTGGCCGCCAGCCAGACCCGCAAGCAGAAGGTCATCGACGGTCTGGCCCGCGGCGTGACCGGCCTGCTGGCCGGCCGCGACGTCACCGTCTACAAGGGCACCGGTCGGCTCGGCGCCGCCCACGTGGTGTCCATCGACCACGGCGCTGGCGACCCGACGCTCGTGGTGTCCGAACACGTCGTGCTGGCCACCGGCTCGTCGCCCAGGACCATCCCCGGCTTCGAGGTCGACGGGACCCTCGTCATGACGAGCGACGAGGTCCTGTCGCTGGACGAGGTGCCCGAACGGGTGGCCGTCATCGGCGGCGGGGCCATCGGCTGTGAGTTCGCGTCCATGCTCGCCGACTACGGCTCGACGGTCACCCTGCTCGAGGCGGCCCCCGAGATCCTCCCCGGCTGCGACGCCGACGCGGCCAGGGCCGTCCGGCGGGCCTTCAGGAAGAGGGAGATCGATGTCCACTCGGGCGTCGCCGTCGCCGACCACCAGCCGGGCGACGCTGGGACCACCGTCAGGTTCGGACCGGCCGGAGGTAACGACGCCGAGGGCACCGACCTCGACGTCGACCTGGTGGTCGTCGCCGTCGGGCGCCGCCCCCGGGGCGACTCGGCCGGCCTGGTCGGCACCAGGGTGGCCGTCGACGACCGGGGCTTNATCGAGGTCGACGACCGCCTCCGGACCGGCGAGCCCGGCGTCTACGCGGTGGGCGACGTCGTCGACACCCCGCAACTGGCCCACGTCGGCTTCGCAGAGGGCATGTTCGTCGTCCGGGACCTGCTNGGCGAGTCGCCCGCGCCGCTCGACCCGGGCACCGTCCCGTGGTGCATCTACAGCCATCCCGAGGTGGCCTTCGCCGGCCTGACCGAGGCCGCGGCGATGGAGGCCGGGCACGACGTGGTGGTGTCCAGCCACCGGTTTGCTGGGAACGGCCGGGCCATGATCCTCGGCGAGGTCGACGGCCTGGTGAAGGTGGTAGCCGAGAAGGACCCCGACGGACGGGCCGGGCGGATCCTCGGCGTCCACNTGGTCGGACCGTGGGTCACCGAACANCTCGGACAGGGCTACCTGGCCGTGAACTGGGAGGCCACCGTCGACGACGTGGCCGCCCACATCCAGCCCCACCCGACGCTCAGCGAACTATTCGGCGAGACGGTCCTGTCGCTGACCGGCCGGTCCCTCCACGGCTGACGGGACGGGATCGATGGCCGACGTCCACCTCCCACAACTCGGCGAGACGGTCACCGAGGGCACCATCATCCAGTGGTTCGTCGGCGTCGGCGGGACCGTCGTCGAGGGAGAGCCGCTCTATGAGGTGTCCACCGAGAAGGTCGACTCCGAGCTCCCGGCACCGTTCTCCGGGACGCTGGTCGAGGTCGTAGCGCCCGAGGGTGCCACCGTCGACGTCGGCGCCCTCCTCTGCCGCATCGACCCCTCGGGCTCCCCGAGCCCAGCCCCATCCTCCGGCTCCCCACCGACCGCCGAGCCGGCGGCCGCCACCAGCGCCGCACCCCCCGCCGCAGCGGGTGCAATGCGGTCGGGTGGTACGGCGCCGACGGCGTCCTCGTCAGCGGTGTCTGGCGAGACGACACCCTTGGTCGGGCGGGGCAGCAGAGGTGGAAATCGTTCGAGGGATGCGAAGCTCATCTCGCCAGTGGTGCGGAGGTTGTTGGCGGAGCGGGGGGTGGACCCGTCGCGGGTGACCGGGACGGGGATGGGTGGTCGCATCACGAGAACCGACGCCGAACGGTTCCTTCGCGACAACCCGGGCCGGTCCGAGTCGTTCGACGGGATCCGTCGGGCTACGGCCCGCCACATGGTGGCCTCCAAGGCCACCTCGCCCCACGTGCTGACCGCCATGGAGGTCGACTACACGGCCGTCGACGAGGTCCGCCTGGCCGAGCGGGCCGCCTGGCGGGACGCCGAGGGNTCCGGCCTGACCCACCTGCCGTTCATCGTGGCCGCCCTGTGCGACGCCCTGNCCGAGTACCCGAGGCTCAACGCCTCGGTGGGCGACGACGAGTTGGTCGTCCACGGCACGGTCAACCTGGCCGTGGCCGTCGACCTNGACTTCGAGGGCCTNGTCGCCCCCGTGGTCCGCGGCGTGGAGGACCTCTCCATCCAAGAGGTGGCCCGCTCCATCGTCGACGTGGCNGGTCGGGCCCGCAGNCGGTCGCTGTCGCCGGACGACCTGGCCNGCGGCACGTTCACCGTCACCAACCCNGGCCAGTACGGGACGTTGTTCCAGTTCCCGATCATCAACCAGCCCCAGGTGGCCATCCTGTCCACCGACGGGATCGNCCGNCGGCCCGCGGTGGTCGTCGACGACGNCGGCAACGAGTCNGTCGGCGTCCGATCGCTGGGGGTGCTGGCCCTGGCGTGGGACCACCGGGCGTTCGATGGGGCCTACGCGGCGGCCTTCCTGCGGGCGTTGAAGGACTCGCTGGAGGAATCGGACTGGGCGTCGCGTTGGGCGAGCGGAGCGTGAACGACCGGGACGCCCGCCCGTTCCGGGTCCGGTGGCTGGGGAAGGTCCGCTACCGCGACGCCCTGGCCCTCCAGCACGGGATCCACGCCCATGCAGCCGATGCCCGGGCCCCCCAGGACCACCTGCTGCTCCTGGAGCACCACGCCGTCTACACCCTCGGGGTGAGCGCGGATCCGGCCAACCTGCTGGCGCCGCCGGAGGAGATCGGTGCCGAGGTGGTCCGGGCCGACCGGGGCGGAGACGTGACCTACCACGGGCCCGGCCAGTTGGTGGGCTACCCGCTCCTGCACCTGCCCGGCAAGCGGGGCGGCGGCATGGCCGACACNGCNGACTACGTCCGGTCNGTGGAGGACGTGGTCATCGCCACCTGTCGGGACCTCGGCCTGGANGACGTGGGGCGCCTCGGCCGGTACCCGGGCGTCTGGGTGGAGCCCGACGGGCCGCGGCCCCGGAAAGTGGCGGCCATCGGTGTGAAACTGACCCGGAGCCGCACCATGCACGGCTTCGCCCTCAACGTGGCTCCCGACCTAGACCACTTCGNCCGGATGGTGCCGTGCGGGATCAGCGAGTACGGGGTGACGTCGCTGGCCGCCGAGGGGATCGACGTCCCGATGGACGACGTGGTCGACCGNGTGGTGGCCCGGGCGTCNGAGCGGTGGGCGGCNGGCCCCGTCGATCGGGCCGACGTGGCCNGGTCCAGAGGGGNGAACGGCGATCCCGACGNGGGCCCCAACAGTGACCTCGCGCCGTTCAGCCGGGGTGCCGGGCCNGGGGAGGTCCCGCCGGTGGGCCGCAAGCCGGCGTGGATGCGGGTCCCCCTCGACACGGGCCCGGAGTACCGACGCTTGAAGGCGTTGATGCGCAGCGGTGACCTGGTCACAGTGTGCGAGGAGGCGGGCTGTCCGAACGTCTTCGAGTGCTGGAACGACGGNACGGCCACCTTCATGATCAACGGCGAACGGTGCACGCGGGCGTGCGGCTTCTGCCTCGTCGACACCCGNCGACCGGGCCCGCTCGACCCCGGNGAACCGGAGCGGGTGGCCGACGCGGTGGCCGAGATGGGCCTGTCCTACGCCGTGGTCACCGCGGTGGCCCGCGACGACCTGGATGACCACGGGGCAGGCGCCTTCGCGGCGACCATCGCCGCAATCCGCCGTCGACCTGGGACCGCTGTGGAGGTCCTGGTTCCGGACTGCAAGGGGGACCAAGACGCCTTGGAGACCATCTTCGACGCCCGCCCCGACGTGTTGAACCACAACGTNGAGACGATCGCNCGGCTCCAGCGGCGGGTCCGACCNTCGGCCGGCTACGCCCGCAGCCTCTCGGTCCTGGCCCGGGCGAAGGCAGCCGGGCTGACTACCAAGTCGTCGATCATGGTCGGCCTGGGCGAGGCAGACGACGAGGTGGATGGCTGCCTGGCCGACCTGGCTGCCGTGGGCTGTGACATCGTGACGATCGGCCAGTACCTGCGCCCCACCACCCACCACCTCCCGGTGGAGCGGTGGGTGGAGCCGGAGGCGTTCGAGCGGTGGCGCGAGGTGGGTGCGGCGCTGGGCATTGGGCACGTGGAGGCCTCGCCACTTACCCGGTCCANCCACCACGCCCGCCAGGCTGCCGAGGCGGCGGGTGGGGCCGTCCCGAGCGGACCCGTTCCCGTGCTTCCCTTTCCCGCGACCCCCACGCCTGTGACCCCCACCCCTGTGGCACTGCGCGCGCGGGCCGGGTCCTAGCCCGTCGCCGTGTTCGCCGACCGCCTGGCCAGAGCCCGCGCCCGCATGGCCGACGATGGGGTGGACGTCCTCCTCTTGTCAGTCGGCGCCGACCTGCCGTACTTCTGCGGTTACGAGGCCATGCCCCTGGAACGCCTCACCATGCTGGTCGTCCCTCGGGACGGCCATGCAACACTGGTCGTACCCCACCTGGAGGCGCCGCGGGTCGTCGAGCGCCCCGACGTCTTCGACCTGGCCACCTGGCGGGACGGCGAGGACCCGATCGCCCTCGTCGTCGACCGCCTGCCCGCCGGCCCAGGTGGGACCGTGCGGGCGGCCATCGGCGACCAGGCGTGGGCTGGCTTCGCTGTCGATCTGCTGGCCGCCCGACCGGACCTGGCTCTCACCCGGGCCTCGGAGGTCACCGCGCCCATCCGCATGGTCAAGGACGCCGCCGAGGTCGAGGCACTACGGGCCGCGGCGGCGGCGGTCGACCGGATCCTGGCAGACGTCCAGACCGGGGCGGTCCCTCTGGCCGGGCGCACCGAGGCCGACGTGGCCGCAAGGATCGGGCGGCAGATCCTCGACGAGGGGCACCACCGGATCAACTTCGTGATCGTCGCCTCGGGGCCGAACGCGGCCAGCCCCCACCATGAGCCGGGGGACCGGGTGATTCGGTCCGGCGAGTCGGTCCTGTTCGACATCGGCGGGACGATGTTCGGCGCCGACGGCGTCGGCTACTGCTCGGATATCACCCGCTGCGTCCACCTCGGCGAGCCGCCGGCCGAGTTCGCCGAGGCCTACGAGGCACTGCACGCGGCCCAGGCCGCGGGCGTGGCAGCGGCCACCGTGGGCACGCCGTGCGAGGACGTGGACGCCGCTTCCCGGCGGGTACTCGACGACGCCGGATACGGCGAGTGGTTCGTCCACCGCCTCGGCCACGGGATCGGCGTCGAGGCCCATGAGCACCCGAACCTGGTGGCCGGCAACGACCTGCCGCTGGCCCCCGGGCACGCCTTCTCGGTCGAACCGGGGATCTACGTGCCCGACCGGTGGGGCATGCGCCTCGAGGACATCGTGGTGGCCACCACCGAGGGCCCGGACCCGCTGAACCGGATCGACCACGGCCTGGCCGTGATCGACGCCTGACCCGACCGCGGTCCCCACGGTGATCGATCTCGACGCGGCCAGCGTCCTGCTCCAGTGGGCCACCGGCGGCCTGTTCTTCCTGTGGGTCACCGGCCGTCGCCGCGAGGTGGGGATCGGCTACGGCTGGACCATGCGGGCCACGTTCGGCCTGATGGCGGTCGGTGGGGTGGTCGTTGGCCTGGTCCTTGATCCGGTGCCGGTCCGCGAGGGGGCCGGGATCGGCATGGCGGCGTCGGTGCTGGTGGCCACCGTGGTCTCGGTGCTGCGGCGTCGGGCCGGTGTGTCCGGCCAGCGCGACGAGGAGGAGCGCCGATCGGCCCGGGTGGCCGCCATGACAGGCATCGACAGGGAACGGCGGACGTTCGACCGCTCCGTCCCAGAGTTCCCGCCGCACCTCGACCTGCTGGCCCCGACCTTCGGTCTGGTGGCCGTGGTGGCGGCCGGCATCGACGCTGGCGATCCGGCACTGCTGTCGGTGGCCCGGATGCTGGTCGGCGCGGCCTTCCTCGGCGCGGTCAGCGACGCCATGCTTCTCGGCCACTGGTACCTGGTGCAGCCCGGCCTGGCACGGGGACCGTTGCTCGAGCTGGTGCGGTGGACGGGGTGGGCGTGGCCCTTCGAGCTGGCCGTCCTGCTCTGGCCCACCGGCATGGTGTCGGTGCTCGACGGTTCGATCGACGACGGATACAACGGCCTCCTGGGCTGGTTCTGGGCGGCCTGCACGGTCGCCACCCTCGCCCTGGTGGTAGCCACCCGGGCCGCGTTGCGCGAACGCCAGTACTCGGCGGTCATGGCGGCTACCGGCCTGCTGTACCTGGCCATCCTCACCGCCTTCGGCATGGACCTGGTCGCCCGAGCCACCCTCGCCTGAGGGCCAGCCCTAGTCTCGGTCGGGCATGGATGGCCCGTTGACGGAAGGTTGCTGATGGACGAGGCACGCGTCTACACGCGGAAGGGCGACGACGGGACGACTGGGCTGCTGTACGGCGGCCGGGTGGCCAAGGACTCGGCCGCGCCGTCGGCCTATGGCGACGTCGACGAGGCGCAGGCGGCCATCGGCCTGGCCCGGGCCGCCATCGACGACCAGTCCGGGTCAGACCTGGACGTGATCCTGGTCGGGGTGCAGCGCGACCTGTGGTTGGTCATGGCCGAACTGGCCTGCCATCCCGACAAGGTGGACCGCCTGGCCGAGAGCGGCTCGTCGGCCACGCCGGCCATGGTCGAGGCTCTCGAGCGGCTGATCGACGACGTGTCTGCCCGCTTCGACCCGCCCACCGAGTTCGTGGTGCCTGGAGGCGACGAGGTTTCGGCCCGCCTGGACGTGGCCCGCACCGTCTGCCGTCGGGCCGAGCGCACCGTCCTGGCGGCGGCCGTCGACGGCTCCTCGGTGGTGCCCTACCTGAACCGACTGTCCGACCTGCTGTGGACCCTGGCCCGCTGGCAGGAGGGCACCTCNACGACCGCCCGGGAGGCGACATGACCATCCAGTTCTCCACCGCCCGCCGTGCNCCGGCCCGGTCCGGCNTGGTGGCCCACGGCCTCACCACCGAGGCGCTCTCCACCGGCGCCCTGCCGTCCGGCCTGGNCGGNGCGGACCTGNGCCGGCTGGGNTTNGAGGCGAAGGTCGGCCANGTGCAGGTCGTNCCNGTCGACGGTCGNCTGGTGGCNGCCGTCGGCCTCGGCCCGGCNGATGACCTGTCCACCGACGGGTTCCGACGTGCCGCGGCCTCCCTGGCNCGGGCAGCGCGGAAGCAGCGGTCGCTGGCCACGGACCTCGCCTCGNTGGNGNCCGCCNCTGGTGGTCCNGCCGNGNNNGACGGGGCGGCCGCGGTGGTCGAGGGCGTGGCCCTGGCCCTCTACCGGTTCGGCTACCACACGTCGGGCGGGGAGCGCCGGGGCGACCGCCTGGCCCGGGTCTCGCTGGTGGGCAGCACGGCGGCCGGCGTGCGGGGGGCCGTCGAGCGGGGTAGTGCGGTGGCCGACGGGGTGGCCTTGGCCCGGGACCTCGTCAACGAGCCGGGGGGCAGCCTGACCCCGCCGAAGTTCGCCAACAAGGTGCGTCGCATGGCCCGCGACCGGGGCCTGACCGTGAAGGTGCTGGACGAGGCGGCCATCCGCCGGGCCCGACTGGGTGGCCTGCTCGGCGTGAACCGCGGTTCCACCCAGCCGCCCCGCTTCGTGCAGTTGACGTACTCGCCGCCGGGTCGGGCCCGGGGGACCCTGGCGCTGGTCGGCAAGGGCCTGACCTTCGACGCCGGTGGACTGTCCATCAAGTCCGGCACGGGGATGATGGACATGAAGATGGATATGGGCGGTGCGGCGGCCGTGGTGGGCGCCATGTCGGTGCTGCCCGCCGTGGCCCCGGCGTGTCGGGTCCGGGCCTACCTGCCCATGACAGACAACATGCTGGGCGGCGACGCCACCCGGCCCGGCGACGTGCTGACCATCCGCAACGGCAAGACCATCGAGGTGCTCAACACAGACGCCGAGGGTCGCCTGGTGCTGGCCGATGCCCTGTCGCTGGCCTCGGAGGCCAGACCGGACGCCATCGTGGACCTGGCCACCCTGACCGGCGCCTGCATGGTGGCTCTCGGTCCCGGGATCGCCGGCTTAATGGGCCGGGGTGATGACTTCCTCGAGCAGGTGGAGGCCGCCTCGGAGCGAACCGGGGAGCGGGTGTGGCGCCTGCCGTTGCCCGACGACTATCGGAAGTTGGTCGACTCGCCAGTGGCCGACATGAAGAACATCGGTGGCCCGTACGGCGGCGCGTTGACCGCCGGCATCATCCTCGGGGAGTTCGTGGCCGACGGGATCCCGTGGGCCCACCTCGACATCGCCGGCCCGGCCTTCACCGACGTCGAGGACGCCGAGCGGACCCGGGGAGGGACCGGCTTCGGCGTCCGCCTACTCGTCGACCTGGCGACCCGCTTTACCGCCTGAACGCGCCACCGCCGACGGCATCCGGTCGGTCGGACACTTTCGGTGGTGGTCAGAGCGGCGTCGGGCCTCTTCGTGGCGTGGGCCTGTCGAGCGGGTCCTCCGGGGGTCCGGGCCACCGGGTGGTGGCACCGGCGGGGAAGCCACGGGCACTCTGCCGTGACTGCCATTCCATTTCAATCGATTCCTCCGATGGCGGGTTCTCCAGTGGCGACCTGCGAGGCTCCACCCATGGCCGGGGGCAGCGTCGACGAGGCGACGGTCCTGGTGGCGGACGCCCGGTCGGTGGCCGTGCTCACCGGGGCCGGCATCTCCACCGACAGTGGCATCCCCGACTTCCGCGGTCCGAACGGGATCTGGACGAAGAACCCGGCCGCCGAACGGGCCTCGAACCTGCAGGTCTACGTGTCCGACCCGGAGGTCCGGCGGGCCAACTGGCAGGTCATGGCCAGCGGGGTCTGGGACGGAGCCCGTCCCAACGAGGGCCACCAGGCCCTGGTCGACCTGGAGCGGTCGGGTCGCCTGCGCACTCTGGTGACCCAGAACGTGGACGGCCTCCACCTCATGGCCGGGACCGATCCCGAGCGTCTGGTCGAGGTACACGGGACGGTCTGGCGGTCGATGTGCCTGGGCTGCGAGGTGCAGGCCCCCATCGAGGTGGT
>PBUO01000097.1 GCA_002727895.1 Acidimicrobiaceae bacterium | reverse complement strand
GGACCCGGAGGTGGCTCGGGTGGTCGACGAGGCGGTCCGGGCGCTGGCCGAATCCGGCTGGCAGGTCGTTGAGGCCGAGCCCGACCTGTCGATTTCCGACCTGTCGTTCGAGCGACTGCGGGCCGTCGCCTACTTCAACGCCTGGGGCCATCTGACCGGCGACGATCGGGTCAAGGACGATGTCCTCTACGAGATCGAGATGGGCCGCAGCCTCACCGCTGAGGACGTGGCCGACGCCCAGATGTCGGAGATGGCGGCCAAGACCAGGTGGGACGACTTCCTGACCGGTGCGGCGGGCAGCCCCGGCTATGACCTGATGGTGGCCCCGGTCAGCCAGGTGCCGCCGTTCCCGGTCGACCAGAAGGCGGTCGGCGAGATCGACGGCGTGGTGCTCGACCACTACAAGGACTGGATGAAATCGTGCTGCCGGATCACGTCAACTGGCGCCCCAGCCGTGTCGCTGCCCGCAGGGTTCACCGCCAACGGACTGCCCATCGGCATGCAACTGGTGGGGCGTTGGAACCACGACCTGGCCCTGCTCCAGCACGTGAAGGCCGCCGAAGAGGTGCTGGGCACCTCCCCCGCCCCCGACATCGGCGCCCTAGCCACCCTCGACCCGGCCACCCTGCCGCCGGGCCCGCCCGGTTCACTGGAGGCCCGGAACCGGGCCATGGCCTGAACGGGCCTCCCGACCCCTCCTGGCGCCACCCGGACTGTGGCGCATGACCGTCGGGGGTGATTGCCCGCATCTCGGGTTCGGTCGTAGATTGCGCTCATCCAGGGCCCATCCGAACGGGCCCACGGAACCCCGGAGGTCCCCGATGGCGGTATCTGCAGAACCCCTCCGGGTGTGGCGAACTGTCGTCCCCGTCGAGTGGATCGACTACAACGGCCACCTCACCGAGGGCTACTACGGGGTGGCCTTCGGCGACGCCTCCGACGCGGTGCTGCTCGAGTTGGGCTTTGGGCCGGACTACCGGGACGCCCATGGGACCTTCTACACGGTGGAGACCCGCATCCGGTACCTGCGCGAGGTCAAGGAGGGCGCTGAGGTCCACACGGCCTCGCTGATCCTGGGGGCCGATGCCAGGCGCCTCCACGTCCACCATGAACTCTTTGCCGATTCCGATGCGGATCCGGTGGCCACCCAGGAGTGCATGATGCTCCACGTCGCCCAGCGAGCTGACGGGCCCGGGGTGGCCCCTATGGCCGAGCCGGTGGCCTCCGCTGCATTGGCCGCCGCCGAGGCCCATGCCGTGATTCCGTTCCCTGACCATGTCGGGAAGGGTGTGAGGACTCTTCGTTGAGCGCCCCGACGACCGCCCGTTCGTCGACGGTCTCATCCCTGCTCGGCGTCTGGGCGCTGTTCCTGGCGTTCGGGCTCCTTCAGGTCGGCAACGGCCTCCAGCGAATCCTCCTGCCCGTCCGCGGCGAGTCGGAGGGCATCGGCGCCGGCGCCATGGGCGTGGTCATGGCCGTCCACTTTGCCGGCTACCTGCTGGGCGCCAAGCTCATCCCAGTGGCCCTGGCCTCNGTGGGCCACATCCGGGTGTTCGCCGCCTTGGCGTCGACGGCGTCCACCGCGGTGCTCNTCAACGCCGTGCTGGTCACTACGCCCAGTTGGTCGGTCGTCTACTTCGTCAGCGGCCTGTGTAACGCCGGGGTCTTCGTCATCCTCGAGAGCTGGCTGAACGACCGGGCCACCAACGAGACCCGGGGCAGCATCCTGGGCGCCTACATGATGATCATGATGGGCGGCACGGCCTGCGGGCAGATGCTGCTCAACGTCGGCTCTTCCGACGGCTTCGAGTTGTTCGTGCTGTCGTCGGTGCTCATCTCGTTGGCGGTGGTGCCGGTGACNCTGTCGGCNTCGACGTCGCCACCGATGCCCAGCGAAGAGAANATGCCGCTGCGGGAGTTGTACCGGACCGTCCCGTCGGCNGTGGTGGGNATCGTCCTGTGCTCGTACGTGCANTCGGCNGCATCGTCGATGGCCGCGGTGTTCGGTACCCAGTCGGGCATGTCGGCGGCCCGCATTGCCCTGTTCACGTCGGCCGCAGTTGTCGGGGCGGTGGTCCTGCAGATGCCGCTGGGGTCGTTGTCAGACCGGTACCCGCGTCGGGCGGTGATCCTTGGGGTCACCTTGGTCTCGTGCGGCCTGGCCGTGGTGGGGGCCGTCACACCGACCACCAGCATCGTGCTGGTCGGCGTCAACATGGCCTTCGGGGCGTTCGTGTTCCCGCTGTACGGACAGTTCGTCGCTCTGGCCAACGACTGGGTGCCGCCAGAGAAGCGGGTGGCCGCCGCGTCGACGCTGGTGTTGGCGTCCAGCTTTGGGGCGATGGCGGCGCCGATGACCATCGGCATCGCCGTGGAGTCGGCCGGTCCGGCCGCCTACTTCTGGTCACTGGCCACCTGTCTGGCCGTGCTGGCCCTGTACCTGTCGTACCGGATCCGGGTCCGCCAGGCCGTGCCGGTGGAGCGCCAGTCGCCGTTCCAGCCCATCTTCGCCCGGTCTGGCGAGATTGCCCACTCGGTGAGCAAGTGGGTGCGACATCCCCTGGCCGAGTGGCACCACCACCGCGAAGACCATGACTCCGAGGTCGACCAGCGGCATCCGAGCCACTGGACGTGGCCCAACGGCGGGAGCGACTGAGCCGGGCCTCCCACCCCGGGGCTCAGTGGATACGGACCCAGGCCTCCCAGCGGCCGGCCGCTGCCGGAACATCGTCGTCAGGGAACCAGGCCACCAGGCCCTCGGCACCCTCGGCGTTGGTCCAGACGGAGTGGGCACCCGCTGCCGCTGGCGAGCCGAGGACTTGGCGGAAGGCCGCGTCGGGCAACGCCCAGCCGTCGTCCAAGCCACCGGGGGCGTCCCAGCGTTCGAAGGCATCGGTGCCGACGGTCAGGGCCGCCGTGGCGTCNTTGACCGGTGCGTAGCCATCGAGGGCCTGGAGCCGGGCTACCTGGGCGAGGAACCAGCCGTGGTCGGCGTAGGTAGTGGTTGCCAGGATGGCTCCCGGTCCACCCTCGGGNTCTGTACGGCGCCAGCCGGCCATGGACAGNTCGGTGTGGGCGTCGATCCAGGCCANCTGGTCCACGAAGGACTCGAAGCCCTCGGCCAGCCGGCTNGGATCGACCCACCGTCGTCGTTGGAAGAGCTGCACGCTGGCAACCTCGCGCCCGGGGACGATGCCGTCAGACCAGGCGTCGCATCACGTTGGACTCGACCACCAGATTCACCCCCGGGAGGGCCCCGCCGGCAGCCACTCGCTCCTGGAACTCCGGGTCGGCCATCCCAATGGCCGTCCCGTCGGCCCACGCGGCCATNGANTCCCAGCCCAGGATGAGTCGGACACGGGGCCCGGTGCCNATCACGCTGGTGCACACGCTGATCGGCCCTCCGACCACCTCGTGCAAGCGCTCGGCCACCCCGATCGCCACACCGGTCAACGCCCCCAGTTGGGGCAGCGGGGCGTGGTGGATCACGTTGGTGGCGTAAGCCGGGGTCTCCGACCAGTCACCGAGCACGTGGCGGACGTCCCAGTAGGAGTCCTCCGGTCGCCCGTCGACCAGGCCATTCACTGCCGATCCCAGCCGCGCCAGCTGCTCGACGTCGGCGTCGTCGTGCATCAGGGCGCCCGAGGTGAACGCCTCGACGTCGGGGACCAACGCCGATCCGCCGTACTGGCCCTGGGGGCCGACCACCGTCTCCCACAGGTTGTACCCGTAGTCCGACGCGGCGTTGACCGCCTCGTGGGCGGCCACTAGGGCCGCTGTGGCCTCGCCCTGCCGCCCCGGGTCCATCAGGAACACTCGATTCCAGAGCTTCACGGCACGCCACCTCTCATTCCGTCACCGGCCGTTCCGGCGAGTGGTCCACCGTTCCACGGCGGCCGCGGGTGGTCAAGGGCGGGCCGGCTCGCCGAGGTGTCGTCGACCTCGGCTCGGACGCGACGGACACCGGGCCACCCCCCCACGGATGGTCGGCCCGGCGCCGTTCAGCAACTCCCGATCAGGTCACCCGGCGCATCACCCAGGACTGGATGGTCTCGGCCATCCCCGCGCTGCGCTCGATTCGATCGAGGAACGAGCCCTCGGCCTGGATGGCGTCGCCGGCCGCCTCGAACTCGGCCAGCGAGTCGTAGCTGGTGCCGAGGATCAGACCATTGGGCAAGCCCCATTGACTAGCCCCAACAAAGACCGGGTGTCCGTGCACGGCGTGCACGTGGTCGGCCATCTCAGTGGCCCAGGCGACCGCCGCCCGAAGGTCGTGCGGGTGCGCCTGCCAGGCGACCGCCGAGAACACGGCCGGAACGTCACCCCGCTCGCCGGCCACGTGGATGATCCGCGACAAGCGATCCTCGACCTCAGTGACGCAGGGGCCGCTAGCGGCGACCGCCGCCAGTACGTCTGGATCGGCGAGCAGGCCCGCCCGCTCCTCCGCGAACGGGGCGAATGCCTCGAGTCGCGATGAGAGCCCCATGACATTGGGCGCACCGACGCTCGCCGGCATCCAGGCATCGGTGTGAGTGGCGCTCTTCGAGTTGAAGAGTTCGACCGCTGCCAAGGTGGTGGCCACCCCTTCGGCCCACCGGCCGAGATCAAAAGTGATCTGTCGATTCCATAGGTACATGGATACCCGCCCTTCCGCCGGATCCTTAAAGGAACCCGCATGCCAGTCCGCCCCGCTCATCGAGGCGAATGACCCACCATCCCATCCGATAAGGGGGGGATCAAGCGACCGGACCGCGCTCCAATCGATCTTCAACCCGGCGTCGGGCCGGTCAGGTGACGCCGAGGAGTTCCAGGGCCCGGGCCACCGTGGGTGCCGCGTCCAGGTCGGACGACCGCTCGACCTGGGCGAGCATGGTTCGCCGGCGAAGGAAGTCTTCAGCCTCCACGATCCACTCGTGATCAGCCATGACCCGCACCTCCGCCTCAGTCATCGGCACCAGGCCACCCATNGGATCNCCGAGCGACCGGTCGTCGTCGATCANGTCNAGCACCGGGAAGGCCCGCATGCCCTGCCGCCGCCACAGGTCCGCGGCGACCATGGGATCGAGCGACAANGCCGCAGCCCGGNTCTCGAAGCGCCGTCGGGCCGTCGNNCCCGGTTCGCCGTACCACTGNCCCCGGGCCCGACCNGGCANCAGGCCGCACGCCTCGGCCGCCTCGACNACCTCCTCGCCCACGTTCANACAGTCCGAGAGTTTCCCACCGAGGACCGACACCACACCGAGGGTCTGGTCGACCTCCACCGCGTGCTCACGAGACAGTTCCGTCCANTCCCGGCCGTCGGTCGACNCTCCAGGCTNCANGACGAGGGCCCGCACGCCGCACCGNTCGGCGATCACGTCGTCGGCGGCCAGCGGGGTGGCCAGNTCGAGGCGGGNGTTGATCTGGTCGAGGAGGAACATNCGGTCGTCGTCAGTGACGGCCACTGTCGGGTCCTCCGCCGGGGTGTCGGTGGTGCCGACAACCGAGCGCTCCCCCATGGGTAGCACGTAGAACAGGCGCTCGTCGTCGTCGAAGAAGGCCAGGATCCGGCTCGAATCGGTGATGCGAGGCACCACCAGGTGGATGCCCTTGGAGAAGACGAGGCGGCACTTGGTGGCCGCCCCCAGGAGGCCGCCGACCACAGGCAGGTGCGGCCCGGCGGCGTTGACCACGAGCGGTGCCGAGGCCTCCATCGCCCGAGCCGACACTCGGTCGACGAGCGACAGGCGCCAGCCGTCCGCGGCGTGCTCGGAGTCGACCACCTCCACCCGGTTGGCGATGGTGGCCCCGTGGCGGAGCGAGGCGAAGGCCATCTCGGACACGAACCGGGCATCGTTGTCGACCAGCAGGTAGTCGGAGTACTCGATGCCGCCCCGCACCGTCGAAGTGTTGACGGCCGGCTCGAGACGCCCGATGGTGGTCACGGAGCGGTGGCGAGGCGGCTGGGTGGCCAGGCGGCCTAGGCCCCAGTAGGCCACGGCGCCGAGGGCGGCGAACCACGGGGGAAACGGGGCGCCGTGGTCCAGCGAGGCCAGGAAGCGGGCCTCGGCCAGTCGGGTCGGGTACGCCCGGGCCAGGCGGTTGCGGGAGTCGCACAGGCCAGCCACCAACTTCAGGTCGTGGCTCTCCAGGTACTTGAAGCCGCCCCACACCATGCAGGACGACTCCTGGCTGGTGCCCGAGGCGAAGTCGTGGCGCTCCACGAGGGCGACCCGAAGGCCGTGGGCGGCGAGGGTCAGGGTAGACACGGCGCCGTTGATGCCCCCGCCCACCACGATGGCGTCGAAGGTTCCGCCGTCGAGGGCGTCCAGCGCCTGTTCGCGTCGCTCGGGGGAGGTCGCCACGGGAACCGTTGTATCTGCTCAGGACGGCCGCGACACGCCCGGCCGCACCATCAGGCTTGAGCTCAGGGCGTGCGCAGGATCCTCGTCTTGCCGAAGGCGTTGCCGAAGACGATTCGGCCGTCGCCGTCTAGATGCACACCGGCCCCGAGGGTGTTGAAGCGGCTGTCGCCTACCACCCAGTGGCCCCGGGGCTCCCCCGTCGTCCAGTCGACGGCCTCGATGGTCCACCGGCCGTCCCGGGTACCACACGTGTAGACGGTGTCGGCGCCGAGGCTGACGTAGGGCACCGAGTTGGGCGAGGCCACGTCGGCCACCCATGCCTCCCGCAGGGTTCGGGCCTCGGGATCCCACTCGTACTTGTGCATGCCCGACGGCCGGAACCGATCGTGGTGACCGAGGAAGAAGCACAGCAGCCGGGCACCCCGCTGGGGCAGCCAGTCGGGCCGTGATGCCGGCTCGTTGTCGACGGTCATGGCCCCCCAACCGGCCACGGTGATCGACTGCTCAGTCTGGATCTCCGGACGCTCCGGATCGCCCATGTGGGCCGGGCCCAGGCCGGCGATGCGGCGTGACGGGGCCCCGGGGAGGCACTCCCAGTCGTCGGGGATGGCGTCGCGCCAGAACAGGGTGATGTTGACCACCTCGTCGCCGTCGCCGATGACCACGAAGCGGTCACCACCGGGGTCGTCGCCCATGAGCGACGGGGTGGTGCCCGAGCCCCGGCCGGTGCCGTTGCGGTAGGGGGCGCTCCAGGCGCCGTCGGCCTCGTCGAACGAGAAGCGGTCACCGGTCCACGCCACCCGGTGGGTGTGGTCAGCGGAACTGGCGTACACGCCACCGTCGGCGTCGCAGCACAGGCTTGTGCGGACCCACCCGTAGCCGGTGTTGCCCCGTTCGGCCTCCATGCGAACGCAGTGCTCGGCGGCCACGTCCCGCTTCCCGTGCCCATCGGACTCGACGGCGCCGGGTAGGCGGACGGCGACGTGGTCGGAGAAGTCCCGGGCCAGGCTGACCAGCCACCCATGGTCGGTGGACAGAACAAGGCGACCGTCCGGGGTCATGTTCACCCCCACGAAGGATCCGGCGATGCCGTCGGGCTTCTCCCAGCGGGCCAGCTCAACGAGCGGCGAGCAGGGGTCCGTGCGGTCGGCTTCTGCGTAGGCCACCACAGCCCGCTTTCGACCCAGGAAGAGGGTGTGCTCGTGGTCGAGGAGGGCGTAGACGCCGTCTAGGCCGGTCATGAAGCGAGCGGCCAGATCTGCGGCGTGCATGACGGGAGCGTCGTCGTGGCCGTGGACGCCCTCGTCCAGCCCGGCCACGCCGGCCTCCCAGTCGGCCTGCGTGCTGGACGGCTCGTCGGGGCGTTCGTGCGATAGGTCGTAGGTGGCCAGAACCTCGAGGGTGTCGTGGTCAAGTTTGGCGATGCACTCCCGACCGTTGCTCCAGATGGTGCGCCGACCGCCCGGATACGGGCCGGAGATGAGGCCGCCGAAGTGGCCGGGACCCAGCCACGTGTACTGGCGATCGTCCTCGGCCAGGACCTCGGCGCCGTCGGGCACGGGACCCGACAGGTCAGTGCTGTCGCGCTGGTCGCACCGCCCGTGGGCGATGGGGTTCTCGCTGTCGGCCAGGAATGGGTTACGCCAGCCGGTCACGCCCAGGGGCCCTCGTCGGCCGCACCCTCGCCGGGTGCTTTCTCCCCGAGTCGGTAGGCCTCCATGGGGCCGCCGGCCACGTGAACCCTTTCGACGACCCGCTGGCCCTCGAAGTCGAAGAGGGCGTAGTGCTGGGTGCTGCGGTTGTCCCAGATCACCACGTCGCCCTCGGTCCACCGGTGGCGGTAGGTGAAGTCGGGCCGGGATGCGTGCCGGATGAGGAACGGGAGCACCGCGCTGCTCTCGTCGGGCGGGAGGTTCATGATCCCCCGGCTGAAGATGTCGTTCACGAAAAGGATGGGCCGACCGGTGTCGGGGTGGGCGACGACCACCGGGTGGACGGCCTTGGCCTCTGGGCCTTGGTCGTGGAGGCACTTCCGTCCGTCGATGAGAGTCTTCATGCCACCGGACAGTTCTTCGTAGGCGGCGCAGCAGTTGGTCCACGTGGTGTCGCCGCCGGCGTCGGGACCGGTGCGCATGACGAGCACCGCGGCGCTGGGGATCACGTCGCGGAACGTACCGTCGGTGTGCCAGCGGTCGGCCTTGTACCCGACGGCCGAGTCGAAACGGCAGACCAGCGGGTGGCCGTCGCGCTTGAGAAGGTGGTCCTCGGGGACGATGGGCTCGCCGAGGGCCGACGCTAGGACGACGTGCTGTTCCGGCGTGGGGTCGAGTCCCCGCAGGACGACCACGTGGTGGGCGAGCATGGCCTGGTGCAGCTCGGAGCGGGTGGTGTCGTCGTGGAGCAGGCGGTCGAGGTCAGGGTCGACGACCTCGACGCCGATGCGCCCCGAGACGGGGCGTAGGTCCAGCGCGGTGCCGCTGCCCAGATGGCTCTGGGTGTCGGTGCTCATCATGCTCCCTCCGGGATGCGGACGTGGTCTCGTTCGTCGTCGTGGGTCCACCAGGCGCTCGACGTGGCGCCGGTGAGGCGTTCGAAGCCGCGCATGAGGTCGCGGACCGCGGCCAAGGCCGCCGCGTTGTCGACGTCGGTGAAGACGAGGCGGTAGCGGTCGACCAGGTCCGCGAACACGGCGTCGTGGGCGGTGCGGCCGGCATCGGTGAGGGCCACGAGGCGCCCCCGGCCGTCGTCGGGGTCCGCTCTGCGCTCCCCCCAGCCCCG
>PBUO01000096.1 GCA_002727895.1 Acidimicrobiaceae bacterium | reverse complement strand
GACATGGCGGCACGGACAGCGTCGGCGTCGGTCACGTCCAGGGCCGCCCGGTCGAGGCCCACCACGCCTCCGACCGACCCCGCCACCCGGACAACCTCGCGGCCGAGCTGGCCGGCCGCCCCCACCACGAGGACAGTCATGGTCGGACGGGCCGCTCCAGCAACGGCTCCCACCACTCCGGGTGGTCCCGGTACCAGGCCACAGTGGCCGCCAAGCCGTCGTCCGGGTCCACGGCGGGCTCCCAGCCCAGTGCCCGGATCCGCCCCGAGTCGACCGAGTAGCGGCGGTCGTGGCCCGGCCGGTCGTCGACGTACTCGACGCTCGCCTCGTCGGCCCCGCACAGGGCCAGCAGGCGGTCGGCCAGGTCCCGGTTGGCCCACTCGTTGCCGGCGCCCACGTTGTAGACGCCGCCGGGAGCGCCGTGCTCCAGCACCAGGTCGAGGGCCGCGCAGTGGTCTTCGACGTGTACCCAGTCCCTCACGTTCAAGCCGTCCCCGTACAGCGGGACCCGACCGCCCCGCAGCAGGGTGGTCACGAACAACGGGATCACTTTCTCCGGGAACTGGAACCGTCCGTAGTTGTTGGTGGCCCGTGTGACCACCACGTCGAGCCCGTGGCTGGCGTGGTACGACAGGGCAATCAGGTCGGAGCCGGCCTTCGACGCCGAGTAGGGCGAACTGGGGGCCAGCGGATCCTCCTCGCGGAACGACCCGACCTCGATCGAGCCGTAGACCTCGTCGGTCGACACGTGCAGCACCCGCTCGATCCCCAACTCGAGGGCCACGCGGCAAACGGTGGCAGTCCCCTCGCAGTTCGTGGCGGCAAAGGTGGACGGGTCGACCAGGGATCGGTCGACGTGGCTCTCGGCGGCTAGGTGGAACACCGCGTCGTGGCCCCGCATGGCCTCGGCGAGAGTCGCTCCGTCTCGGACGTCGCCATGGACGAACCGGTAGTCGTCGCCATCAGACAGGTCGCGCAGGTCCAGGCCGGCCAGGTTGGCCGGGTTCCCGGCATAGGTCAGTGCGTCGTACACCGTCACCGCGTGGCCGGCGGCCACCAGCCGGTGCACGTGGTTGGCGCCGATGAAGCCGGCGCCGCCGGTGACAAGCAGGCGCACGTCAGTCGTCCCCGCGGTCGAAGGCCGGCACCAGTGCTTCGGACAGGTCGGCCCGACGGGGGTTGGCCGCGTCGCGGGCCGACAGCACGGGTGGCCCGTCCAGCCCCCAGTCGGCGCCCACGGTCGGGTCGTCCCACACCACGCCCAACTCGTCGTCGGGGTCGTAGGTGCCGTCCACCAGGTAGGCCACGGTGGCGTCGGTCAGCGCGGCGAAGCCGTGGGCCACCCCTCGGGGGATGTACAGGCCCCGATGTCGTGCCGGGCCCTCCCCGCCCAGGTCCAGCAGCGACGTGGCGCCGTCGGTCGGCGAGCCGGAGCGCAGGTCGTGGAGGACCACCCGGATCCGACCGGCCACCACCGTCCAGTAGTCGGCCTGGAACCGGTGGTAGTGGAGGCCGACCAGCGATCCGGCCAACCGCTGGGCCCGGTTGGCCTGGACCATCTCCCGACACCCGGGAATCCACTCCCGGCGCCAAGTCTCCACGAACGTCCCCCGGTCGTCGCCATGGACCACCGGATCGACCACGTACACCCCGGCGATCTCATCGGAGGCCCGCACCTCAGCCACCGGTCGACTCCTCAGCCGGGCCGTGGACGTCGACCACCGAATGGTCCCCCAGCAGGACCGACAAGTCCGACGGCCCAGCGGTGCCGGACCCGACCACGGCCGACTCCCGCCCGAGAACCGAGGCGGTGACCCGGTGGTGGCCCACCACCGAGCTCCCCTCCATCAGCACCGAGTGATCGACGGTCGACGACTCGATACGACAACCTGCGCCCACAGCCACCGAGGGCCCCACCGTGGCGTCCACGATCCGCGCCCCGGCAGCCACCACGACCGGCCCGACCAGCGTGGCGTCGACCAGCGTGGCCTCGTCGTCAACCACCACCCCGTCGCCGCCCAGCGCGCCCAGCACCAGGCGGTTGCACTCCAGCAGGGGATCCTTCTTGCCGGTGTCGATCCACCACCCGTCNAGCACCCGGTGGGACACCGGTGCGCCGTCGTCGAGCAGCCGCTGGATGGCGTCGGTGATCTCCAACTCGCCACGGGATGACGGCTCGATGGCGTCGACGGCGGCNTGGATGCGGGCGTCGAACAGGTACACCCCGACGAGNGCCAGATCCGAGGGCGGCTCGGTGGGCTTCTCCACCAGGCCGGCGATCNGGCCCTCGGCATCCAGGTCGGCCACCCCGAAGGAAACGGGATCGCCGACGTGGGCCANCAGCAGGCGGGCCGCCTCGTCGGANGCCTCGAAGCCGGCCACCACCTCGTCGAGGGANTCCTCGAACATGTTGTCACCGAGGTACATGGCGAACGCCTCGTCGCCCAGGAACGGTCGGGCCACCAGCACGGCGTGGGCCAGACCCAGGGGTGCCTCCTGCTCCAGGTAGGTGACCTCGGCACCCCACCGCGACCCGTCGCCCACGCTCGCCCGGACCTCGTCGCCGGTGTCGCCGACCACGATGCCGATGTCGGTGACGCCCACCGAGACCAGGTCCTCGACCACGTAGTGGAGGATCGGCTTGTTGGCGATGGGGACCAGCTGCTTGGCGCTGGTGTGGGTGAGCGGGCGCAGGCGACGCCCGCTGCCGCCCGACAGGATCAGGCCCTTCACGCCGCCGAGGGTACCGGTGGGGCCCCGGCTGGTCGGATCGGGGCCTCGATCACCGCCCGGCGGCCTTGGCCAGGGCGGTCAGGAAGACGAGCACGGTGACCGACANCCGNTGGGACTCCTCGCCGGTGATGCCGAACCCGTCGGCCACCTGCTCCAGCGCCGTCTGGTCACCCTCGGTGGCGAAGTAGGCGGTGGTCACCCGTTCGGCCCCGACCATGGGCGGGACCTCCACGGGGTTGGGCTCCCCGTTGGACAGGTTCAGGAGAAACGCAACCACCCACACGGCGGCCCGCTGGAACTCGGCGGTCGACATCTCCAGATGCTCGGCAGCCGCCTCGACCGACGCCAGGTCCTCGGTGGAGTAGCCGGTGGTGACCCGGTACTCGTCGACCCGTGTCGACGGGAACGAGCCGCCGGCGTCAGGCGGTCCGTAGGCAACCCCGAACCAGTTGGACCGCAGGCCGAACTCCCGNCGGAACCGGTCGCCGTTGACGGTGAACGTCTCGCCGTTCCGGGTCCGCAGCTCGACCTCGGTGGCCCGTCCCCCGTCGTCGCCGAAGCCGTCCCGCTCGACCACCTCCACCTCGTAGAGGGTGCCCAGCCCGAACGACTCGGCGACCTCCGCCACGTCCAGTTCGGTCGTCCACCGGTGCACCGGGTTGATGGACACGTCGTCGCCGGCATCGACCACCCCGGGGAAGTCGGCAGTGATGGTGTGTCCACCGGTCGACGCCGAGAACTCGGTGCGGGACACCACGCCGTCCCCGTCCAAGCGGACCAGACCCGCCGTAGCGGAGATGGCGGCATCGGTCTCCGGCGCCTCGTGCGACCATTCCTTCGATCCCCGGCGGGTTCGACGTCCTCCGTACACCTGGCATCGGATGGTGTCGCAGGTCTTGGCGTAGGCGTACCGCACCTCGGCCAGGGCGTAGGAGCGGGCCGCCACGGCCTGCACCTCGAGGGCCGCACTCCCGGCACCATCGCCCAGCGAGGCCCAGCTGGCCGACATCTCGCGGGGCACNACGCCCCGCAGGTACTGCTCGACCCGGACCCAGTTGACGGTCCGCTGGGTTCCCCCGTANCGGGCGGCCCGGACCTCGCCGCGGTACCAGGTGGCCGAGTCGGACCCCGAGCAAACCTGGAGCGTCTGCGCCAGGGGCTGGTCCGAGGCGTCCAAGACCTCGAAGTCCCGCCCCGAAGCGTCGGTGCCCAACGTAGGCGCCGTGCCGTCGGTGGGGGCCACGGTGGTGCCCGGGACCGTGGTCGAGGTGTTCGACGGGTGGTCCGGATGGTCCGGCGGCACCGAGGAGCCCGACACGATGGTGGTGGTCGTCGTGGTCTCCTCAACGACCACCGTCGTCGACGGGACGGCGGGGATGGTCGAGCTCTCGTGCATCAGCGGCTTCCGGCTGGCCTCCCGATCGACCAGACGGGCAGGCCGGATCCGGGTGATCGGGCTCTCGACGACCATCCCCGTGTCAGTGAACGAGCCGTCACAACCCGAGCCAGTGGCCACCCGGTACCGGTCGGCATCCCCGTCGAGGGTGACCCGCACCGTCGACGCGTCCAGCAACGTCCAGCCCCCCGTCGAACCGGCCACTGCCAGCAGGGCGTCGTCCACGTGGACGGTGGTGGCCCTCCCGTCCCGACCCAGCAGGCGCACACCGATCTCCACGTCAGGGACGAGACCGGCGATGGTGCCGCCGTAGTAGTGGTCGAGGATGGCGTCCCGGGTCCAGCCTTCGTCGACGGCGTAGCCGAGCGCCCCGTACTGGCCCATGCCCCGACCGTGTCCCCAGCCCCGACCGTCCACACGGATCGGCCCGTACACCACCGAGTACCTCGGTGGGGCCGTCCGCCCCGGAATGACCAGCTCCTGGCCCACCGAGAGCCGGTTCGGGTCGGTGATGCCGTTGGCAGCGGCCAGGGCGCCGACGGTCAGGTCGTAGCGGGCGGCGATGATCGACAGGCTCTCCCCGGANGCCACGGTGACGACCAGCGGGGGGAGCGTGGTGGTAGGCGCCGCGGTCCCCGGGATGGTGAGCCGCTGGCCGACCTGGAGGCGGTCCGGATCGTCCAGGTCGTTGGCCGTCATGAGCGCAGCCACGGTGACGTCGTGGGCGGCGGCGATCTTCGACAGGCTGTCCCCGGACCTCACCACCACCACGGTCGGCCCCTTGGGGCGGGCCGCGGCCGACGCTCCGGGGATGACTAACTCCTGGCCGGGGTGGACCCGGTCGGGGTCGTCGATGGCGTTGGCAGCCACCAGCGCGGCCACCGTCACCCCGTACTCGGCGGCGATGCCNGACAGGCTGTCTCCGGAGTGCACCACGACGACCAGCGGCGGCAGGGTCGTGGTGCCCGGCCCGACGCCGGGAACGACCAGTTCCTGGCCCATGAAGAGCCGATCCGGGTCGGAGATCCCGTTGGCCGTCATCAGTGCCGAGACGGANACCCCGTACTCGGCGGCGATCTCCGAGAGGCTGTCCCCGGCCTCGACCACCACTACCACGTCGGCGACNGCGGTCGACGCGGTGGCCAACGATCCNCCGAGGAGCCCGGCCACCACCAGGAGNACACCGGCGACGGAGCGGGNCGGCGTCATGCCACGCCCGCCATCCACCGGCTGGCGGACCGGAGGCGGGCCACCATCAGGAGCGCCATCGCCGCGGCGGCCGTCGACACCGTGGCCAGCAGGCCNAGNTCNACCCGGAGGAAGAGGTCGTCGCCAAGGGCCACCACCANCGGGAAGGCGACGAGGCCCGCCACCCAGGCCAGGGCCATCCGTCCCTGGGCCCGGCAGGCGATGAGGGCCTGGGCCAGCGAGAGGGCAACCATCAGCACGGCGCTCGAAGAGGCCAGCAGGACCATGTCCCGTCGCTCCACGGCGAAGCCCTCGCCGAACGCCACGTCCACGACCGTCGTGCCCAGCAGGGCGCACAAGGCGATGGCCAGGCCACCCAGGCCGAGGACCAGGACCAGAAGCCGGAGCAGGGCGTCGCGCATCTCGTCGAGGCGCCCGGCGCCGACCAACCCCGACAACTTGGGAAGCAGCGAGGCCTGGACGGCCTGGAAGAAGAAGAGCGGCACCCGCGCGATGAGCAGGGCGTTCAGGAACCGTCCCGGCTCGTCGGCCTGGTCGGGGCCGGCNAGCACCTCGACGGCCAGCGGGCTGACGTTGAGGACCAGGGAGGTGGACACCGAGGCCACAAGCAGGGCCCCGAGGGCACGGGACAGCGCGCCCGGAGGTTCGACCGGCCCGGCCAACGAGCCGACCCGGGACGGGTCGCGGCGACCGGCGAGCGCCGCCGCCACCCCGACGAAGGGAGCGAGGCCCACGGCCAGCCCATAGCCGCCGGCACCTCCGACCACGGCGACCAGGATCAGGGCCAGGACGAGGCGACCGAGGCCGTCGCCGATGAAGTAACGGGCGTAGCCGCCGAAGCGTCCNATCCCGGCCAAGGCCCCCCGGACCANGTGGCCCAGCCCGAGGCCGACCAGCACGAGGAGGAGGCCGACCACCAGCAATCCGTCCCCGTCGAACAGGTCGTACTGCAGCCGGTCCCGGAGCAGAACCGCGCCGACGGCCAGGATACCGACCATCCCCGCGCCGATGGCCGCCGCGGTCCGCACCACCGGCCCGAGGCGACCGTCAGCCCGGCTGGCCACCACCCGCGCCACCTCCTGCTCGAGGGGCTGGAAGAACCCGGGACCGAGCAGGAAGCTGAGGGCCCACAGCAGGCCGACCGGCGTGTAGGCCTCCGGGCCGAGGTCACGGGACGCCAGCGTGATGAACGCGTACGCGGCCAGGCCGTTGACTACCAGCCCACCGCCGACAAGGACAGAGCCCTCCGGGAGGCGGCCCCTGATGCCGGCCCGGGAAGGGCTCAACGGCCGATCCCCCGGACCTCGAGGCCGATGGCCTCCCAAGCCACCCGGTCGAGGACGCCGCGAGTGTCCACCACGATCCGTCCGGCCATCACGTCGCCCACCACCCCCGGGTCAACGTCCCCGAAGGACGACCACTCGGTGAGGACGACGAGCGTCTCGGCACCACGACACGCGTCGACCGGATCCGCGACGACCACCAGGCCGGCGGGAAGGTCCGGGCCAGCGAACGCCACCGCCGGATCGCAGGCCACGACCTCGGCGCCGGCGGCCAGGAGTCGCTCCACGATGGCCACTGCGGGCGAGTCCCGATGGTCGTCCGTTCCCGCCTTGAAGGTCAGCCCCCAGACGGCGACGCGACGGCCGGACAGGTTGCCGCCGACTGTGTCAGAGGCCTTCGACACGACCCGGTCGAACTGCTCCTCGTTCACGGCGATCGCCGCCTCGAGGAACCGGAACTCGTAGCCACCCCGCCGGGCCGACTCGACCAGAGCCCGGGTGTCCTTCGGGAAGCAACTCCCTCCCCATCCCGGGCCCGGGCGAAGGTAAGCCGGCCCGATCCGCGCGTCTAGGCCCATTCCCCTGACAACGGCATCGACGTCGGCCGAAAACCCCTCACAGATGGCGGCGATGGCGTTCACGAACGAAAGTCGGGTCACCAGGTAGGCGTTCGAGGCGTACTTCACCATCTCGGCCGCGGTCGGGTCGGTTCGGACCACCGGGACGTCCAGGCCTCCGTACACGGCGACGACGCGGTCGACCACCTCGCCGCGGTCGGCCCCCACCACCAGGCGATCGGGCCGCAGGAAGTCCTCCACGGCCGTCCCCTCCCGCAAGAACTCGGGGTTGGACGCCACGGGCAGGTCGTCACGACCGAGAAATTCGGGAAGGTTCCTCGTGGTCCCGACCGGGACCGTCGACTTGACCACCACCACCACGCCCGGGTCGAGCATTCCACCCAAGTCGGCGCAGGCCGCGCGGAGGGCCGAAAGGTCCGCCAAGCCTCCGGTGTCGATGGGCGTCGGGACGCACAGGAACGCAAGATCGGCACCGTCCACCCCCGCAGCGAGGTCCCAAGTGAAGGAGAGCCGGCCGGCCGCCAGGCCCTCCTCCACCAGTCGGTCGAGGCCCTCCTCCATGATGGGCACGAGCCCGCGGGAGAGCCCGCGGACTTTGTCGGCGTCGATATCGATGCACGTGACGTCGTGGCCGAGGTGGGCGAAGCAGGCTCCTGCAGTCAGGCCGACGTAGCCCGTCCCGACAACGGCGATGCGAAGCATCCGTGGAGTCTGGCAGTGGCCGCCCGGAACCGTGCGGCGGCCCCCGACTCCGGGTGGGTCAGCCTTCTGCTGGAGCGGACACCCGGGGCATGCAGAGGCCGTCCAACTCGGCGATCTCGATGCGGTCCCGGTTCTCCCAGGTGACCTCCAGCGACGGGTCGCGCTGCAGGCGGTATTCGCGGAAGGTCATGTCCATGGCGTCGAACGCCACCAGGCGACCCGATAGGCCGTCGCCCAGGCCAAGAATCAGCTTGATGGCCTCGAGGGCCTGGATGGAGCCCACGATGCCGGGCAGCACGCCGAGCACACCGGCCTCGGCGCAGCTCGGGGCGAACTCGGCCGGGGGCGGCTCGGGGAGCATGTCCCGGTAGGTCACCCCGCCGCGCGGGTCGAAGACCGTCACCTGGCCCTCGAAGCGGAAGATCGAGCCATGTACAACGGGCACCCCGAGCTTCACCGAGGCGTCGTTGAGGAGATAGCGGCTGGGGAAGTTGTCGGCCCCGTCGACCACCACGTCGTAGTCGGACAGGATGTCCATGATGTTGTCGGCGCCGAGGCGCACGTCGTAGGTGACGACGTCCACGTCGGGGTTGAGCGCGGTGAGCGTCTTCTTAGCCGAGTCGACCTTGCGCTCGCCGACCCGGTCCAGGTTGTGGAGGATCTGGCGCTGCAGGTTCGACTCGTCGACCACGTCCATGTCGATGATGCCGATACGGCCCACACCGGCCGCCGCCAGGTAGAGGGCGGCGGGCGAGCCGAGGCCGCCGGCTCCAAGCATGAGGACCGAGGCGTCCAGCAACTTCAACTGGCCCTCCTCGCCGACCTCGGGCAGGAGCAGGTGGCGCTGGTACCGGTTGCGCTGCTCGGCGCTGAGGGTGCGCGGGGTGCGCCAGTCGCGCCCCTCGTCCTTCCACGTGTTGAACCCGCCGTCCATGGATACGACGTCGGTGTAGCCCAACTGCTGGAGGGTGTCGGCGGCGAAGGCCGAGCGGACGCCGCCGGCGCACATGACGACGATCGGCTGGTCCCGGTCGGTGATGCGGTTCTCGACGGTCGCCTCGAGG
>PBUO01000013.1 GCA_002727895.1 Acidimicrobiaceae bacterium | reverse complement strand
GGTGCGGTCGAGGTCGACGGCGACCGAGATGTCGGTCTCCTTGGTGGTGCGCTGGCGGCGGCCGATGCGGGCCATGTCAGTCCCCTTCTGTGGACGGATAGTCGAGTGCCTCCCGGAGGGCGTCCAGGAAGCGGTCGTTCTCGTGCCGCGTGCCGACGGTGACCCGCAAGCACCCCTCGACGCCAGGCATGGCGGTGAAGTCGCGGACTAGGACCGAGCGGTCCAGCAGGGCCTGCCAGACGTCGCTCCCCGTTCGGGACTCGGGGCGGAACAGTAAGAAGTTGGCCTGCGACGGCCAGATGGTGACCGCCATGTCGGCCAGGGCGGCGGCCAGGCGGTCGCGTTCGGCGACCAGGGTGGCCACTCGGTCGGCCATGGCCTCGGCATGGCCGAGGGCCAGGACGCCGACGGCCTGCTTGAAGGAGTCGAGGTGGTANGGCAGNACCACNTTCTCCAACTCNGCCACGCACCACTCNGGGGCCAGCAGGTGNCCGAGNCGGACGCCGGCCATGGCCCACGTCTTGGAGAAGGTCCGGCTGACCACCATGGGACNGTCATCGGCCAGCAGGCTCACCGCGCTGGCCTCGGCGAACTGGCCGTAGGCCTCGTCGACGACCACNAGGCCGCCGTAGCCGGCCGCTGCCTCGACGACGTCGGACACCAGGTCCAACGGGTCGACGGTCCCCGTCGGGTTGTTGGGCGAGCAGAGGAACACTAGATCGGGGCGCTCGGCGTCCACCAGGCCCAGTACGTCGTCGCGGACGAGGCGGTGATCGGCATCACGTCCACCGCGGACCACGGCGGTCCCGGTAATGCCGGCAATCTGCGCGTACATGGCGTAGGTGGGTTGAAAGATNGCCGCGGCGCGCCCCGGGCCGCCGTAGGCCAGGAACAGGCTCTGGAGCACCTCGTTGGAGCCGTTGGCGGCGAACACCTGGCCGGGCCGAACCCCGTGCGCGTCGGCCAGTGCAGCCCGTAGGGCCTTGGCCCCCCGGTCTGGGTAGCGGTGCCAGGCCTGTTCGGCCGCAGCGGCAGCCACCGCCTCGGTGAAGGCGGCCGGGGGTGGCACAGGCGACTCGTTGGTGTTGAGGCGGACGTCCACGCGAACCTGGGGCGAGTGGTAAGCGTCCATAGCGACCACGTCGGACCGGGCCGCTGGCAGCACGGGGTCAGCCACCGGCGGTCCCTCCCGGTCCATCGGCCATCCGGATGCGCACCGAGTAGGCGTGGGCGTCGAGGCCCTCGGCGTCGGCCAGGGCGGCCACGTGCGGGGCGAGGCGTTCGAGCGCCCCACGGTCCGCGGTCACCACGTGGACCTCCTTGGTGAAATCGGCCACGGTCAGTGCACCGGAGAAGCGTGCGGTCCCGGCGGTGGGCAGCACATGACTGGGGCCGGCCACGTAGTCGCCGAGCGAGGCGGGCGACCAGGGGCCACAGAACACGGCGCCGGCATGGCGGACCCGGTCAGCCAGCGCCTCGGCGCCGTCGACCATGAGCTGGAGGTGTTCGGGAGCGATGGCGTCAACCACGGTGAGGGCCTCGTCGGGTCCGTCGACCAGAACCGTCCAACCGGCCGAGGTCAGCGTGCCGGTGACATCGTCACGTCGGGGCGAGGCCTCGACGATCCGGGCCACCTCGGCTTCGACGGCATCGGCGACCGCCTCGTCCCAGGTGACCAGCCAGGCCAGGCCGTCGGGGCCGTGCTCGGCCTGGACGACGATGTCGACNGCNGCGTAGGCGGGCGGNGCGGTGGCGTCGACCACNACCACGACCTCCGAAGGGCCCGCGAANGCCGAAGGCACGCCGACGAGACCGGCCACCTCGCGCTTGGCGAGAGCCACGTAGACGTTGCCGGGCCCGGCAATGACGTCAACCTGAGGCACCGAGTCAGTGCCGTGGGCCATGGCGGCCACGGCCTGGGCGCCGCCGACCGCACACACCACGTCGACGCCGGCAACGGCTGCCGCCGCCAGGGTGACCTCGGCGATTCGCCCGTCGGGACCCGGCGGCACGCACAGTACGACCTCGTCGACGCCGGCCACCCGGGCCGGTATGGCGGTCATGAGCACCGTGGACGGGTATGTGGCCCGGCCGCCGGGGGCGTAGCAGCCGGCCCGTTCCACCGGGCGGCTAGACGAGCGGACGACAAGGCCCTCGTCCTCGGTGCGGTGCTCCGGGTGCACCTGACCCTCGTGGTGGCGGCGCACGTTGGCGGCGGCCACCTCCAGCGCGGTGCGGACCTCGGGGTCGATNCGATCGAGGGCAGCGGCCACCTCGGCNGGGTCGACGCGGATGCTCGAAGGTTCGGCGCCGTCGAAGCGGGCGGTCAACTCCCGGAGAGCGTCATCCCCGCGGGCCACCACCTCGGCGATGATGGCGCGGACTGCCTCGGTGGGGCCGTCGCCAGCCACCTCGGGCCGGGGAAGAATGGCCGACAGGTCACCGAGGGGACCGCGCAGGTCGANTCGCCGGAGCACCCCGTCACGCTACCGGCCACCAAGCGCGGCCTCCCGGGGGATTCCGTGCCGGCGGGCGGCCAGACTGGCTCCATGGCATCCGGATCCAACNAGGCCGAGTTGTCGTCGATCGCCGCCCAACTGGCCGACCTGGCCCGNCGGGTGGAGGAACTGGCGTCGGCAACCGACGGCACCGAGCGGTCCGGCGACCGGTCGGGCCTGCTGGAAGTGGAACGGCACCTCCGGGGGGCCCTGCGCGAGCTGGATCGGGCCCGACGTTGCTGAAGGGGGTTCCCGAATCCGAACCCCCGGTACGCCGGGAATTCGGGGCAAAAAAGGGCTCGGCGCCCCTAGGGGCGCCGAGCGGGCGAGGTGGGTGGCGGGAACCCTGGCCTCGCCGGCCGGGTGGCGGGACCCGGCGAACCGAAACATAGCCAACCCGGCTCGGACTAAAGANGATTCTATAATAAATTCCCTGTGACNTTCGCCACAGNCATTTCTTCCCGATCCACGAGACAGGAGGCGGGACTACTTCCCACGCCGTAGGACGCCGGTCAGACCTCGCTGGCCGGGCAGAAGTCCTGGAGCACGCACTCCCCACACCGGGGCTTCCGACTCGGGCAGACCCGCCGCCCGTGGAGAATGAGCCGCAGGCTGAACGTGCCCCGCTCGGCCGCCGGCACCATCGGGTTCAGCTCGAACTCGACCTTCACCGGGTCGGTCTCCGTGGTNATNCCNANGCGGCGCGACAGCCGTCCGACGTGGGTGTCAACGGGCAGGCCCGGCAGGTCGAGGGCCACGCTGCGCACCACGTTGGCAGTCTTGCGGCCCACCCCGGGCAGCGACGTCAGGTCGTCCATGCCCCCGGGCACCACGCCGTCATAGACCTCGACCAGGCGTTGGGCCATCCCCAGCAGGTTCTTCGCCTTGCTCGCGTAGAAGCCGGTGGACCGGACGACCTCCTCCAGCTCGTGGGGCACCGCCCCGGCCAGGGCCTCAGGGGTCGGGTAGGCGGCGAACAGGTTCGGTGTCACCATGTTCACCCGCTTGTCGGTGCACTGAGCCGACAGGATGGTGGCCGTCAGGAGTTGGAACGGGTCCTGGTGGTCCAGTTCGCAGATCGCGTCGGGGTACTCCTCGGCCAGGCGACGGTGCGTCTCCACGGCTCGGCCCTTCGGTGACCTCGGTCGTCCCACGGGGGCCGACGGTAGCCTCGCCGACCATGGACAGCCTGACCGTCTCCGACGGGAACGACGTCGTCACCCTCACCGGCGATCCCGAGCGGTGGCTTGTAGAACTGTCCCTCGGCGACCTCGGCGAGCCCGGAGAACCGACCGACGAACTGGGCACGGCAGCCGAGCGGGGCCGCCGAATGCTCGAGGCCGCCACCCACGCGGTTGTACTGGAGGGCGGCGGCCGACTGGAGTACTGGATCGAGCGGGTCGACGACCAGAGCGACGACGTTCCCACCAGGGCCGGCTTCGTTCCGTGGCGAGACCTGCTGCGGCTCCGACGGGAATTGCCGGCACTCCCCACCAACCTGGCCGTCCGCCCGTACGACGACGCCGATGCCGAGGCCTTCCTGGACGTCAACAACCGGGCCTTCGACTGGCATCCCGAGCAGGGCGGGATGACGCTCGACGACCTGGCCGCCAAGCAGGCCGAGCCGTGGTACGACCCCGAGGGCTTCCTGGTGCTGGAGGAGGACGGGGCCATCACCGGCTTCTGCTGGACCAAAATCCACGTCAACGAGTCGCCGGCCCTCGGCGAGATCTACGCCATCGCCGTCGATCCCGAGCACCACGGCCGGGGCCTGGGCCGCGAGCTGACCCTGGCTGGCCTGACCCACCTGGCCGGCCGCGGCCTGCGCCACGCCATCCTCTACGTGGAGTCCGACAACCGCCCGGCCCGACGCATGTACCGGGACCTCGGCTTCGAGGTCGAGTTCACCAACCGGGCTTACCAGCGCTTCGTCCGATGAACGCCTCGCCGGCCATGAGACCGCAGTTCCCATGAGCGGGGCGGCGACGGGCATTGCCGGCACCAGCCGCTACGACCACGACCGCGACGGCTTGGCCGACGTGCTGGCCAGGGTGGCCGACCGCACCGGCACCTCACTCCCCTCCTACCGGGTCGACCAACTCTGGCAGGGCATGTACCGCGACCTCGTGGCCCCCGAGGACCTGACCACCCTCCCCAAGGCCATCCGGCCCGAGCTGGCCGCCGCCCTACCCGCAGCGCTCGTCGAGGACACCCGGTCGGTGGGAGACGCTGGCCAGACCGTGAAATGGCTGTTCCGCCTCTCCGACGGATCGCTGGTCGAGACCGTGCTCATGCACTACGACCAGCGGTCCACGGTTTGCGTTTCCACCCAAGCCGGGTGCGCCATGGCCTGCGGTTTCTGTGCCACTGGCCAGATGGGCTTCGACCGGCACCTGACCACCGGCGAGATCGTCGAGCAGGTGGTCCGGGCCCAGGTGGAGGCCGGCGATCGGCGGGTGTCGAACGTGGTCTTCATGGGCATGGGCGAGCCGCTGGCCAACTACGACCGGACCTGGGCGGCCGTCCAGCGTCTCCACGGCGACCTCGGCCTGTCGGCCCGCCACCTGACCGTGTCGACGGTGGGCATCGTGCCCGGCATCCGTCGCCTGGCCGCCGAGGCGCTCCCAGTCAACCTGGCCGTTTCACTGCACGCCGCCGATGACGAGCTGCGCGACGAGCTGGTGCCCATCAACCGCCGGTACCCACTAGAAGCGCTGGCCGAGGCGTGTGCTGAGCACGTTGCCACCACCGGACGGCGGCTGTCGTTCGAGTGGGCGCTTATCCACGACGTGAACGACCGGCTGCAGGACGCGGCCCGCCTGGCCGACTACGCCCGTCCGCTGGGCGCGCACGTGAACCTGATCCCGCTGAACCCCACGCCGGGCTGGCCGACCCGGGGATCATCGCCGGAACGGGTGCGGGCCTTTGCAGCGGAGGTGAGCGCCCGGGGCGGCAACGCCACGGTGCGACGAACCCGGGGCACCGACATCGACGCCGCCTGCGGCCAACTCCGGGCGGACCGGGCGGGTGGAGGGAATGCCGGAGCGGTGGCGGTCGCGCCACCCCGAGGCAAGCTGCGACCCGGCTGACAGACTGGCCGCCGTGGAACGTCGCTGGATCAACCGCATGCACCCGCAGACGCTGGCCTCGGCCACCCTGCTCCTCTACATCGAGGGCGTCTTCAACCTGGTGCGGGGCCAGACGCTCTTCCTGGTCGGCATCGCCATGTTCCCGGCTGCCTGGGCCATCGCCAATGACAAGCGGTGGGGATGGCGACTCGGCGTGGCCGCCGCTGCGGTGGCTGTCCTCGTCCGCCTGGCCTGGTACGGCCTGGCCAACCCCTTGTCACTGGCCTTCGCCCTGCTGTTCCCCGTAGTGTTGCTGACTCTGCTGGTCCACCCGCAGAGCCGCGAGCACCAGCGGATCTGGTTCGACTGAGCGGCCCGACCCGCTCCTAGTCCACTTGCGGCCCATCGGCACCCCATGACCGGTCCCACAGGCATCCCCGATCCGGACCAGCCGCTCCCCACCGGGGAGGCCAAGGCCACCGCCGTGCGGTCCATGTTCGACGCCATCGCCCCCCGGTACGACCTGATCAACCGGATCATGACTTTCCGCCTCGACGTGCGTTGGCGGAAACGCACGGTGCGGCGCCTAGCCCTGCCCGACGGCTCGGCCGTGCTGGACCTGGCGTGCGGCACCGGCGACCTGTGCCGCGACCTCGCGGCCGCTGGCCACCGCCCGGTGGGCATGGACCTGTCGTGGGGGATGCTGGCCTAGGCCCGGACGGACGCCCCGCTGGTCCACGCCAACGCCCTCCGCCTCCCAGTGGCCGACGGGTCGGTGGACGGTGCCACCTGCGGCTTCGCCCTGCGCAACCTGACCGCCCTGGAGCCGTTCTTGGCCGAGCTGGCCCGGGCGCTGCGCCCCGGCGGGCGAATCGCCCTGCTGGAGGTCGACCGACCCCGCAACCCGGCGCTGCGGATCGGGCACGGCGTCTACTTCGGCCGGGTGGTGCCCCTCGTGGGTGGGCTGCTGTCGGACCGGAACGCCTACCGGTACCTGCCCCGCTCGGTGGCCTACCTGCCTCCCGAGGAGGACCTCCTGGCCACCATCGCGGCGGCCGGGTTCACCGACGTGACCAAGGACCGCTGCAGCGGAGGCATCGCCCAGCTCCTCACCGCCACCCGGGCCTGAGTACAGGGGATCAGGCAGAAAGCGCCAGACCGACCGCCAGGAGGACCCCGGCCACCATCTGGGTGTGACCAGTCCGCCCCAACACCTCGATTAACTCGGGGCCGTCGGCGCCGCCCACCACCCGTCGGACCGCCGGAGCGGCCAGTGCCCCGGCCAGCAGCACAATCGCCGCCCACGGCCGAGTCACGGCACACAGCGCCCCCATCACGAGGGCTCCGCCTAGCAACACCACGTAGAGCAAACGGGTCCGCTGGTCGCCGAGGCGGACCGCCAGGGTCCGCTTGCCTGAAGCCTCGTCGCCGAGCCGGTCGCGGAGGTTGTTGACGGCCAGCAGGGCGCACGCCAGCAGCCCCACGGCCACCGCGGCGGGCCACGCCACCACGGGCACCTCGCGCTGGTGCACGTAGGCGCTACCAACGGTGGCTACCAGCCCGAAGAACGTGAACACGAAGACCTCGCCCAGGCCGAGGTACCCGTAGGGACGGGGGCCGCCGGTGTACAGCCATCCGGCGACTATCGAGGCCGCTCCAACCACCAGAAGCCAGGGCGTCACGACGACGGCCAGCGCCAAGCCGGCCACCGCGGCCACGGCGAAGGCGACCAGCATCGCCAGGCGCACCTCGGCCAGCGAGGCCAGGCCGGAGCCGACAAGGCGGACCGGTCCGACCCGCTGTTCGCCGTCGGTGCCCCGAATCCCGTCGGACAGGTCGTTGGCGTAGTTGGTGGCCACCTGCAGGGCCAGGGCCACCACGAGGGCCGCGGCGGCACGCCACCAGACGATGCCCGAGCCGGCGGCTACCGCCGTGCCCACCAGCACCGGGACCACGGCGGCGGGCAGCGTGCGGGGACGCGCCCCGAGGATCCACCGTTGCATCGGGTCATTCTGCCCGTCCTAGGGTCGCCGCCGTGAACCGCCTCGTCACCGAAACCAGCCCATACCTGCGCCAGCACGCCGACAACCCGGTCCACTGGTGGCCATGGGGCTCTGAGGCGATGGCCGAGGCCGCCGAGCGGGACGTGCCCATCCTGCTCAGCGTCGGCTACTCGGCTTGCCACTGGTGCCACGTCATGGCCCACGAGTCGTTCGAGGACAGCGATATCGCGGCGCAGATGAACGCCGGATTCGTGAACGTGAAGGTCGACCGGGAGGAGCGTCCCGACGTCGACTCGATCTACATGGACGCGGTGACGGCACTGACCGGGCGGGGCGGCTGGCCGATGACCGTGTTCTGCCATCCCGACGGGCGACCATTCCACGGCGGCACCTACTGGCCGGACCGACCCCGAGGCAGCATGCCGTCCTTCCCGCAGGTGCTCGACGCGGTGTCCGAGGCGTGGGCCGAGCGGCGCAGCGAGCTGGACGGCTTGGCCGACCGCCTGACCGCCAACATGGCCCGCCATGCCGAGCTGTCCCCCGGCGAGGACGTCCCGACCGCCGAAACGCTGGCCCGGGCCGTCGCCCAACTGGGCGAGCAGCACGACGACGAGTGGGGCGGGTTCGGGACCGCGCCGAAATTCCCGCAGGCCATGAGTCTGGAGGCCCTGCTCAGGTTCCTGGCGACGACCGGCCCCGACGATCCACATCGGACCCGGGCGGTGGAGGTGGCGACCACGACGTTGGACGCGATGGCGTCGGGCGGGATGCACGACCATCTGGGCGGCGGGTTCGCCCGCTACTCGGTGGACCCGTGGTGGCTGGTCCCCCATTTCGAGAAGATGCTGTACGACAACGCCCTCCTGGCTCGGGCGTACCTGCACGGCTGGTGGGTGCTGGGGCACCGGCGTTGGCGGCTGGTGGCCATCGAGGCCATCGAGTACGTCCTGCGGGACCTTCGCCATCCTGACGGCGGCTTCTTCTCTGCCGAGGACGCCGATTCGGAGGGCGCCGAGGGCACCTTCTACGTGTGGACCCCCGACGAGGTCCGCGAGGCCTGCGCCGGGCTCCCCGATGACGAGGTCGCCGCGGCGCTGGACTGGTACGGGGTGACCGCGGCGGGGAACTTTGAGGGGGCCAACATCCTCCACCGGCCGCTCCGCGGCGACCTAGAGCGCCCCAAGACCATCGAGCGGGCCCGGCTCGCCCTGTTTGCCCGCCGGGAGCAGCGGGTCCGGCCCGGGCTGGACGACAAGGTCCTGACCGAGTGGAACGGCCTGATGCTGGCCACCCTGTCCGAGGCGGCCATGGCCCTCGGCCGGGAGGACTGGCTGGACGCCGCCAGGGCCAACGGTGACTTTCTGGCCCGGAACCTGCGCCGCGACGACGGCCGCTGGCTCCGGTCGTGGCAGGCCGACGCCGGCGCCCACACCCTCGGCTTTGCGGCGGACCACGCGGCCATGGTCGACGGCCTGACCCGGCTGGGCGAGGCGTCCGGCGAGGCCCGGTGGACCGAGCTGGCCGCGTCGACGGCCGACGTGCTGCTGGACCGTTTCCTAGACGACGAGCGGGGTGGGTTCCACGCCACCGGTCACGACGCTGAGGGTTTGGTGCGGCGCCCCAAGGACCTGCTGGACAACGCCCACCCGTCGGCCAACAGCCTGGCCGCGGTGGCCCTACTGCGCCTCGGGGCGCTGGTCGGCGACGCCCGCTATATCGACGCCGCCGAGGGAGTGCTACGCCTGCTGGGCGAATCGGTGGGCGGCCATCCGACGGCGTTCGGGCACCTGCTGGGCGCAGTCGACCTGTGGCACTCAGGAATCACCGAGGTGGTGGTGACCGGCGACCGCCCCGACCTCGTGGCCACGGCGGCCGGGAAGTGGCGCCCCAATGCCGTGCTCGCGTGGGGCGAGCCGTTCGGGGGGCCGCTGTGGGACGAACGCGACGGCGACCGGGCCTGGGTGTGCCGGGACTTCGCCTGCCGCGCTCCAGTCGATACTCCAGCAGACCTGGAGACGGAATTGACCTGATCTGTGGTCAGCCGCCGATGCGNCAATCCAGAACNGGCCGTCGATTGAAGCGCGTGCATACGCTCCCAGAAGGGATGCCTCTCAGGAGGTCGCGGCCAGAGCAATCTCTCCGAGAAGACCGATCCGCTCAAGCTTGTGGCCATTGGCGGCAAGGTTGATCGTCATTCCGTCTATGCCCGTGTCCATACAGGCCTGAAGCTTCTCCCCAACGGTGTCAGCGTCACCGAAGATCAGGATCATCTTGGCCATCTCGGTGACCTCGTCAGACCATCCCTTCACCCCGGCAACCTCTCGCAGGTCTGCCTCCGCCTCTTCCATAGTCGGGGCTACACAGACCATCTGAAGCTTCGTGACCACGATCTCCGACCGGTCGCGNCCCNGACGGTCGCAGTGCTCNTCGAGAACCTCNAGCTTCCTCGGAATCTCGGAGATTGGACCGGACGCNAGGTTGGACTCGTCCGCATACTGGGCCACCATTCTCAGCGTCTTCTTCTCGCCGCTACCNCCGATCATGATGGGAATCCGGGAGATGGGAANTGGCGAGTTGACCGCCTCGGACACCTGGTAGTGCTTCCCGGAAAGGCTCACGGTCTCTCCCCGGAGCATCGGAACGACAATTCTCAACGACTCCTCGAGCTTCTCGAAGCGATCGGTAAAGGTCCCGAACTCAAAGCCCAGGGAGTCGTGTTCCAACTGGAACCAACCTGCCCCGATGCCCAGGGTCGCCCGGCCCGACGAGACGTGATCGAGCGCCGTCACCGCCTTGGCCAGAAGGGACGGATGCCGGTAGGTGTTGCCGGTCACCAACGCGGCGAGGCCGACCTTCTCCGTGTGCTGAGCCAGTGCCGAAAGGAGGGAGTAGCACTCAAACATCGGCTCCTCGGGATCCCCGATTCCCGGCAGTTGGTAGAAGTGATCCATGACAAAGACTCGGTCGAAGCCTGCGGACTCGGCAGCTCTGGCCTGGGCAACGACTGAGTCGAAGATCGCCGTCTCAGGGGTACCCGGGTACGTGAAGTTCGGTATCTGGTATCCGATGCGGGTCATTTCGTAAGCCTCCGTCAATTGATGCTGAAAGTGCTGGAGGTGCCTGGTGGAGCACCACGACCAAGAACTGCGTGCTGTTGCGCGCCTAGGCCTGGCTCCCCGCCCCCATCACTGCGGGTCAACTATCGGCGGCCCGCTACGCCGCCTTCTGCAGTGTGTAGTCGTCGATAGCAGAAACAACCAGCGGGNGACTTTTCTGCGGTTACGACGCCTTCTCTAGGATGTGGATTCCGCAGGCCGAGCCGAGCCCGATGACGTGGGCCAGGCCCAACTTGGCGCCCTCCACCTGACGATCGCCGGCCTCGCCCCGTAGGTGGGTAGCCACCTCGTAGACGTTGGCTACGCCGGTGGCTCCGATCGGGTGCCCNTTGGAAATCAGGCCACCAGACACGTTCACCGGCGTCCGACCGTCGCGGAACGGACCGCCGGAGTCGATGAAGTCGCCCGCCCCNCCCCGTTCGCAGAGGCCCAGGTTGTCGTAGTGGATCAGCTCGGCGGTGGCGAAGCAGTCGTGGAGCTCGACGAGGTCGAGGTCCTCGGGGCCCACACCGGCCGCCTCGTAGGCCTGAGCCGCCGCATTGCGGGTCAGGGTGTTCACGTCGGGCTGGACCTGGCCGCTCTCCACCCACGGGTCGCTGGTCAGCACCGAGGCAGAGATCTTTACCGCCCGGGCCTGCACCTCGGCCGGCATGGAACGCAGCCTCTCCCCGGACACCAGAACGGCGGCCGCCGCCCCGTCGCCGGTCGGGCAGCACATGAGCAGCGTGTTTGGGTAGCTCTGCACCGGNGAGCCCATGATCTCCTCCATGGAGAACTCCTTGCGGTACTGGGCCAGCGGGTTCAGCGTGGAGTGCAGGTGGTTCTTGTAGGCCACCCGGGCGAACTGCTCGAAACCGACGCCATCGTTCTCGTAGGCGTACTCCATGCCGGCCTGGGCGAACACGCCGGGCATGGTCTCGGTNCCGAGAATCCCATCGACCGGCGCGACGGCCCCGAAGCGGCCCGACGGCTCGTACACGTTGGCGTCGCCCTTGGTGCCGCCACGCAGCAGGCCCATCTTNCCCATCTGCTCCACGCCGACGGCCAGGCCCATCTCCGCCTCGCCCGCCCGGATGGCCAGGTGGACGGTCCGGATGGCCGTGGCCCCGGTGGCACACGCGTTGGTCACGTTGTACACCGGAATGCCGGTTTGGCCGATCTGCTTCTGGAGCCGCTGGCCTAGNCCGGACTGCTGGAANAGCGTCCCGGCGGCCAGGATGTCCATGTCGTGGATGGTCACCCCACCATCGGCCAGCGCGTCCAGGCTGGCCTGCGCCGCCAGGTCGACGGCATCCAACTCCGGGTACCGCCCGAAGCGGGTCATGCTCGTTCCGAGGATCCAGACCGCGTCAGCCATCGTCTGTTCTCCTGTCTCGGGTTCTTCTCGTCGTCAGGTCAGGCCGCTGCGTAGCCGAAGGCCACGCACTCGGTGCCGTTGTCGTCGGTCCCGCAACCGTAGGTGGTGAGCCGCAGGCGCATCCCCAACTCGGCCTTCATCGGGTCGTCCAAGCCGACCACGTTGGCCCGCACCGACGTGCCGTCGTCGGTCTGGACGATGGCCGACACGTAGGGCACCGGGATGCCCGGGGCGGCCCGGTGCACGATGCTGAACGACCGCAGGACGGCCTCGTCGGCCACCCGGACGCTGGCGAAGTCAGTCGTCCCGCACTTGGCGCAGGCGTTGCGCCGGTCAAAGTAGCGGGCCCCGCAGTCGGCGCACTGGTTGGCCACCAGGTGGGGTTCGTCGCCCAGCACCAGATAGTCCACGATAGGCAGGTGGCTCGGCACCTCGGCCGGCGCCTCAGTCTCTTCGTCGCTCATGGACGACGAACGTACCGGTGGGCGCGACGGGCGTCCCAACCCGGCCTCAGTGCCACCCGCCACGGTGCAGGACCTCGTCGAGGGGGCGCCGCCCCCGGGCCGTTGACCCGCTGGGCCGCACNCCGTCTGGATCGGGGTGGCCGAGGGCCACGGTGCCCACCGCACGGGCACCCGCCGGCACGCCGAATCGCTCGGCCACGGCCGCCTCGTGTTGGAACAGGCCGAAGAAGCAGCACCCTAGGCCCGCCTCGACGGCCAGCAACTGCAGGGCCATGGCGGCGAAGGCGGCGTCGACCAACCAGTACGGGACCGACCAGTCCTCGGCCGAGCCCCCCAGGCCAGCTCGCGCCTTGTCGTCTGCGGCGTAGCGCTCGACGTAGCGGTCGGGCATCCCCCACGGTACGACCAGCGCCGGGGCCCGCAGCAGGCCTGGCCACGGAAAGACTGCCCGGCGTTCGGGCACAAGGGTGGCGTCCCAGTAGGCGGACACTTCCTCGCCCTCGAGGAGCAGGAACTCGACGCCCTGGCTGTTGCCGGCCGATGGAGTTCGACGGGCTCGGTCGACGAGGTCGTCAAGCAGGCCGTCGGCCAGGGGCTCTCCGGTGAAGGATCGGCATGATCGCCGGTCCCGCAGGGCGTCTGCGACCGTCACGTGACGGGTCCGGGACATCCCGGAGCCGGGCTCAGAGGAGCTTCTCGAGGTCCTCGGCCAGCGCCCAGCCGGTGGCCACCAGCACATCGCCGTTGGCTACGTCCAGCTTCGAGAAGAAGGCGGCCACGTCGGCGTCGATCTTCTCCGGCTTGAGGCTGGTGTGGTCCAGCACGCAGGCCTGGCTGCCCTTGCCGGGCGAGATGAAGCGCTTCTCGTCGTAGGAGAGCGACGACAGGCCGAAGCGCTTCACGAAGCGCCGGCCCCACGCCCGCTCCTCGCCCGACGACTTGTGGTCAGGACGGGGGACGATGTCGGTCAGCACCTTGAAGGCCTCGAAGCCCGACGGCTCGTTGAAGCGGGCGCCGATCACGACATCCTCGTCGGGGAAGGCCAGCACGGCCCGGCGTAGCTGCTCGGCAACCAGGGCCCGCAGCACGGTGTCGCGCTTGGAGGTGCGGTGGATCGAGGCCAGGCCGACGATGACGGCCGGCGTGCCTCCGATGCGCTCCAGGGTGAAGAAGGCAAATCCCTTCAGGCGGCCCCCCTCGCGGGCGGTGCTGATAAGGACCCATTCCTCGGTCTGCTTCGAGATCAGGCCGATGCCGAACGGGTTCGGACCCTCGGCGCAAAGGTCGGCCATCTCCTCGATCTCGGCATCACCGAGCATCGTGCAGTCCTTGGTCTCGACCTCGATCGCCATGCCCGGGTGCCTCCGCTCTCGACCGTTCCTCCGGAGACGGGTTAATCGCTCGAGGCGACGGACCCCCACCGGGACCCCTCCATTTTGCCCGGGAGCCCGGACCATCCCAACCCGCGCCGTGTGGGACGCGATACCCCAACCCCCGGGTTGCGAGCCCCGATCAGGCCGCCAGGACGGAATCGGCGCCGAGGAGCACCCGGATCTCGGCCACCAGGCCACGGGCCGGATCCACCGAGTAGTCGTCTGGCAGGCGCAGCACCTGCCGGTCGCCGAGGTGCAGGTACACCTCGGAATCGCCGGGGTGGGCGGCCAGCAGGACCTTCAACTCGTCGATGGTCTCGGGACGGACACGCTCGACCGGGAGCTTCACGCGGATGGGGCGGGCCTGCTCCAGCTCCGTGGTCTGGAGGACCTCCACCTCNTGGCAGATCAGCTTGGGCAGGTCCTCCCGCCGATCGACGCGGCCCTTGACCAGCACGATCACGTCGTCGGCCAGCTTGTGGCCCTGCTCGGCCATGGTCTTGGGAAAGACCATCACCTCCATCGAACCNCCCAGGTCCTCCAGGNCGAACACGGCCATCAGGTCGCCCCGGCGGGTCCACTTCTTGTCGAGGTTGGTGACCACCCCACCGACGATGCGGAACACCCCATCCTCGACATCCTCCAACTCGGTAATCGAGGCGTCGCACCGACGCCTCAGTGCCGCCTCGTAGCCGAGCAGCGGGTGATCAGACACGTAGAGACCCAGCATCTCCTTTTCGAAGGCCAGGCGGGTCGTCTTGTCGAACTCCACGTCCACGATGGGGGTCCGCTCGTCGAAGGCCGGGCCGTCGNCCTCGACGACGCCNAACAGCGACTGGACGCCCATGTCGTGTTCCTTACGNCGGGCNACCGTGTGGTCGATGATCTGCTCGTGGGCGTGCAGAAGGCCNTGGCGGGCGTGCCCCATGGCGTCGAACGCCCCCGCCTTGATGAGCGACTCCACCGCCCGCTTGTTNAGAACCGTGGTGTCACAGCGCTCGCAGAAATCATAGAAGTCGACGAACGGGCCGCCTTCGTCGCGCTCGGCCACGATCAGCTCGACGAGGCCCTCGCCCACGTTGCGGACCGCCGAGAGGCCGAACACGATGCGCCCGGGGGACTCGCCCGGCTCGCTCCCGGCCCCGTTTGCCTCTGGACCTTGCCCTGCCACGACGTTCGGCACCGGCTCGAAGTCAGACCGGGCCACGTTCACGTCGGGCACCGTCACTTCGATATCCAGCACCCGACACTCGTTGAGGTACACCGCCGCCTTGTCCAGGTTGGACTTCACACTGGTCAGCAGGGCGGCCAGGTACTCGACGGGATGGTGGGCCTTCAGCCACGCAATCTGGTAGGCGATGTAGCCGTAGCCGTAGGAGTGACTCTTGTTGAAGGCGTAGTCGGCGAACTGCTCGATGACGTCGAACAGCTCCTCGCCGAGCGCACTCCCGTACCCGGTGTCCTCGCAGCCGGTGACGAAGGCCTGCCGCTCCTTGGCCATCAGCTCGCGAATCTTCTTGCCNCAGGCCTTGCGCAGGTTGTCTGCGTCGGCCAGCGAGTAGCCGGCGAACTTCTGCGCGACCCGCATCACCGACTCCTGGTAAATCATCAGGCCGTAGGTATCGGCTAGGAGTTCCTCTGCGTCCGGGTGGAAGAACTCCACCTTCTTGCGCCCGTTCTTTCGATCGGCGTAGTCGTTGTGCATGTTGGCGGCCATCGGGCCCGGCCGGTACAGCGCCACGAGGGCCGCCACGTCCTCGAAGGTCGACGGGGCCAGGGACCGCATCAACGACCGCATCGGGCCCGACTCCAGTTGGAACACGCCGATGGAGTCGCCNCGGGACAACATCTCGTAGGTCTGGCCGTCCTCCAGGTCGANGGCGTCAATGTCGACGACGGTGCCGGTGGTCCGCTCGATGAGGGCCAGGGCGTCGGTGATGACGTCCAGGTTCCGCAGGCCCAGAAAGTCCATCTTCAGCAGGCCCAGGTCCTCGACCCCGTGCATCTCGTACTGGGTGACGACCGGCGCGTCCTCGGGGTCCTGGCCCGACTCGGGCTTGCGCTGGATGGGCAGGTACTCGGTCAANGGCTCCCGGGTGATGACCACNGCGGCGGCNTGNATGCCGTCCTGGCGACGCAGGCCCTCGAGGCCCCGGGCCACGTCGACNACCGCCTTCACGTCCTGGTCGCCCTGGTACATCTCACGCAGGTCGGCGGCCATCTTGTAACCGTCGGCATGCTTCTCGGTCTCGGTCAGGCAGGCGGCCAGCGGGGTGTCGCGGCCCATGATGAGCGGCGGCATGGCCTTGGCGATCTTGTCACCCACCACGTAGGGGTAGCCCANCACCCGGGCGGCGTCGCGCACCGCGGCCCGGGCCTTGATCTGGGAGAACGTCACGATCTGGGCGACGTGGTCCCGGCCGTACTTCTCCGCCGCGTAGCGGATCATCTCGTCCCGGAACCGGGAGTCGAAGTCCATGTCGATGTCCGGCATGGAGATCCTGCTGGGGTTGAGGAACCGCTCGAACAGCAGGTCGTAGCGGATCGGGTCGAGGTCGGTGATCCAGAGGCAGTAGGCCACCGCGCACCCGGCCGCGCTCCCCCGCCCCGGGCCGACCCGGATCTGTCGTTCACGGGCNTGGCGGATCAGGTCCCANGTGATGAGGAAGTAAGACGAGAACCCCATGTCGCGGATCGTNGTCANCTCGTAGGCGAGGCGCTCCACCACCTNGTCGTCCAGTTGCTCGCCCCACCGCTTCCGCGCCCCCTCGAAGGTCAGGTGCTCGAGGTAGGAATCCGCGCCGTCGAAGCCCTCGGGGATCGGGAAGTCGGGAAGCTGCGGGTTTCCGAATTCGATCTCCACGTCGCACCGCTCGGCGATCCACAGCGTGTTGTCGCAGGCCGAGGGCACGTNCCGGAACAGGTCGCGCATCTCGGCCGCCGTCTTCAGGTAGTGCTCCTCGCCGGAGAACTTGAAGCGGTCGGGGTCGCTCATCAGCGAACCGGTCTGGACGCAAAGCAGGGCGTCGTGGGCCCGGGCGTCGTCGCGGTGCGTGTAGTGGCTGTCGTTGGTGGCCAGCAGTGGCGCCCTCAACTCGGCGGCCAGACGCTCCAGCTGCGGGTTGGTGCGGTGTTGCTCAGGGATCCCCTGGTCCTGCAGTTCGACGAACAGGTTGTCCTTCCCGAAGATGTCCTGGAGCCGGCCGGCCTTGGTCCGGGCGTCGTCGAAGTCGTCGCGCATGAGGGCCTGAAGGACGTGTCCGCCGAGGCAACCCGTGGTGGCGATCAGACCTTCGGCGTGGTCGGCCAGGACCTCCCAGTCGACACGGGGCTTGTAGTAGTAGCCCTCCAGGAACGCCCGGCTGGCCACCTGGATGAGGTTCCGGTANCCCACNTCGCTCTCGGCGAGCAGNGTCAGGTGGTACATGAGCTTGCGGCCNCCGTCGGTCTCGCCGCCCGAGTCGTCGACCCGGCCCCGNCGGGACGGCCGCTCGAACCGGGTGTCGTGGGCCATATACGCCTCGGTGCCCAGGATCGGCTTNACCCCCCGGTCCCGGCAGGCCCGGTAGAAGTCAAGGATCCCGTACATGTTCCCGTGGTCGGTGATGCCCAGAGCCGTCTGGCCGTCGGCAACCGCTGCGTCGACGAGGTCGCCGATCCTGGACGCCCCGTCGAGCATGGAGAACTCGGTGTGGACGTGGAGGTGGGTGAAGCCGGCGCTCATTGGGCCGGCCCCAGACCGCGGATCACAGGTAGGTCCCGGGACGGGACTCGGGGTCCGGGACGTCGCCCGGTTCCAATTCGCCGCGACGCATGCCGGCCAGCTGCTGCTGGGCGGCCATCTGCTGGGCGAACAGGGTGGCCTGGATGCCCTGGATGAGGCCCTCCAGCCAACCCACCAGCTGGGCTTGGGCGATCCGCAACTCGTCGGACGACGGGGCGGCGTCCTCGGCGAATGGCAGGGCCAGACGACCCAGTTCCTCGCGCAGGTCGGGCGAGAGCGCCGACCCCAGCTCGGCCACCGACGTGGCGTAGATATCGCGGAGGCGGTCGCGGCTGGCCTCGTCGAGGGAGGCCGAACGGACCTCCTCGAGGAGTTGGCGCATCATCGTGCCGACCCGCATGACCTTGGCCGGGTGCTCGATCGACTCGTCGACTTCCTCGTCGTCGACCTCGTCAGCGCTCCCAGTGGCGCTGGTGTCCGCGGTGCGAAGCGGAGCGGGAATGACCTCCGGATCAACTGGCCCGTCAGGGTGGTCGGGGGTTTCGGCGGCCTCGTCGTCCATCGGTTCGGACTCTAGGCCGGACCGGTACCGCCGCGGAGGCGATATCCGACGAAGCCGGCGGCACCAAGGTGCAGATGTCAGCCTCAGGAGAGGGCGGCGATGGCGGGGACGTCCAGCTCGGCGTCGGTCAGCCCACCGTGGCGCCCGATCAGGTGTATGGAGGTGTGCTCGGCGGCGTCGACGAAGGCCACCGGTTCCCGGGGCACGAGCGCCACGTCGCCGAGGCGACGGCGTGATACGTCGGTGACCATCGGGCCCAGCCAGCCGTCGGCCACCACCCGGTCGACGCCGGCCACCCAGGCCAGGTCGCCAAAGGCCTCCCCACAGGCGACCCGCAGGTCGGTCCCTGCGCCGGGTCGGGCGTGCAGCCACCGGAAGCGAGCCTCGCCACTCTGCCCGTCGACCAGCGAGGTGACCTCGGGGGGCAAGTCGACCAGGCGGTCGTCGACATGGACTTGGCCGTGGTCGGCGGTCACCACCAGCGCTGTGCCCGCAGGCAGGCGGTCCAGCAACTCGGCCACCATGGCGTCGCAGTCCGCCAGTTCCGCGTCGTAGCGCTCCCCCAGGCCGAACTCGTGGGCCGTCCGGTCCACGTCGTCCCAGTAGGCGTAGGTGAACGGCTCGCCGGCCGCCACACACCCCAGCACGGCGTCAACCAGGCCCCTACGGCTCCGGTAGCCAACGAGTCGGGCATCGGACAGGTGGGCAGCGGTGAAGCCCGAACCGAGGAAGGCCTCGCGGGTCACCACTGGCGGCCACTGGTCCTCGAAGAGCGGATACGGCTGGAAGGCCTTCGGGTCGTGGCGGTGCTGGACGTCGCCGTCGCCGGTGCTCCACCGCAGAGCATTCAGGACCTCCTCGTGGTTTGCCGCTCCTCCGCCCACGGCGATCCGGTAGCCGACCACCCCATGCTCGCCGGGCGGCACCCCCGTGGAGATCGAGGTGAGGGCCGCGGCCGTGGTGGTCGGCGCCACCGTGGTGATCGGCCCGCCGGCCATGCCGACCAACGTCGGCGCCAAGTCGGCCCGCTCCCAGAGCTGGTGCCAACCCAGGCCGTCGAGGACGAGCAGCACCTTCCGGGAGGCCCTGGCCACCTCAGCGGGAAGCCACGATGGCCACCCCCCGGCGACCTCCGGCCCGTCGACCAGGGCCGGGACGAGGCGGGTCACGCAGGCGCCGCCATAGTCCGGCAGGCGGGGTCCATCGGCCGCCGCGCCCCCCTCAGGCGCCCGGCCCGCCGGGCCCGTCGACACATCCGACTCCATGCGCCTGTGACGGTAGCGGCGCCTANGATCGACCGCCGTGAAGGTCTCGACGCGGGGCGACTACGCCAGCCGCGCCCTCCTGTCGCTCGCCCTCCACGGCGACGACCAGACGCCCCGCTCGGTCCGCGACGTGGCCGACCGGACCGGCCTCCCGCAGCCCTACCTGGAACAGATCCTGCTCGCCCTCAAGGGCGCCGGGCTGGTGCGATCCAAGAGGGGCGTGGGCGGCGGGTACGTCCTGGCCCGGGAACCCTCGAGCATTCTGCTGTCNCAGATCGTGGCCGCCGTCGACGGGCCGATCGTGGCCGGCGACTTCGGCGACCCCCACACCGGCGGCGCCTGCGACCACGAGGGCCAGTGCGTCCTGTTGTCCATCTGGGCCGGAGTGGGCGAGCACATGCAGGCCTACCTCGACTCGTTCACGCTGGCCGACATTGCCGAGATGGCCCGCGGCAAGGCCGACTGGCCCGGCGCCTGATCCGGGCAGGCACCCAGAGTCTCAGCTAGGCCAGGGGCTCAGGTCAGGTCTTCGGGCGCGCCGAGGCGGTCCAACAGTTCGGCAAGGTCAGCGGGCAACGGCGACTCCACACTGACCCGGGCCTCCCCGGCGGGATGGACGAAGGACAGGTGGGCGGCGTGCAGGAACGGCCGCCCCAACGACGCCACCTGCCCGCTGCCCGGCCGACCGATCCGATCGCCCCCGTAGGCGGCGTCGCCGACCAGCGGATGCCCGATGGCCGACAGGTGGACCCGNATCTGGTGGGTCCGGCCGGTCTCCAGGCGACACTCCAACAGCGACACCTCCGGTGGGCCCGCCCAGGCCTGCAACTGCTCGTAGCGGGTCCGGGCCGGTCGTCCCGACGACATGACGGCCATCCGGGTCCGGTCCCGCCCGGAGCGTCCGATCGGGGCGTCGACCACGCCGGTGGGCGACTCCGGCCACTCCCANACGAGCGCTCGGTAGAGGCGACCCACCGTCCGATCGGCCAACTGGGCNACCAGGGACGCATAGGCGGCCTCGGTCCGGGCCACGGCGAGCGCCCCCGAGGTCCCCTGGTCGAGACGGTGGACGATGCCCGGACGGGCCGCCGAGCCCACGCCGGCCAGGTCCGGCCAGCGAGCCAGCAAACCGTTGACCAGNGTGCCCTCGAGGTTNCCGGCGCCTGGGTGCACGACCAGACCCGCTGGCTTGTCTACGACCAGCACCTCGTCGTCCTCGTACAGGACTTCCACGACCACCGATGGATCGGGCTGCGGCACGTGGTCGGCCTCCCGAACCAGTCCGGCCACCACCAGCTCCTCGCCCTCGGCCACCCGCCGAGACCGCAGCTCGACCACCGTCCCGTCAAGGCTGACCTTGCCCCGGNCGACAGCATCGCCGGCCCGACTNCGGCTCACGTCGGCCAGNATGGCTACCACCCGATCGATGCGCTCGCCGGCCAGCACGGCCGGCACGAACTCCCGAAGGGCGGGTTCGGCGCTCACGCCCGTCTCCGGCCCCGCAGCACGACGACCGCGCCACCCACCACGATCACCGCGTCGGCCAGGTTGAACACCGGCCACCACTGCAGGTCCACCATGTCGACAACCGCTCCGCTGAACAGGCCGCCATCGGCCCGGAAGACCCGGTCAGCCAGGTTGCCCACCGCCCCTCCGACCACCGCACCGACCACGACCCGCGTCGTCCGGTCGGAGCTGACGGCGGCCAACCGAACGAGGAAGGCGACCACGACAAGCACCAGGACGGCCAGTAGCGGGCCCCAGCCCTGCCCCTGCCCGAAGGCGGCGCCCGAGTTGTGGACGAGGTGGAGCCGCAGCGTCCAGACCAGGTCGATGGTGCGGTCGTCGAGCGCTTCTAGCGCCCACCACTTGGTGAGCTGGTCCAGGACCAGGACGGCGAGGCCGGCCAGTGCCGGCGCCCGCCACCGGCCGCCGGGGCCGGTCCGGACGGTCACCGGCGGCCCAGGCCCCCGGCCTTGAACTCGACCCGCTCGGCGGCCCACGGGATGACCTTGAGACGCTCCTTGGGAACGTTCTTGCCCGACACCACGCACACGCCGTACACACCGCGGCGGATGCGGTCGAGGGCGGCGTCGATCTCGTCGACGGCGGCTCGGGCCTGGGCGCTCAGGGCCAGGTCGAGGTCACGCTCCACGGCCAGGGTGTCGCCCTCGCCCGACTCGTCGTCGAACTGGACGTCGCCGGGGTCGCGGTCCTCGAGGAGGGCATCGGCCTCGGCCTGGAGGTTGTCGGCGCTCTGGACGTAGCGGGTCCGCTCGGCCAGCAGGGCCTTCTTCTGCTCGTCCAGGAACGCCTTCCCGAAGGGCGACTTGGACTTCTTCTTCGCAGGTGTCGCCTTCTTCGCCGCAGCCTTAGCAGGCGCCTTCTTCGCAGGTGTCGCCTTCTTCGCCGCAGCCTT
>PBUO01000012.1 GCA_002727895.1 Acidimicrobiaceae bacterium | reverse complement strand
CCACCCCGTCGAACACCCGGGCCTTGGCGTCCTCGTAGGCGGCGAGGTTCCGGTGGACGTCAAGGTGGTCGGGGGCGAAGTTCAGCCAAGCGGCAGGCGAGGCCCGGAAGGACGCGGCGTGGGCCAGGCGGAAAGACGACGCCTCGACCACGAACACCTCGGCCTCCGGGTCGTCGATGGCCGCCACCAGCGGCGTGTCGGTGTTGCCCGACGGGAGGGCCCGAATCCCAGAGCGCTCGAGCATGTCGGCTATCAGGGTCACAACGGTGGTCTTGCCGTTGGTTCCGGTCACCGCGCAGCGGGGGCGGTCGTCCCATCGGGCAGCCAGGTCGGACTCGTCGACCACCGGCACTCCGGCCCGACGGGCAGCGTCGTGGCACGGGTGGGTGTCGGGGATGCCCGGCGCCATGGCCACCTCGCCCACACCGGCCAGCAGGTCCGGCCAGTCGCCCGGCTCCGGTGCCTCCACCAGCTCTACGCCCAGCCGATTCGCCGCGACCCGCGCCGCCTCGCCCGGCCGGTCGTCCACGGCCGCCACGTCGAGCCCGCGGCGGACTAAGGCCTCAAGGACGGCCCGTCCGGCCACCCCGAGGCCAAGGACCAGGGTGGCCCCCTTGTCGCTCACCCTCCGACCCCGTCGACCACGCCGGACCCCAGCGAGTCGGCGTAGAAGATGCCCAGGCCGGCCGCCGTGCACAGCCCGGCCAGGATCCAGAAGCGAATGATGACTGTGGTCTCCGGCCACCCACCCAGTTCGAAGTGGTGGTGGATGGGCGCCATCCGGAAGATCCGGCGCCCACCGAATAACCGGTAGCTGCCCACCTGGACGATGACCGACAGGGTTTCAGCCACGAACAGGCCGGCGACGATGGGCAGGAGCAGTTGCGTCCCGGTGGCCAGCGACAGGGCGGCCAAACCGGTGCCGATGGCCAGTGATCCGGTGTCGCCCATGAAGATCCGGGCCGGGGCGGCGTTCCACCACAGGAAGCCGAGGCACCCGCCGGCCATGGCGGCGGACACCACCGCCAGATCAAGGGCGTGGGCCACGTCGTACGCCTCGGGATACCGGAACTGCCAGAAGGCGATCACCGTGTAGGCGCCGAAGCAGAAGGTCCCGGCACCCGCGGCCAGCCCGTCGAGGCCGTCGGTCAGGTTCACCGCGTTGGCCGAACCGGTGATGAGCAGGACCGCCCACACCGTCCACAACGCCGAGCCCAACTCCACACCGGGTAGGTCGGCCCGGGTGAACGACAGCGTGGTGTGGGTCGGGGCGTACTCCAGCATGAACACGGCGAATGTGATGGCCACGGCCAGCAGGCCGAACATCTTGGCCTGCTTGTTGAGGCCGAGGTTCCGCTCCCGGACCACTTTGATCCAGTCGTCGAGGAGGCCGACCACGCCGCCGCTGACGATGGCCAGCATGACGAAGATTCCGGTCCGGGTGTAGATGCCGCGGTACAGGTCGCTGAGGACGTAGCCGAGGACGGCCCCTCCCACGATGGCCAGGCCGCCCATCGTGGGAGTCCCGGCCTTGGTGGCGTGACCCTCCGGGCCGTCGTCGCGGATGGGCTGGCCCAGACGGAGCCGGGTCAGCCAGCCGATCAGGACGCGAGTCCCGACGAGAGAGGCGATCATGGCAATAGCCGCGGCGAGCAGGAGGCGGATCACGGGATCTCTTCTCCGCTCCGGCTCCCGAGGCGGGCCCATTCCTCGGCCACCACGACCCGGTCGTCGAAGGGCACGGTGCCGCCCGCCATCTCCTGCATCGACTCGTGGCCGCGACCGGCCACCACCACCAGGTCGTCGGGCCCGGCCGACCGCAGGGCCTCGGCGATGGCGCGTCGGCGATCCGGCTCCACGTGGTCGGGCGATCGCTCCATACCCGACAGGATGTCTGCGATGACCACCTCAGGTGGTTCACCCCTCGGATTGTCCGAGGTCACGACCACCCGGTCGGCACCCGCTTCGGCCACCAGGCCCATCTCGGGGCGCTTGCCGCGATCCCGGTCGCCCCCGCAACCGAAGGTAACCACCAGGCGTCCACCGGCGGGCACGACCTGCCGGGCGGCACCCAGGGCGGCGGCCAGGGCGTCGGGGGTGTGGGCGTAGTCCACGACCACTCGGGGTCCTCCGTCGAGGTAGACCGGCTCGAACCGGCCGGGCACCGGGGATGCAGCAGCGAGGCCGGCCACCACGTCGTCAGGGTCCACGCCGAGCAGCACGGCCAGCTCGGCGGCCACCAGGGCGTTGGCCGCCGTGAACGCCCCGCCGGTGGACAGCGACACCGTCCGGTCCTTCCACCGCATCTCGGTGCCGATGGCCGTGGGACGGGCGTCGCAGGCCATCGGATCGACGGCAACCACCTCCATTCCTTGGCGTTCTGCCCTGGCGGCCATCCGCCGCCCGGCCTCGTCGCCGACGGCCACCACCGTGCGGGAGGCGAACGTCCCGTCGAAGAGCCGGGCCTTGGCGGCCTCGTAGGCNTCCATGGAGCCGTGGAAGTCCAGGTGGTCGCGCCCGAGCGTGGTGAACGCCACGGCAGCGAACCGGATTCCGTCGACGCGGTGCTGGGCCAGGGCGTGCGACGAGACCTCGATCGCCGCGGCCTCCACCCCCTGGGAGGCCCAGCCGGCGAGGGTGGCCTGGAGTTCGGTCGACTCCGGCGTGGTCCGGGGCCCCGATAGCGTCCCCCACGTGGCGGTCCGGCGGCTGGCCGCCTCAAGGACCGCACCCAGGAGATGCACCACGCTGGTCTTCCCGTTGGTTCCGGTCACCCCCACCAGGTCGAGCGAGTCCGACGGGTGTCCGTGCACGGAGGCGGCCAGCAGTGGCATGGCCCGGCGCACAGAGGGCACCACGACCACCGGCACACCGGACGCCGTCAGACGATCGTCGCCAAGGGGCCGTTCGGCCAGGACGGCCACCGCCCCGGCGGCCACGGCTGACGCCGCGTGGTCGTGCCCATCGTGGATGGCGCCCGGCACACAGCAGAAAAGGTCGCCAGTTCGGACCGTCCGGGAGTCGTGGCTGATCCCCGCGACGTCCACGGAACCACCCCCATCCGGAGCCCAACCGGTCGGGGTGGCAGGAAGGACGGCGAGCAGGTCGCCGAGGCGCACGTCAGCCTCCGGCGGGAACGGCTGACGCCGCTTCTTCAGCNGCCGCTGCGGCCTCGGCCTCGGCGATCAGGCGTTGNTGGNCGGCCGTCACCGCCTGCACCCGCCTGTCGACCTCCAGNCCGGCCCGTTCGGACTCGGACGGGATGCGGAGGCGCCNGACGGCGAAGTCGGCGAAGTCGGCGAATATCGGCGCCGCGGCCCGGCCACCCGAGTAGTGGCGCAGGTCCGGTTCATCGACCACCACGATGACAGCCAGACGGGGGTCCTCCGCCGGCAGGAACCCTGCGAAGCTGGCCACGTAGTCCCGGTCGTTCTCGTCGCCGTAGCCGCCCTCGGACCGGGCCTTCCAGGCCGTGCCCGTCTTGCCAGCCACCCGGTAGCCGGGCACGGCGGCCCGGGTTCCGGTGCCGTCGAGGACCACGCCCTCCATCATGGCCGTGACCTCGGCGGCCACAGCGGCTGGCACCACAGTTGTGGTGCGTCCTGGTCGGCTGGGGGTGAACACCCCTCCATGTTCCCTCGTCCCGAGCACCAGGGTGGGCGCGGGNCGGATCCCGTCGTTGGCGATGGTGGCGTAGGCNGTGAGCATCTGGACGGGNGTGGTNGCGATGCCCTGGCCGATGGCGATGGTGGGTAGCGAGGTTCCCGACCACNGGTGGAGCGACCGGAGGGAGCCGGCCGACTCTCCNGGAAAGTCCAGCGNCGAAACCCGGCCGAGGCCAAACTCCATCAGCGTGGCGTGCAGAGCCTCGGCCCCNAGGTCCGCGGCCCACAGGATGGTGCCCACGTTGGAGGACCGCCGGACCACGTCGGCCACCGACAGGTCCTCGGCCGAGTAGCGGGGCGGCGGATCGGAGAACGTGGTGTCGTGGACCTCGACCCGCACCGGGACCTCCCGGACGGTGGCCGGCGCGGCGACGGCCGCGTCCAATACGGCGGAGAAGGTCAGGGGCTTGACGATCGAGCCGGGTTCGTAGGTCCATGTGACCCCCCGATGCTCGCCCGACGTGACGGCCCGTCCCTCGGCGTCGAGGACCACGGTGGCCGAGGCCAGGACCTCGCCGGTCCTCGGGTCCATGGCCATCAGGATTCCTCCCTGGCCACCGGCGGCCTCCACGCCGAGGCGGAGCAGGCGTTCGGCCTCGAACTGCAGCGACCGGTCCAGGGTCAGCATCAGGGTCCGCCCGTCGGTGGCCGGCTCGACCGAGTACTCCCCCCCGGGGATGGTCGAGCCGTCGAGGGCCGACTCCACGACCTTCTCGCCGTCGACGCCCGACAGGAGGCCGTCGTACACCAGTTCCAAGCCGGAAATCCCCTTGCCGTCCACATCGGTCCGGCCCAGAACGGCCAGGCCGGAGGCCTCGCCGGGCCGGNCCCGGGCCTGCTCTTCGCGCACGAATACGCCGTCCAAGCCGAGCGCGGTGACCCGTTCGGCGNCCTCGGGCGGGACCTGCCGCTGTAGGTAGGCGAAGGCGCTGTCCCGGCCGAGGCGGTCCGACATCACGGCCACGTCGGTTTCAAGCACCGTGGCCAGGCGCCGGGCCGTCAGGTCGGGGTCCTCCACCAACCGGGGATTGGCCACGATCGAGGGCAGGGGCAGCGAGAGGGCGAGGTCGACGCCGTTGCGGTCGACGATGGCCCCCCGGCTGGCCTGCAGGGGCACGGTCCGGATCGACTGGGAGGCACCCTGGGCAAGGAACCGGTCGGGTTCCAGGACCTGGACGACCATCAGCCGCCATGCAATGAGGCATGCACTGAGGACCAGGAGCGCTCCGGCGGCCAGCAGCCGACGACGCAGCCTGATGTGCGTACTGCGAAGGGGGACGCTCCGACCCGTGCCCCGACCGGCGCCACGGCCCGGTTCGGGACGCCGGCTCATCGGGACCCGCCAGCGAAGGGGTTCCCGTCGGGAGGTCGGAGGGTCG
>PBUO01000095.1 GCA_002727895.1 Acidimicrobiaceae bacterium | reverse complement strand
CCGAACCACCGCGTGGATAGTTCTGGGAGTCGGGGATAGTGGCTCTTTTAAAGGCCATTAGGTCGACCTGTACGCCGCAACCGGTCTCGAGGATCGGAGAAACAATGATTGCCGTGACGGTAGCTAGGGCTAGGCACGATCTATGAGGGCTGCTCTTCTCAACGCCTANACCACTGCTGAAATCGGTGATGTGGTCCGAATAGAGGAAGTTGATTCACCGGTTATCGAGGCGGCAGATGAGTTGATTGTTCGGGTTACTGGTGCAGGCGTCTGTCGCACTGACCTCCACATCCTGGAAGGGCAGGAGTTCGGTGAAGGACCAGTACCCCTTCCGCATGTGCTTGGCCACGAAAACGCCGGAGTGGTCGAAGCCGTAGGGGCAGGGGTGGAGCACTTCACCGTCGGAGATCCGGTTGTGTGCTATCCGTTTCACACCACGGGACTAGACCATGCCGAACGCCGGGGATGCGAGCATTACGTTGCCGATAGGTCGACTCCTGGGATCAATGCCCCGGGAGGCTATGCCGAGTTCCTGAAGATACCGGAACGCTCGGCTGTAGCCCTTCCGAGGGACTCTGAGCCAAGCGCCTATGCGCCACTAGCTGATGCCGGACTAGCTGCCTTCCGTGCGTGCCGAAAGGCGGCCGAGAACCTGCGTTCGAACGATACGGCCTACATCGTTGGAGCTGGCGGTCTCGGCCATCTCGGACTGCAGATCCTCAAGATCCTCTCGCCAGCGACAGTTGTGGCTATCGATGTGAGGCAGGAAGCTCGCGACCTGGCTAGTCGACTAGGCGCAGACGCTGTACATGCCTCATTCTCTGAAGCAACCCAAGCATCGGTCGATCCGCCCAAAGCAGTTATTGACTTTGTTGGATCCGAAGAAACTCTCAGTTCGGCAATTGCTCAAATTCAGACCGGTGGACGACTTGAACTGGTCGGGGTAGAGGGACGAATTGACATGCCTGCCCANTTGCTCGTCGAGCGGGAACTAACGGTCTCAGGGAGCCTTGTGGGAACCTTCGCCGAACTTCTCGAATTGACCGAATTGGTGGCAGACGGGCGTCTTGAAGTCGTGACAACCAAGTATTCACTCGGNCAGGTCGCTACGGCGCTGACCGATTTACGCGAGGGCCGTGTGTTGGGAAGGGCAGTGCTGGTTCCCTAGAGGTTTGTCCACCAAAGGGGTTATCGCCTTCTGCAGTCGTTCTAGCCAACANTTATTGGAACTCCTGCATTAAGTGGGATCCGAAGCCCCCGATAGCCTCGCCGTGGTACCCGCCCCCGTAGCTCAGCCCGGATAGAGCAGTGGCTTTCTAATCCACCGGTCGCAGGTTCAAATCCTGCCGGGGGCACCATCCCNNGAGGAACCGGGCGCAAAGGAGGCCAGCCTCGTCGTGGTCGCTCCCAGCCNTGACCTTCAGAGCCACGACATCAAGAGCATGAGGCTGTACCACCACGTTGATCGCGTGGGCAGCGAAGTCCGGGACCTTGGCAGGAGTGACGACGAGCCGCTGCGAGCGGACGAGTTGACGGCCTTTGACCAGCTCCACTACCACGGAACTGAGGCAGTGGATGAGGCCGTCCGTTCTACTGGCATCAACCAGCAGAGTGCGGTTCTGGAGGTTGGTTCTGGTATTGGCGGCCCGGCTCGCCACCTGGCTTCCACCACTGGCGCCAAGGTGACTGCGCTGGAGCTTCAGGACGATCNCCACCGGATTGCTGTTGACCTCACCACTCGGTGCGGGTTGGCCGATCGGGTGACCCACGTGTGCGGCGATGTCCTGACCCANCGGTTTGGTGGCGAACGATTTGACGTCATCGTCAGCTGGCTAGCCCTCTATCACATTCCCCAACGGAGGCTTCTTCTCGAGCGGTTCCGTTCGCTACTCCCGGAGGGGGGATTCGTCTACGTCGAGGACCTGTGCGAGCGGGATGGGTTCGACGACCGAGAGCGGGAGGTGTTGTCATCGGAGTTATTCGTCAACCACCTACCCAAGCTCGAACTGTACGGCCGTGAGTTCATCGAGGCGGGCTTCGAGGTCGTCCGTTGCGACGACATGGCCGGCGACTGGACGGCNTTCACCAGAGCCCGTCTGGAGGACTACCTNAGCCAGAGTGGACGGCATCTGCGGGTGCACGGCGAGGCCGTGTTCGAGATGATGTGTGGCTTCTACTCAAAGATGGCCACCTATTTTTCCAGCGGAAAACTGGGAGGTCTCCGGTTGGTGGCACGCCGAATCTGATTTCCGTCGAATGTTGCTCTGACCTTTGTCAGATGTCGCGGTTACGCAGCAGGAAGTCCTTCACCGGGGCAACCACTCGGTCCGGCGCCTCGATCAGAATCGAGTGCTTGAGATCGNCAAGGATCACCAATTCGGCGTCGGGTAACTCGTTGGCGATGAATCGGTTCAGCCGGGGGTTGCATCCTCCGTCGAACTCACCGGTCATGACCAGACACGGGCAGGTCACTTCCTGCAGCCACGGCGCCATCTCGGTTCCTGCATAGACGTCGAACACGCTGAGGAACACCTCTTCCGGAGTGCCAAGCACCTGATCGATCCGGTTTTGGATGGCATCGGGCCGCTTCTCGATGAACTCGTCGGTGTACCAGCGGTCGAGCAAGGTGCCTAGTGTCGGCCCCACACCTTCGGCGCGCATCTTTGCCACCACGCCCTTGACCTTGGCACAGTCTTCATCGGTGCGACCGGCTGCGGTGGAGAGGAGGATGACACTGGCTGCGTGCTCCGGGTGGGCCCGGGCGTAGGCCGGGCCGATCTGACCACCCAGTGAATGGCCGATGATGTGGATGCGCTCGTGACCGAGCCGCATCCGCAAAGCCTCGAGATCGTCGACGAGGTCGTCCAGGGAGTAGGGCACCGGTGGAATCGGGCTTTGGCCATGGCCCCGTAGGTCGTACCGAATGCAGGTGAAGTGGTCCTCGAGCCCGGGAAGCAGGCCGTCCCACGTGACCCGGCGGCTCCCAATGCCATGAACCATGTACAGCGGCGGCCCCTCGCCGGAGACCGTGTACGAGACGTCGACGGCACCCATGGTGGCCTCCTTCCGGTTCGCTGCTGGCGGTTCGGCTACTTGTCGGACATCAGTTCGCCGCCGACGCCCCAGTCTTCGCGCTCCACCTCGGTGATGACGACGTGCAGCCGGTCCCCGGCGCCGCCGCAGGCCCGGACGAAGCCGTCGGTCAGCTCGCGAACTAGGTCGCGCTTCTGGTCGACGGTGCGACCGGGGAACATCTCGACGCGGATGATGGGCATGGGTGGCTCCCGGATGGATTGGTGGTGGACGAGTCAGTCTGACCTGTGCTGCGGTTCTGCCGTGCCTACGCGGCAGAGGGGACCTGCTGTANGTGGGGGAGGACCGCGGTGGCGAAGCGCTCCATGGCCTCAAGGTGCTCACCCTGGGGCTGACCCAGATTGGAACTGAGGATCACCTCGTCGATCCCGGCCTCGGCGTACTCGGCGAGCCGGTCGACCATCTCGTCGGCCTGGCAGATGACGAGGTTCTCCTCGAGTTCCTCGATGGTCTGCGACCGGGGTAACGGCTCGATGGCGCCCTGNCGCACGATGCCCGGNCCGGTGAACACGTTGTCGAATCGGCTGTAGTAGTCGTGGGCCATCTGGACCATGCGGCGGGTCTGCGCCTCGGACTCGGTGCAGTAGATGACCCGGGACATCATGATCCGCAGGTGTCGGCCGGCATCGCCCATCTCCGCCTTGGCCGCTTTGTGGGCGGCGATTTGGGCCCGGAACAGTTCCGGTTTGCTGGCCAGGGGCGTGGTCTGGATGTCGAAGCCTCGTTTCGTGCACGCCGCGATGCCTGGCGGGTTCATGACGGCCACCATCACCTTTGGCATGGGCTGGGTTATGGGCCGGGGCATGATCGTGAGCGGCTCGAAGCTGTAGTACTCGCCGTCCCACGACACCTCTTCCTCGGTGAGGAGGGCGACGAGCACGTCGAGGCTCTCGTCGAATTTCGGCTTCGACTCCTCGATGGGCGAGCCGAGGCGCGCCATCTCGTAGGCGAATGCGCCGCGGCCCACGCCGAGGACTAGGCGGCCGTCGGTGAGGATGTCGGCCTGGACGACCTCGCCGGCGAACACCCGCATGTCCCGGAGAGGTAGCACGGCCACCGACGTGACCAGCTCGAGGTGGTCGGTCATGCACGCCACCTTGACGGCCATCTGCAGCGGCGACGGCATGAGCAGCACGTTGAGCAGGTGGTGCTCGGGCAGGGTGATGCCCCGGTAGCCGAGGCGCTCGGCTTGCATAGCCTGCTCGACCATGTCGCTATAGAGGCGCTTGCCGCCGTACGACAGATCGGGCAGGTAGCTGGAGAGGAAGTGGTTGGCCTCCACGCCCCAAGTCTGGCGCGGACAGCGCAGATCGACACGAAGGCGGCATAGGCGGTCAGCACCTAGCCCTGCAGCAGGCCTAACCAGTGAGCAGGTAGGCGTTGAGGTCCGGGGTGGCCATCCGGCGCTGGAACTCCTGGAACGGCCACGGCCAAGCCATGGGCACGCCCCGGTCGTCTAGGTACCAGCTGTTGCACCCCGTGGCCCAAACCGTCTTCCCGGCGGCCTCCACCCGTGCCGCCTCGTGGGCCTCGGTGGCCTCGGTCGATGGTTCCACGAGGCGACAGTCGCCTGCGGCGATCCGATCGACGAGCTGCAGCGAGTACTCCATCTGCAACTCGGCCACCTCGATTAACGAGAAGTTGCCCACCGGTCCGTTGGGCCCGTTGACCATGAACAGGTTTGGCAGGCCGGGGACGGTCAGCGACAGGTAGGCGTTCGGGCGCTCGGCCCATGCCTCGGACAGGCGCAGGCCGGTGGGTCCCACCACCTCCATCGGACGCAGGAACCGGTCGACGCGGAAGCCGGTGGCCAGTGCCAGCACGCTCAGGTCATGGACCTCGCCGTCGACGGTGCGGACGCCCTCGGGCACGATGCGGTCGATGGCCTCGGTGACGAGACGGACGTGGGGGCGCTGCATGGCGCCGTAGAAGTCCTCGGCAACGATGATCCGCTTGCAGGCCGCCCGGTGGTCCGGGGTGAGGCGGGCCCGGAGGTTCGGGTCGGAGACGGTATCTAGGTTCGCTCGGCACATCTCGGCGATCTTGGCCAGGGCCGGTGAGTTGGCGTCGACTACGGCGTTGGCGAACCCGTCGGCGAAAAGCTCCGAGACCTCGTCGTGGAGCCGCATCTGCGCCTCGGGGTTGGCCCGAAAGGCGGCCTTCTCTTCGGCGGTGTAGGCCGGGTTGACCTGGGGGAGCACCCACTGAGCGCTGCGCTGGAAGAGCGTCAGGCTCTCCACCCGGTCGACGAGGGCACCCACGGTCTGGACGGCCGACGATCCAGTGCCCACGATGCCAACGCGTCGGTCGTCCAACGGCACGTCCTCGTCCCACCTGGCCGTATGGAACAGGTCGCCGGCGAAGTCGTCCAGGCCGTCGAGGCCAGGCACGAAGGGGTGGTGGAACACGCCGGTGGCCGCGATTACGACGTCGGCCTCGTCGGTCCGTCCGGAGTGGGTGCGCAGGTGCCACCGGTGGCCGTCGTGCTCGGCGTGGACCACCTCCTCGCCGTACACGACCGACCGTTCCACGCCGTATTCGGCGGCCACCTGGTCCAGGTAGGCGAGGATCTCCGCGCCGGGCGAGAAGCGGTGTGACCACTCGGCGTTGGGGGCGAACGAGTAGCTGTAGAGAACCGACGGGACGTCGCAGGCCACGCCCGGGTAGCGGTTCTCCCGCCAAGTGCCGCCGAGCCGGTTGGCCTTCTCGTAGACGACAACGTCCTCGAAGCCCCGTTGCCGCAACCGGATCACAGCCAGGATCCCGGAGACACCGGCACCGATGACCACGAACCGCAGGTTCCGCCTACCGTCGGGGAGCAGGCCGTCGTAATCGGGCTCGGTCACGGCTGCGAGTCCATCAGGGGGGCGGCCTGGGGGACCACTTCGGCAGGATCCACGAGGCGCTCAGGGGTGTCGTCGTAGCGTCATGGCATGGCCGACGACCGGGTGCTGTCGGCGGGACCGGGATGCCGGGTGCCCGTCGAGCAAGTCCAGTGGCGGTTTGGGCCCTCGGGCGGGCCGGGCGGCCAGCACGCCAACCGGGCCCACACGAGGGTCGAGGTCGAGCTCGACCTGAGGAGCGCCCGGGGCATCGACGACGAGGTCCGGGCCCGACTGGTGGCCCGGCTCGGCGACACCGTCAGGGTGGTCGTCGACCGGTCCCGCTCCCAGGCCCGCAACCGGGAACGGGCCCTCGACGAGNTGGAGCGNCGGCTCCAGGTCGCGCTCGTCGAGCAGCCNGAGCGACGGCCCACCCGGCCGAGACGGGGAGCGGTGGAGCGTCGTCTGGAGGCCAAGCGCCAGCGGGGCGCCCGCAAGGCCGAACGCCGCGGCGACTGGACCTAGTCGCCTTCCTCGTCGGCCGGGGTCTCGGCGGCGGGGCCTNGTTCGGCAGGGAGGNTGGCCAGGAACACTATGAGTGTGGCGCCCAGCTTCTGGACCTCGGTCCGGGTCAGGCCGTAGGCGGCGGCCATCCGGACGAGGGCCGCCTGCTCGGCCTGGTCCCACTCGACCGCCACGCCGATCGGGCCGTAGGCGTCGGGTCGCTCGTCGGCTGTGAGTGGGACGGGCACCGTCGCCCCCGGGAGATCGCCCAGGAACCTGAGCGTGTATACGCCGAACTTGACCAGCCAGTCGACCGACCGGCCCATCCGTCGAGCCGTCGCCTCCAGCGAGGCGAATTCCTCGGCGGTGAAGCCGGTCCGGACGTCGANCGGTGCCGTGTACTCCCGATCGACGCAGCCCCGGCCNGTGCCGGTCCCCGTGGTGTGCGGGTCGAAGAATGGGTCCTTGAAGCCCGACCCCGGGTCGTCGGTGGCCAGGAACCGGTGGATGGCCGTGGCGAGGCCCCGAGCCTCCACCTCCTGGACCTCGGGGAGGGCGATNAGTTGCGCCTCGGGAGGGTTCGANAGGTACAGNCCCTCGACGATGGCCGACGGGATGCCCCGGGTGAGGCGCAGNACNCCGTAGGTGTCGGTNCGCGGTGGTCGCAGTCGCGCCGATGCGCCCTGGTGGTACGAACGCACCCACGGCACCCAGTAGCCGGACAGGGCCGCGTGGACCTCTTCGAACAGCAGTCCGGCCAGGCGCCGCGAGTCGGCGTCGTCGACCTGGTGGAAGGCCTCGGTGCCCGGCGTGTCCGACCGGCGCACCGCCCCGCCATTGTGGTGGATCGACACGAAGGCCCGGGGCTCCAGNGCCCGGACGATGCGGGTCCGCTGCCGAATCGGCATGTGGAGGTCCTGGCGACGGGTCAGCACCACCGAGTACCCCATCTCGACGAGCGCGGCCTCCACTCGGAGCGCCACGGTCAGGTTGAGGTCCCTCTCGACCAACCCGTTGGCGCCCACAGATCCAGTCTCCGGGCCGCCGTGGCCGGGATCCAGCACCACGTCGACTGGGCCCTCGTGGGCCGTGCCACCCTCGAAGACCACCTCGTGGCCGCAGGTGCTGCTCACCACCCGTGACCCGGCGAACGTACCCACCACGGGCAGGAGGACGTCGTCTGGTCCCCGGACGATGGCCGGGCCCGAGGCGCCGTTACCGTTGCCGTTCCCCACGCCGGCGGCCGGTGCGGTGGTCGAGGCCAGGGTGGCGAGGACGACGGTGGCCATGGC
>PBUO01000094.1 GCA_002727895.1 Acidimicrobiaceae bacterium | reverse complement strand
TCTCCCAGATCGCCACCCGGTTCCTGGCCTCNGCCGTCGGCGGCGATCGTCTGGTCGTCGAGACCGAGGTCCTGGAGCTCCGCCGAGCCTCGTCCCGGTGGGGCCANCGGATCCTGCGCGTGCCGCCTGAAGGCGNCGANGCCGACGACGCCGAACCCGAGCTGCTGGCCACCCAGGAGGTGGTGGCTGCGGTGACCGGCACCAACGGTNGGCCCACCCGCTTCCCCGAGTTCATGGCCGAANGGCTGGCGCCCCACTTGGTCGCCGGCGACGGCTGAGCGACCAGTCTCCGCCATGGCCGGACGCCGGGACATGCTGGGCGTGGCCGCCCGCGGCGCCTGCATGGGAGCCGCCGACGTGGTCCCNGGCGTCTCAGGCGGCACGGTCGCCCTGGTCACCGGGATCTACGACCGCNTGGTCGGCGCCGCCCACCACGGGGCCCGCATCCTCGGACGCCTGGTGCGCGGCGACCTGAGGGGCACCGTCGACGCCGTCCGGTCGTTCCCCTGGTCGTTCGCAGTCCCCCTGCTGGCGGGGATGCTGGCCGCCGTGGTCCTGCTGGCCGGCCTGATCGAGGACGCCCTGGTCGACCACCCCGAGCCGATGGCCGGCCTATTCCTCGGTCTGGTGGCCGCCTCGGTCCTCGTCGTCCGCCGCGACGTGGCCTGGACGTCGGGCCGCGTGGCCATCGCCGTNGTGGTGGCCGCAGCCCTGTTCACCNCNCTGGGCTGGCAGGGCGCCCCGGTCCACGACCCGGCGCCNTGGGCCCTGTTCGGCGNCGGGATGGTCGCCGTGTGCGCCATGGTNCTGCCCGGGATCTCCGGGTCGTTCCTGCTCCTCATGCTGGGCCTGTACGCGGCAGCCATCGAGGTGGTCGACGAGCGGATGCTGGCCGACGCCGCGGTGCTGGCCGCCGGGGCCGTGGTCGGCCTGGCCTACTTCTCCAGCCTCCTGGTCCGCCTGCTGGACAGGTGGCCGCACGACGTAATGGCGACCATGGTCGGGCTACTGGTCGGATCGCTGCGTGTGCTGTGGCCGTGGCCGCACGGGGTGGGCGTGGTCAGCCGGCACGCCGACGAGGCGGTGTCGGGTACCGGACTCGGCTGGCCGAACGCCGGCGGCGACCTGGTGGCCCCCACCGCGGCGGCGCTGCTCGCCGTGGCCGTGGTCCTAGGCGTGGAGCGCCTGGCCCGGTCCCCGCTCGGCTCGGGGAGCTAGCCNTCCAGCAGGCCCAGCTCCTCTACCCAGGCCGCCCCCGGTCGGCCACCTTCCGCGAACCGGACGAGCCGTCGGTCGACCGGCGTGCCCCCGGCCCCAAGCACCGGGGCCCGGCCCACGGTCTCCACCGCATCGGGGAGGCTAGAAGCCACCCACCCACCGTCGGCGTCCCTTCCCAGCAGATGACCGACGGGAGTCGGCCCATCCAGCCACCAACCCCAGCCGTCCACTTCGTGGACCTCGTCGGCCACCAGCACCTCACCGNCCACCCGACACGGGATGGCCGTCGCTCCGACCGACCCGGCGAACTCGACGGGTTCGGCGACGCGCTCTGCCCCAAGGTCCAGCCCCACCGGCAACCGCTCCCCGCGGAACAGGTGGTCNGGGCCACCCCGCCAGGCGTCGTCCGGATCGTCGACGGCCACCGNGAACGCCTCGAGGCCGACCGACAGGTNCTCACCGGGCTCCTCCACGACCATCTCGGTCCACAGGCCCGGAGCCCGCAATTCCATCCCGCCTCCGGCCGGGACCGGCACCGCGTGGTCGGCCAGCAGCACGGTCCGACCGCCCCCCGGAAGGATGCCGCACTCGAACGCCGCCNGGCCCCCNTNGTCCACCGCGAGGCGCACGATGCCCCCCGGGAGAGGGCCCCCNGTGAGCCCACCGTCGGGACCCCACCACCAAGCCAANCGGTATTCGGGCATCCCGGGNGTCAGCCCCCGTCGACCATCCGGCCGAACGTGCTCCCGTCGGACGTGGCGGCCGGCCCGTCCACCGGCGGGTACGGCGGATACGGGTCGCCCTCGAGGTCGCGCTCCGGAGGATCCATCTCGGCGGTGACCAGCGGGTAGAGGTCGGCCGGGGTGTCGCGGGGACACGTCCAGTCGATCTCGTCGGCCACCCCGGCCAACTCGGCGAACGGCCGGAGGAAGGTGAAGTACACGTAGGCGCCGCAGGCGATCCGCTCGTCCCGGTCCATACCCACGATGCCCCGGTAGTGGCGGCGCTGGGCNGCCTTCGCCTCGGCGGCCACCCGCCCGAACTCGTCGTCGGACAGCGGCCGGGGCATGGCCCCGGGTTCCAACCCGTCGGTGGTGCCGACCCCGAAGCCGACCAGGTGCTCCAGGTAGTCCTCCGGCGTGCTGACCGTGGTCCCGAAGTCGGTGACCCGGATGTCCACCTCGGGGTCGAAGACCAGCACCGCCGTCAGGTCCGAATACGGCACGCCCGCGGCCACCGAAGACCACGCCAGGTCGCTCTCGGCCAGGCGGTGGTAGTCCCGCACGACCACCGTCCGGCCGTCGTCGAGCCGGTACGGCCCGCTGTCGGCGTGGCCGACCCGAGTGTCGAAGTAGAGCAGGAACAGGTGGTTGACAATGGTGGCGTTGGCCCGACGGATCCGGTCCCGCCGTTCGGCATCGACCGGCGTGGCCATCTCCAACAGGGCNGCGACGGTGGCCTCGGGGAGGACGTCCAGGTGGTCGTCGACCTCCNCGGCATGCAGGTGGTNGCCGCCCCGGTAGGCCAGCGACGTGCGGGCCCAGAAGTCGAGCACCCCGTGCATCCGGGACAGGCCGGTCGGCCCGGCGTCCAGNGACGGATCGACCAGGTTCATCACGTTGCGGCCGATGAGGGCGAAGTTGGCCACGCCCCACAGGTACACCGAGTCGGCCTGGCAGCCCGGTCGACGAGCCGCGGCACCGATCTCCTCCGGGGACATGGCCGCGGTGATGGTGGCCACCGCCTCCGGGTACCGGAGGAACGCCTCGATGCACGACACGGTGACGTACTGGGTGACCGGAATGAGTTGCGAGTCGTAGGCCGTCCGCTCGGCCACCAGCCGCTTGGTGACCGGGTTGATGGCNGCCAGCCAGCCGTTCACCTCCGCCCGTGTGCCCTCGAGCTCCCGGGCTTCCAAGTCGAAAACCTCGCCGGTCACGAGGAGGACACCCGCACCACCCCATCGGGACCAGTGGCATCGAGTTCGACGAGGGTCCCGTCGTCCGGCTCATCAGCCAGCGCTACGCCGATGATCCCCGGCACGCGGTACTCCCGGCTGACGATGCCGATATGGCTACGGATGGTGCCCCCGGTACAGACCACGCCGGCCAGGTCCTCGAACACGGGACCGAGGAAGGTCGCTCCCGCGTCGCGGACCACAGCCACCAGGCCGGGCTCTCCGTCCGGATCGCCCCCGTCCAGCTCGTCCGAATCCATCAGGTCGAGCACGTCCTCCGGGCCCTCGAGGCGCCGCCAGCGACCGCNGACGGTGCCGAAGTCCCAGGCCTTCTGTCCNCGGCCCACCTCCCGGGCCTCGCTGTCGGTCACGACATCTCCCTCCGACGACTCCCCGCCGGCGACCCCACCACGGGGACGGGCCACCGGCGTCGGGCCGGGACCGTAGCCGTGGCACCCGTAGGCTGCGCCACCGTGGTGGAGCCCTTCACCGAGGCGTGGATCGAGGCCATGGCGGCCGCGGCCCGCGACCGCGCCGTACCCGACGACGTCTCCCTCGTCGTCGAGTACCGGATCGCCGACGGCCCCACTTGGCACCTCGTGGTGGCCGACGGATCCGTCCGGGTGGTCTCCGGACCGGCCCACCGTCCGGACGCCGGCTTTCGGACCGACCGGGCCACCGCCCTTGCCCTGACCGACGGCTCGCTCGATCCGTTGCGGGCCGTCATCGACGGCGACTTGGCCATTCACGGCGACCCCCGGACCCTGGTCGCTGCCCGCGGCCTGCTCGACGACCTCGGCGGGCTCGGCGCCCCGCCCCCCGGCCTGCAAGCATCGGNCGATGGCTGAACTGGTCCGCATCCTCCTCAAGCCGGTCAAGGGCGAGCCCATGCAGGAGGTCGCCATGGCCCGCACCCTGGCCGACCACGGCCTGGCCGGGAACGCCGAACGGGGCGGCCCCCGCCAGGTCACCGTGCTGGCCCTCGAGGACTGGGAGGCAGCCAACGCCCAGGCGGGCGCCGCTCTCGACGCCGAGGTGCGACGGGCCAACCTGGTCGTCACCGGCCTGACGGGGCTGGCCGACTCGACCGACCGGGTCCTGCGGATAGGGGCCACCCGCCTGCGAGTGACCGGTGAGACCCGTCCGTGCCGGTTCATGGACGCCGCCCACGACGGCCTGCGGGCCGCCATGGCCACCGGGTGGCGTGGTGGGCTGACCTGCGTGGCGCTCGTCGACGCCGACGTGGCGGTCGGCGATCCCGTTTCCTGGGAGGACGCCTCTTCCTGAGAGGCGTTCCTCCGGGGCCCCGTCCCGGGAAGGAACGACCTCAGACCAGGCCGAGACCCCGGACCATCTCACGCTCGGATCCCAGCTCGGCCACCGAGGCGTCAACCCGGGCCCGGGAGAACTCGTCCAGCTCGAGGCCCTGAACGATCGACCACTCGCCGTCCTCGCAGCGGGTGGGGAAGCCGCACAACAGCCCCTCGGGCACGCCGTAACTGCCGTCCGACGGGACGCCCATGCTCACCCAGTCGCCCTCGACGGTGCCCAGCACCCAGTCGTGGACGTGGTCGATGGCCGCNTTGGCNGCCGACGCCGCGCTGGAGGCTCCGCGGGCCTCGATGATGGCCGCGCCGCGCTGCTGCACNGTGGGGATGAACTCGCCCTCCAACCANGTCTGGTCGCCGACGGCCTCTGCCGCCGAGGTCCCNNCGACCCGGCAGTGGAAAAGNTCCGGGTACTGGGTGGCCGAGTGGTTGCCCCAGATGGTCATGTTGGAGACCTCGGTGACGGCGACGCCCAGCTTCTGGGCCACCTGCGTCATGGCCCGGTTGTGGTCGAGGCGCATCATGGCGGTGAAGCGCTCGTCGGGNACGTCCGGGGCGCTGTTCATGGCGATCAGGCAGTTGGTGTTGGCCGGGTTGCCGACCACCAGCACCTTCAGGTCGTCGGCGGCCCGGTCGTTGAGCGCCCGACCCTGCACGGTGAAGATGGCNCCGTTNGCCTCCAGCAGGTCCTGGCGCTCCATGCCCTTGGTNCGGGGACGGGANCCNACCAGCAGGGCCACGTTGGCCGNNTCGAANGCCGTNCCCGGNTCGTCGGTNAGGACCANGTCGGCCAGCAGNGGGAAGGCNCAGTCGTCGAGNTCCATNGCNACNCCCTCNAGCGNGCCCATGGCCGGCGGNATCTCCAGCANCTGGAGNACNACCGGCTGGTCGGNNCCGAGNAGGGCNCCGCTGGCNATGCGGTAGACGAGGCTGTAGCCGATCTGGCCNGCGGCNCCGGTGACGGCCACACGGACGGGGGTNGTGCTCACGGNAGGTTCCTGTCGTCGGGGGGGTCGGGCCACTCCGGGAGCCGGCCCGACGGACGTTCGGAGGTTACCGATCGGCTCCGCGGCGGTCCCCACCGCGCCGGCATGACACGCGGCTCAGGCGACCCGAACGGAACGCCTCATCCGGGGAGCCTCATCCGGGGAGCAGGAAGACCTCGGCGGGGCGGGTGAAGTGGGCTAGGAACCCCGCCGGCAGGACCGGTCGGTTGCCGTCCTCGGGCTCGATCTGGCTGGCGTAGGCGGCCAGACCGGCCTGCTTGCGGGCATGGAGTCCGCCAGCCCGTCCACCGGCCAGATCGAATCGGACCGCCCGGCCGAAGGGGATCCGGGGGGACGCCGGGTCGTCCCAGTTCCAGGACCAGACGGGGAACTCGACCACCGGGATCCCCCGGTCCGCGCACAGGAGTCGGGCCACCCGCCCGCAGGCGTCGTGGTCGGGATGGCCGTCGTGCGCCCACGGCACCAGGCAGGTGGCCACGTCGACCAGTACCGGCGCCAGGCCCTGGGCCAGGCCCGCCTCCCAGGACGCCCCGGACGTCGCGGCCCCGCCATCGGGCAGCGACAGCCGGACCCGGTCGGCCCGGATGCCCGCGCCGGCGTAGGCAGCGACCGTCTCGGCCAGGCGCCGGGTCACCAGGTCGGCCCGACCGTCGGCCGACAGGTGGGGGTGCGACATCTCGCCGTCGGTGGCCGCCACCACGCGTACCTCCGTCCCGGCATCGGATGCCGCGGCCAGCGTGGCACCCGCCCCCAGCAGCTCGTCATCCGGATGGGGGGCGACGAGCACGACCGGTCCCCGCGGTGGCCACGGGTCGGGCATCCCCGGGAGGCCCGCCACCACGTCGTCCCACTCGTCCACCGACCGGCCTGCCTCCGGGTCTACGGGGTCGATCGGCGCGTCGTTCACGCCGGGTCCCGGGTCCCACCCAGCCACGAGGCGTGCAGGCCCGAGTACACCCCGCCGAGGGCTACCAGCTCGTCGTGCGGCCCCGACTCCACGATCCGCCCGTTGTCGAAGACCAGCACTAGGTCGGCCCGTTCCGCGGTCGACAGCCGGTGGGCCACGCTGACCGTGGTCCGTCCGGCGGCCAGGCGTTCCATCGCCCGCTCCAGGGTGGTCTCGGTCTCCGGGTCGACGGCCGAGGTGGCCTCGTCGAGGATCAGCAGTCCCGGATCGGCCAACTGCGCCCGGGCCAGGGCCACCAGCTGCCGCTCGCCGACCGACAGGCCCTCGCCCCGCTCGCCGACCCGGGTATGGATACCGTCGGCCAGGCCTTCCACCCAGCCGGTCAGGCCGAGGGCGGCCACCGCGGCCTCCACGTCGGCAGGCGTGGTGTCGACCCGTCCATACCGGACGTTCTCCGCGACGGTGGTGTCGAACAGGAAGCCGTCCTGGGGGACCATGCGGACCGAGCGCCGGCGGTCGTCCGGGTCCGCCTCCCGCAGGTCGACTCCACCCAACAGCACCCGGCCGACCGTCGGGTCGGCCAGGCGGGCCAGGAGGCGGGCGAACGTGGTCTTTCCTGAACCGGTCTCGCCAACCACGGCGACCGATGCCGCTGCGGGCAGGACCACGTCGATGCCGTGCAGGACGCGTCCACCCGTCCGGTAGGCGAACTCCACCCTCTCGGCCCGGACCTCCAACGGACCGCCGGGCAGGGCCACCGAAACCTCTGGATCGACCAGGTCCACCTCGACGTCCAGCACGTCGAGCACCTTCCACCACCCGGCCAGGGCGGTCTGGGTCTGGTCCAGCACCTCGCCCAGTTCGTTGATGGGGGCGGTCAGTAGGTTGCACAGGAAGACGAAGGCCACCAGTTCGCCGGAGCTCAGGCCCCAGGCGTCACCCCACCACACGCCGGTCCCGACCACCGCGGCGACGGCCAGCACCCCGAAGACGTCGGTGATGGGCAAGATCAGCGAGAAGTACCGGGCGGCTACCAGCTGCTGGTGGTACTGGTCGTCGATGGCCCGGTGGATGCGGCGCCGTATCGGCTCCCGGTGGCCGTACGCGCGGATGGCCTCTACTCCATGCACCGACTCGGACACGATGGCCAGGGTGTCCGAGACACGGGTCCGGAGCTCCTCGTAGGCCACCAGCTGGCGGGCCTGCATCCACCGGAGGATGGGCAGCAGGGGTACGTGCAGCACCAGGACGACCACGGTGAGTTGCCACGAGTAGACGGCCATGATGGCCAGCACGGCCACGATCTGGACCGAGTCGATGATCCAGGCCACCGCCCCCCACTGGGCGAACTGGGTGAGCGTCTCCACGTCGCTGGTCACCCGGGCGGTCAGGACGCCCTTCTTTGACGCCGTGTGCTCGGCAAGGCTGAGCCGGTGCAGGTGGGCGAAGGTCCGCGTCCGCAGGCCCAGGAGGACGTCCTCGGCGGTCCGCACCAGCCGGTAGTAGGTGAACTTGCCCAGCTGGATGCCGCCCAGCACCAGGACGATGGCCGCCATGCACAGCACCACCGCCCGGCTCAGGTGGACGCCGTCGGCGGTGATGGAGAGGTCCATGACGAGCTGCACAAGCAGCGGGATCAGGAGCTTGCCGCCGGCCACCGACAGCGCCATGAGGGCCGTCTGCCATGCCCCCTCGCGCAGTTCGGGCGAGGCGGCCAGGCCCCGACGTAGGACCGAGAGCGCACCCACCCCGTCGATCCGGCGGGGATCCTCGGCCGTCACCGGTGGCCTCCGGCCAACTCGTAGGCCCGGGCCAGGGCCGCGTAGGCCTCGACCTCCAACAGCTCCTCGTGGCTGCCCGACGCGGCGATCCGTCCGCCCTCGAGGAACACCACCCGGTCGGCTAGGCGGATGGTGGCCAGTCGGTGGGCGACGACCAGCAGGGTCGGCCGGCCCACCTCGGTCGACCGCAGGCCGGCGAGGATCCCNGCCTCGACCACCGGGTCGACGGCCGAGGTGGCGTCGTCCAGGACCAGCACCTCCGGCNGGCGCAGCAGCGCCCGGGCGATGGCCAGCCGCTGGCGCTGCCCGCCGGACAGGGTCACCCCCCGTTCCCCCAGCTCGGTNTCGAGGCCGTCAGGCAGGTCGGCCACGAAGCCATCGGCAGCCGCGGTGGACAGTGCGGCGGCCAGTGTCCCGTCCCCCACATCGCGCCCTAGGGCCAGGTTGGCCCGGACGGTGTCGGCGAACAGGAAGGTCTCCTGGAGGACGGTGGCCACCGTGTCGCCGACGCCCTCCGGGCCCAGGTCGACGGTGGCCCGTCCGGCCACCCGGANCTCACCGGCCGTCGGGGGCACCAGGCCGGCCAGCAGGGCGACGGCCGTGCTCTTGCCCGACCCGGTGGCCCCGACCAGGGCCACCGTCTCGCCCGNTTCCAGCCGCAGGTCGAAGCCCTCGAGCACCGGCGGGCCGTCGGCGTATGCGAAGGCGACCCGCGAGAACTCGACCGGAGGTGCTCCGACGGTCACCGTCGCGAAATGACCGCGAGATGGTCCCGTCTCGGGAGGCCTCTCCTCAGGAACATGCGCCAGCACCCGGTCGATGCGATCCATGCCCACCACCGACCGCGGCATCTCCTGGAACAGGTAGCCGAGGATCTCCATGGGCAGGGTCAGGATGCTGAACAGCGACATGGCCCGGACCACGTCNCCGATCGACACNGCCCCGCGGTCGACCAGCCACGCCCCGACCAGCAGAAGCACCACGATCCCCACCTGGGGCAGCGAGNAGTANAGCGGCGCGTAGGTGGACCGCAGCCGACCCACCTCGAGGCGCCGCTCCCGCAGGTCCTCGGCGGCCGTCGTGAANCGCTCCACCTCGNCGCGCTCGCGNCCCAGGGTCTTGACGACCATCACCCCGTCGAGGCTCTCGTGGGCGATGCCCGACAGGACGCCCACCGCGGCCTGGCCGGCGGCCGCCGGGGCCTCCACTGCCCGGGTGAATCGGCGGTTCAGGACGGTCAGCGTGGGGAACATGACCACGGCCACCAGGGCGAACAGCGGGTGGACGAGCAGNAGGCTGACGAGNGAGGCCACGGCCAGCATGACCACCGACATGGNGAAGGCCAGCGGCTTCAGCATGGNGGTGGCCACCTCCACGTCGGCGTCCGCGTGGGCCAGGAGCTGCCCGGCCGGNCGGGCCTGATGGAAGGACAGGGGGACATCCAGGTAGCGGTCGGTGACGGCCCGGCGCCAGGTCCGCTGGGTGCGGCCGACGGCCAGCATGTTGAACCAGCGGCGGGCCATGACCGAGACGCCGCGGACCACCCCCACACCAGCCAGGACGGCCGCCGCAACGACCACCGAACGGCGAGACACTCCGTCTCCATCGAGGCCGGGCAAGATCACCTCGTCGGTGACCCGGCCCACCACCACGGTAAAGCCGACGATGGCCAGGGCGAAGACGTTGGCCCCGGTGATCCCCACCACGTGGGGCCACGGGTGGAGGCGCAGCGACCGCCGGACTAGGCGCCAGCCGCGGCGGGTCACGCTCTCATTAGGGGCCCCTCCCGGTGGCGCGACCGGAGGGTTCGGCGACGAGGTGTCCATAGTCCGGGTCCCGGGGGCGACGGCCACGTCGTCCCCGCCGNTGCGGCTCAGAGCCGGTCGACGACGGCCGAGGCGAACTCCGAGCACTTCACCTCGGTGGCCCCGTCCATGAGTCGGGCGAAGTCATAGGTTACGACCTTGTCCGATACCGCCGACTCGACGGCCCGCACGATGTCGTCTGCGGCCTCCCGCCAGCCGATGTGTTCGAACATGAGCACGCCGGACAGCAGCACCGACGACGGGTTGACCTTGTCCTGGCCGGCGTAGCGGGGCGCCGTGCCGTGGGTGGCCTCGAAGATGCCGTGCCCGGTGACGTAGTTGGCGTTGCCGCCCGGAGCGATGCCGATGCCCCCGACCTGGGCGGCCAGGGCNTCGGACAGGTAGTCGCCGTTGAGGTTCATGGTGGCGATGACATCNAACTCGGCCGGACGGGTAAGGACCTGCTGGAGGGCGATGTCGGCGATGGCGTCCTGGACGAGGATGCGNTCGCCGGGNTCGCCGTCGCAGTCGTCCCAGCCGACGGCCACGTCGGANAACTCCTCGCGGACCAGCTCGTAGCCCCACTTCTGGAAGGCGCCCTCGGTGAACTTCATGATGTTGCCCTTGTGGACCCAGTGGACCCGAGGGCGACCGCGGTCCACCGCGTACTGCAGGGCGGCCCGCTGGAGGCGCTGCGAACCGGTCTTGGAGATGGGCTTGATGCCGATACCGGCGTCCTCGCGGATCCGCCAGCCAAAGGCGTCCTCCAGCAGTTCCCGGAGCTTGAGGGCCTCCGGGGTCATGGCTTCGACCTCCATGCCGGCGTAGATGTCTTCGGTGTTCTCCCGGAAGATGACCATGTCGACGAGTTCGGGCTGCTTGACCGGTGACGGGACGCCCTGGAACCAGCGCACGGGTCGCAGGCAGACGTAGAGGTCGAGGATCTGACGAAGCGCCACGTTNAGACTGCGGAAGCCACCGCCGATGGGGGTGGTGAGCGGGCCCTTGATGCCGATCAGGTGCTCGGTGAANGACTCGACGGTCTCCTGGGGGAGCCAGTCGCCGGTCTCGTTGTAGGCCTTTTCCCCGGCCAGGACCTCCGTCCAGTGGACGGTATGTCCGTGTTTGGCCGCCGCTGCGTCCAGCACGCTGCGGGCCGCCGGCCAGATGTCCACGCCGGTGCCATCGCCCTCGATGAAGGGGATGATCGGCTCGTCGGGGACCTGGAGCAAGCCATCAGCGCCCATGGTGATCTTCTCTGCCATGGTCCCGACCCTACCGATTTCCCGCCTTGGCGGAGCCCAGCGGCCGGNGTCGCTCGAATGACCTGGATGCCGAGCCGAAGCGATGGGGTCGAGGATGTTCCGGACGCGCTCGGTGGCCTCGGAGACGTTCAGGGTGTGGAAGTAGCTCTCTGGCTGCCCCTTCAAGCAGCTCATCGGCCATGGCGACCGCCTTTCATGGGCGATGCACAGGCACTTATCGCCGCTTCGGTAAGTGGCCGCTGGGGTAAAGGCGAACTCGCAGGTGAAAGGTGGTTTCTTCGATGCGCGGGAGGGTTCGGGGTAAATGCCAGAGCAGTGCTGGTGGGAACGGTGGAAGACGGTTTGTCTCTGGCGTCAGCCAGCGGAGCGCTCCGCCGCCTCGACGGTGTTGCGGAGCAGCATGGCCACCGTGGTCGGGCCCACGCCGCCGAGGCGGGGCGTGATCCACGAGGCGACCTCGCCCACCGACTCGTCGACGTCGGCCAGCAGCTTCTTCCCCTCCCAGGAGATGCCGCCGCTGACCACCACAGCGCCGGGCTTAACCATGTCGGGTTGCACGAACGACGGCACGCCGAGGGCGGCCACCACGATGTCGGCCTCCCGGGTCAGCTCGGCTAGGTCGGGCACCGCCGAGTGCACCA
>PBUO01000093.1 GCA_002727895.1 Acidimicrobiaceae bacterium | reverse complement strand
GCGCAGCAGGTCGACGATCTCCTCCTCGCCGGTGCGGACCATCACCGAGGCGCCCTGGATCACAAGGTTCACCTGGGTCACGTCCTCGTCGAGGTGCTCCGTCAGATAGGCGAACACCTTGCGGACCAACTCCAAGCGGATTCCGGCGTCCAGCAGCGACTTCACAGCCCGCAGTTCCAGCAGGTCGCGGTACGAGTAGCGGCGGCGGCTGCCGCTGCCGTGGGCTCGGGCCAGCGACGGCTTCACCAGGTTGGTGCGGGCCCAGTAGTCGAGCTGACGATAGGTGATGCCGGCGATCTCAGCCGCCTTCTTTCCGGGGAAGCCCTCGTCCACCTCGGCGACGGTCAGTTCCCGGTTCGGGTCGATGGATGCGCTGGCCATGGGGACGTCTCCCTCTCGGTACGAGCGTGTTCCACCATTGGAACTACAGCCCTGTGACTCAGAACAGCGTAGGGATCCGAAGCCCGCCGGTCAACGATTTCGCGCGCACGGTGTCATTTCGCGCGCGCTGGGCGCGAGAGATCGGCGACACGACGGGCCGGTCAGCCCTCGAAGTCCTCGAGCGTGACCGAGTCCAGGAAGGCGCGAAACTCCTCCACCTCGGCCTCGGCCGCCGGTCCGTCCGGGTCGTCCTCGGCCGGGGGCGGCGCCACGAACCCGGCTTCGTCGAGCACCGCCTCCTCGACGAACACCGGCGACCCGGTCCGCACCGCGAGGGCGATGGCATCCGAGGGCCGAGCCGACAGCACCTCGATGCCCGCCGGGCCGCGCAGCGTGACCTCGGCGAAGAAGGTCCGCTCCCGCAGGTCGGTCACCGCCACCTGCTCCAGCGACACGGAGAAGGCGTCCAGCACCGTCCACATCAGGTCGTGGGTCATGGGCCGGGGTGGCTCCTGCCCGGCTAGGACCAGGGCGATGGCCTTCGCCTCGGGCAACCCGATGAAGATGGGCAGCATCCGCTCGCCGCCGGCCTCCCGCAGGAGCACCACCGGTGTGTCCGACGGCAGGACCTCCTGCACCCCGACAACCTCCACGGCGATCATCCGGCGACCCTACTTCGGCACTTCCGGGCGGCCAGCGCTCCGGACCCGCTCCCGGACCATGGGATCACCTCCATCCAGCTCCGTCAGGTCGACCTCCACCACGGCGGGTAGGTTGCGGAAGTCGCCCCGGTGGTCTAACCCGAAGCCAACTAGGAACGACGCCTCGGTGGCGAAGCCCACGTACTCCAGCTCCAGCGGCAGGACTCGACGGTCAGTCCGGTCGAACAGGGCACAGGTCCGGACCTCGGCCGCCCCGTGGGCCTGTAGGTGCCGTCGCAAGTAGTCGAGCCGGAAGCCCGTGTCGACCACCCCTTCCACCAACAGCACCGACCGCCCTTCCACATCGATGCGCAGATCGTGGGTGAGACGGACCCGCCCGCTGTCGGGAACGAAGGGGGTGAGGGCCAGGAAGTCCACCTCTACGGGGACCGGCAGTCGGCGCACCAAGTCGGCGAGGAAGGGTAGGCAGCCCTTCAGAACCCCGACCACCACCGTGTTCTCATCGACCCAGTCGGCCAACTCGCGGACCAATCCGTCGATCCGATCGGCGATCTCCTCGGCCGACCGATGCAGCACAGTCGGCGTCACCGTCCCAGATCCCCCATCTCGCGCCGCAACAGCAATTCGTGGAGGGCCGAGCCGGCGTCCAGCAATTCGTCCACACGCCGTCTCAGCTCAGCAACTGAGGCGCCGTCGTCCCCATGGCCCGCTGCTAGGGGCTTCACCACCTGTTCGAGCAGCCCGGCCTCCCGTTGGGCCGCCACCAAGTAGCCCCGAAGATGGCGGACGTCGAGGCCGTGGTCGAGAAAGCAGGCAGCCACCCGGGCCACCAGGACGGCGTCGTCGTCGTAGACCGTAGCCTTCCCCGCGGGACGGCCTTCCAACAGCCCGATCCGCTCCAACTCAACCACAACCGCCTCGTCAAGGCCGACCATGTAGGCAAGTTCGGCCAAGCTCACGCTGACCGATCCCGTGGACCGCCGCGACACCCGCTCCCGGAAGGCCGGCACCATGTCCCCATCGCCCTCGGCCTGGTCAACGTCCTGTCCCTCCTCGAGCATCTCAGCGATGACCTTCAGGGGAATGAACCGGTCCCTCTGCTGGCGCAGCACCCACGTCAGACGGGCCACGTCATCGTCGGTATAGCGCCGGTACCCGGCCGGCGAACGGTCGGGGCGGACCAGGCCTTTGGACTCCAGGTAGCGGAGCTTGGAGATCGTGACGTCCGGGAACTCGTCGACCAGACGTTCGAGGACCTCACCAATGTTCATCGGGGCGTCGCTGGCCGACACCGNCGGTCAGGCCGCGGTGCCATGGAAGAAGACGAGCTTGAAGCGGCCGATCCGCAACTCGTCGCCGTCGTGGAGCTCACCGTCCTCGATCCGGGTGCCGTTCAACCACGTGCCGTTCAGGGACCCCACGTCCCGGACCACGTAGCGGTTGCCCACACGTTCGACCTCGACGTGGCGCCGCGAGACGGTGACGTCGTCGAGGAGGATGTCGGCGTCGCCGTGCCGACCCACGGTGGTCAGCGCAGCCTCTAGCCCGTAACGGGAGCCGGCCTTGGGTCCCGACTCGACGACGAACAGCCCGGTGTCGGCCGGGAACCGCTCCCGGTCGGCCCGGTGCGGGAGGTCCTCGAGGGGCTCGAACGGGCCGGTGGGCTCGTCCGCCTCCGGGATCCGGGTCCCGCAACTACCGCAGAAACGACCGTCAGCGGCACCAGTGCGACCGCAGCCCGGACACGCGGTATCCACCGGTCACCCCTCGATGAACTGGGCGTAGGCGTCGGCGTCCATGAGGTCGTCCTCGGCCGCCACCTGGACCTCGCAGATCCAGCCCTCGCCGTATGGGTCTTCGTTGACCCGTCCGGGGGCGCCCTCCAGCTCGTCGTTGACGGCCACCACCTCGCCGGCCACCGGGGCGAACAACTCGGAGACCGACTTTGTCGACTCCACCTCGCCGAAGACCGCCCCGGCCTCCACCGACGACCCGACGGCGGGGAGCTCCACGTACACCACGTCCCCGAGGGCGTCCTGGGCGTAGTCGGTGATGCCGATGCGGACCAGGCCGTCGCCGACGCCGCGAACCCACTCGTGGTCGCTGGAGTACCGGAGGTCGGCAGGAACGTTCATGGCGGCCAACCTAGTCCGCGCCGCGTTCGCCACGACCGGTCGCCCCGGCGCGTCCGGCGCGCCCCTCCCGGAGGGCGGTGGCCGCCGCGGGCACGTAGCCCCAGGCGGCGTACCAGGCGATGAGAAGCCCGGGCAGGCCGAAAGTCCACGCCGCGACGGCGAACGCCCCGGAGGCCACGATCGTCGACTCACCGGCGAGGAAGCAAGGCACCGACCACAGCAGGGCGAAGGTTCCCGTCTTGCCCCACCACGTGACTTCGATCCGCCGGGCCCCCAGGGCGGCCAGGACGATCGCTCCGATGCCGATCAGGACCTCGCGGACCAGCACGGCGATCCCGAACCAGATGGGGATGGAACCGTCGGCCAGGATGGCCACTAGGGCCACCGCCAGCAGCAGCCGGTCGGCCGTGGGGTCTAGGACCTTGCCCACGTCAGAGACCTGGTCGAAACGGCGGGCGATCCAGCCGTCCACCCAGTCGGTGGCTCCGAGGGCGCCCAGCAGGAGTGCGGCCGCCGTCCGGTCCCCCTGTTCGACCAGCAGCCACAGGAACCACGGAATGCACCCCAGGCGCAACAACGTGACGAGGTTGGGCAGTGTCCACACCCCGGCCCAGCCGGTCCGCATGGTCGACCTCGCGCCCACCTCCTCCATCGACGGCAGCCTACGATCCGCGGTGGTGCCGGGTCCGCACGGAGCCGGCCACGATCCGACCAGCAGGGGAGGCGACAGTGCCCTCGATCTTCACCCGCATCATCGACGGCGAACTCCCGGGCCGGATCGTCTGGCGCGACGAGGTCTGTGTGGCCATGGTCGACATCCGCCCCCTGAACCGGGGCCACGTCCTGGTCATCCCCATACTCGAGGTCGACCAGTGGACCGACCTGCCCGTCGAGGTGGCCGCCCACTGCACCACCGTGGCCCACGCCGTCGGCCGGGCCCAGAAGGCCGCCTTCTCCCCCACACGGATCGGCCTGATTGTGGCCGGGTTCGAGGTGCCCCACACCCACCTCCACGTGGTCCCCATCGACCACATGGGCCATCTGGACTTCGCCCAGGCTGACGGCGACGCCGACCCGGCCGACCTCGACGCGGTNGCCGACGCCCTCCGCGTGGCCCTGACAACGACCTGACTCGTTGAACTGGGATTCCCGGGTCGCTAGGAGCCGGGATGCCGTATCCAGAGACGTACGCCCTCGAGCTCGAAGCGCTTTCGGTAGTCCATGTTGATGAGGCGACTTTCGAACATGCGGGCCTCGGGCGCCGTCCAGCCGAGCGACTCCACGTCGAGGACCACGGCGTCGATCCGCTCTGCCCAGTCCAGCCCGGGCAACTTGGCCGGCCCGGGCCGCATCACGTGGGCGTCATGACGGTCGGCCACCAGCGGGTACACCTCCGGCGAGACCAGGACGCGGGCGTCATCACCCACCAGGATCGACGCCGACACCCGTGCTACGTCGGTCGGCGACCGGTGGCCCCAGTCCCAGGGTTCCTCGTAGGGCGAGGATTCCGCGTCCCGGACGAAGAAAACCACGGCGGTCAGGACCAAGACGGCCAGCACCCTCCGGTCCACGTGGACACGGCTTACCCCCTCGGTGCCCATCCGCATTAAAGCGTAGGTCGCCGCGATGAACACAAAGGCCAGGGCGGCCACGTCCTGCTGGGGGTTGCCGAAGCCGTCGTCGCCCACGTCGGCCACCAGGTACAGCACCACCAGCGGGAGCACAGGCAGCAGGTAGCGGGGCCGCACCAGGGGCAGGAACAGGACCGGAGCGAGGAGGAGGAGCAACTTCTCAAAGCCGTCCCGGGCCAGCACGTCGCCCAGCAGGCCCAACGGGTCGGCCACCATCCCGAGGAGGATCCCCACCGGTCCATCGCCGTAGGCGACGAAGGCCGTCAGGTGCGGGTAGTCGCCGTCGCCGAGGAGGGGCTGGACCACGAATGCCATGACGAGGAACCAGACCACGCCGGCGGTGGCCATCGACCAGCCCTCGGTGCGACGGTCCTCGCCGACCAGCACCAGGCCGAGAGCGGCCACGGCCAGGCCCAGGTCGGCCCGGCTGGCGACTACCACCGTGCACAGGGCGGCCACCCACCACCAGCGGTCCGAGCGGGCCAGCAGGTAGGCGGCCATGAGCGCCGGAACGGCTGACGCCTCGGGATGGAAGCCGGCCAGNTTCAGGTCGTGGACAGAAGGGTGGAGGGCGTAGGCGGCCATCAGGGCCGACGCGGCCCCGATGCGAAGGTTGGCTGGACCCCGGGCGATGCGCCATATGGGCACCACGGCGAGGGCCAGAACCACCGATTGGAGCACGATGAGCGTCCCGGCNGGCGGCAGCACCCGGAGCAGCCACGCCAGTGGCCAGAAGACCCATGCCGCCTGGTCGGCNAACAGGTCGTGGCCGAGGTCGGTGACCACCGGGTCGAAGCCCCGGTCCATGAGGTGGGCGGCCTGGAGGTAATGACCGATGTCAGGCCCGGTACCCAGGTCGCGGCTCCGGGCCAGGCCGAGGAGGGCCAGGACCACGGCCAGCACGAGGGCGGTCAGCCACGGGATCCATCGGTCTCCAGCCTTCGAGTCAAGGCGGGCCTGCCAACGCAGCATCCGGATGTCGAGTCGGCGGCGCAGCGAGACCACGGTGGTCACCACCGTCTCGCCGGTCCGCTCCAGCGAGTGGGCGGTGCGCTTCAACGAGCGCGGCGTCCGGAGCAGNGCCCCGGCCATNCGGCCGACCGAACTTAGCGANGTGCGAAACGACCGGGCCATTGACTCCCGCGAGAGCCGGGGAAGGTCGGGGCTCACCACAGGGCCTCCTGGCCGTCGGCCGGCCCCGGATCGACAGGTTCGATGAGTCCGTCACCCTTGCGACGGGCGTCGCCGACGCCCCGGTCCACCGGGTGCCGGCGCAGCATCCCGTCGGGCGCNGGGGCCAGGAGCGCTTCAAGCCCCGCCGGGTCGTCCGCCGCCGGGTCCAACCAGGCTCGCCAGTCGTCGCGGTCCAAGACGGCCGGCATGCGATGGTGGACGGGCGCCATGTCGGCATTGGCCGGCACGGTGACCACCGTGCAGGTCCGCAGGACGAGCACGGCGTCCGCCTCGTCGTCCGATTCGGTCCAGTCCTCCCAGAGCCCGGCCAGCACCATCAGGGACCCGTCGGCCCGCTGTACGTACCACGGTTGTTTCCACGGCTTCGCCGTGGCCCCACCGACCGGCGGACCCGATCCCCACTCGTAGTAGCCGTCCACGGGGACCACGCATCGGCGACGGCGGAACGCTGACCGGTATGCGGGCTTGGAGGCCACCGTCTCCGCCCGTGCGTTAAACGTCCGGGCCCCGAACGAGGGGTCCTTGGCCCAGCGCGGAACGAGCCCCCATCGGGCGCTGCCCAGCAGGCGGCGATGGCCTCCGGTCGTCCAACTCCCGGACTCATCCCAGNCGATGGGGAGGCGGCCCGACGGAGCCACGTTGTGGTCCGGTCCGTCCAGGACGTCCACGACGGCGTCGACGCCCAGATGCTCGCTCAACTCCTCGGGGCCCGACGCGGTCACCACGCGTCCGCACATGTCGTCACCGTAGTCCTGCGGTGCCCGACTTCGGGGGCGTCGCCGACCGCCGGCCGGTCAAGTCAGGCGAGGGTGCAGTCGCCGCCAGCTGGACCGCTGGGAAGCACGTCGCCGCCGAACTCAACCCTGACGACGTCCCCGGGAGTTCCTCCGAAGGCCGGGACGGCCACCGCGTCGGCACCGGAGGCGTGGGGCACCGAGATGGCACCCCGAACCGACAGGACCTCCCACGCCGAGGTCGGCGNCGGAGCCCCCTCCACGGCGAACCGGACCACCTCGGCCCACCCAAGACCGCCCTCGTCGAGCTCCACGGAGCCNTGGGGGATGTCCACGGCCAGCATGAGGACCGCCCGACCCACGCAGGTCACCCGGGCGGGGCGTCCGACGAGGCCGTCGGGACAGGCCCCTTCGGCGACCTCGTGGAGAACCACGTCGAGTGGTCGCAGCATGCCGGTGGCCACGGTGACCCGGATGCAGGCCTCGGCCCACCAGCCGTTCGGCCCGACGAGGGCCACCTGTCCGCCATGGTGCTCGAAGACGGTGGCGGCCAGCACGCCCACCGGCACCGGCAGTTCGGCGGCGGGCACGTCGAGGCGGATCCGGTCGTCGGGTGGTCCGTCTCCCCGGAGGACGGCCACCACCTGGTCGGCCGGAGCAACCAGGACGGGTTCGGCCACGGGCGCACCGCCCTTGACGGCGAGAACCTGCTCGCCCTCGCGGACGACGTCGGCGGCTCCGGCGAAGCGGAGAGCGCGGTCGGAGCGGTCCTTTGGGTCCGTCGACAACAGAGCTCGCCCCCCGAGCACGAGGGCGAAGAGCGCCACCANCAGGAACAGAACGCTGGCCACCCGCTTGCGGACGCCCACCTGGAGTTCCCGGAGGATGGTGGCCTCGTCGCGTCGTTCGGCCCGCGACCGGGGGCCGAACGCCTCGGTGCGGTCGCCTCCGCTGAGCAGGGTGGCCCAACGGGTGACCGTCTCGTCCGGGAAGCGCAACGCCAGTTCGGCGAAGGCCTCCTCCTCCTGCGGCCCGAAGAGAAGGAGCAGGTCGTTCTCGCGCAGCAGCTCCACCGGGTCCTCGCGGTGGACCAGTTCGCGGCCGTCGGCCAGCCTGATCAAAAAGGTGCGGATCTGGCGGTCGGCCTCGGTTTCACTCCATCGACCGCCGGTGGGACGGGGTTGGTCTGCCACCGGCGAGGTCCGGGAGCCCTTCCGGAAAAAAGCAGCCCGTCGGGAGCGAAGGTCGTCGGACACCTCAGTCCCGGCCTCGGGCGAACTCCGCTCCGTGGGGGCCTCGGTGCCCTGATCCGGCGTCGGATCGACGGGCAGCGGTGGGTCGTCGGGCACGGCGCCGACGCTAGGCGACCGCGGCAGGAGGCCTCGGGCACCTCCAGATGCCTCTGAGGNTGATGCCGGACCGAGTGTCGCTTCCCGCATACTGTCCGACGGCGTCCGCGCCTCCTTCCGCCCATGACTCGCGCCCTCCCACTCCGCCACCTCGCCGCCCTGGTCGCCGCTGCGGCCGCGCTCGTCGCCTGTGGGGACGACCTCGCCCCCAAAATGGCCGCCACCACCGTCCGGACATCCACGACCGATGTTTCNACGACCATCGCGATTCCCTCGAACACGGTCGGGGCCACCACGACGACCACTTCCCCTGCGACCACCGAGGCTCCGGCCACGTCGACATCCGCCACCAGCCCGTCGTCCACCATGACCTTCACCACGACTCCCGTCGCAGAGACGCCGCCGTTTACGGCTCTCCCTGAAGGGGTCCTGGTCGACGGTGCCTACGCAGATCCCCGGGGCGGACTCTTCGCCGAATTCCAGCGGTCCTTCGACCGTAAGGGGCGTTTCGCCGGTCTGGACGCCTTCTGCCACCCGGCCGATGCCCCGCCCGCCTCGGANCCAGTGGACGTCGAGCCCGGCATCTCGGCCGAGGCGATCACCATCGTCCACCTGGCCACCCGTCTCGACGAGTTGCCGCGAGTGGGCTTCGGCGTGCCGGTCGGCGATNTCGACGGGATGGTCCGGGCCTTCGTGGACCTGGTCAACGGCCCATGTGGAGGAGTCCACGGGCGGACGTTGGACCTCCGCACCCTGGAGGTGTCGGCCCTGGGCGGTGGCGGCTTCGACATCGACACCCTGCGGGAGGCCGCCTGCCTGGAAGCCGTGGAGGTCCACCGGGCCGTCGTCGTGCTCGCCGTCACGCCCATTCCCGGCACCGCGGCGGGCTGCCTTGGCCTGATGAATCGGACGGCCCACCTGACGACCGCCGGGGTGTCCGACCACGACCTGATCCGGGCCGGCGGCCTCGTGCAGTCCCTCGAGGTGGGCGACCGGTCGGGTCTCCGCCTGGCCGTCCTCACCGCCCTGCACCAGGGCCTGCTAGAAGGTGCCACCATCGGGATCGTCCTGCCCGACGCCCCGCAACGCTCTGACGACCTGGTGGCGGCCGTGGTCGGCGCCCTGGAGGGCACCGACCTCGAGCCGACCACCTACCAGATCGGCTGCGAAGGAACCACCACCTGCCGGGTGGGCCTCACCACTGCGGTGGGAGCCATGATCGACGAGGGGGTGGACGTGGTCATCCCCCTGCTCCACATGACGTCGCTGCCCTGGCTGGTGCTGGAGATGCTCGACCAGGGCATGCCGAATCCACTCTTCGTCCAGTCAGGCCTCGACGGCCAGGGGCTCGACGCCGTGGCCGCCCGGGTGGCCGAGTTCGGAGGCACGCCGGCCGGCGACTTCTACGACGGCGCCCTGGTGGTCGATACCTCGGCCACCGGCGCCCAACGACTCGACGGCGCCGAAAGGCGCCCCTTCGACCGTCTGTGCGCCCTAGCGTGGGCCGAGGTCACCGGATCGGAGGNCCCCCTCGTCGAGGACCCAGTCGACGACGTCCACCGCTCGGTGGTCGAGGCCTGCAGCCTGGTGCGGTGGCTGGCCCGAGCCGTCGACGACGCGGGCCCCGATCCGAGCCTGCTAGNCCTTCAGGTCTCGTTGGCCAACGTCGGACCGCTGGACGTGCCGAACATGCGGCCCACCACGGTCGACGACCGCCACCTCCGGACCCTGCAGGTGCGGCGCTACCAACATCCGTGCCGGGTCGGCGCCGGCTTCGGCGAGTCCGACGGCTGTCTGGTGCCCGTTGGCCCTCCGGTGGTCATGGACCGTTCGGGGATCGCGGTCACCGGACTGGAACCACCGCGCCTCCCACCCGACGAGGTGCGGGTCTTCGTGACCAATGGTTCCGGCCTGGGTGGCATGGCCGGCCTCACTACCGGCCTACTGAAAGACGCCGGCTACGACACGGCACGGCCGGGCAACGCTGGTTCAGTCGTGGAGTCGTTCGCCTACTACCGCCCCGGACACCTCGGCGACGCCCGGGGCGTTCGGGAAGTCGTGTCGCCGTTCCTCCGGGTCGAGCCCATGCCGTCGACCACCGACTTCGTGCCGCAGCAGTCGGTGGCCCGGGTTCGGTCGGCCGACGTGGTGGTGGTTATCGGGGCGGACCTAGCCCGCCGCCTCCGCGAGGCCGGTTGATCGTCGGTACATCCTGCCGCGTGGTGAGACCTACGGTCGAATCTCGTAGTAGAGGTTGGTCGGGTCCTCGAAGTCGTGCATGACGAAACGGGTGAAGCCGGCCACGGTCACCATCTCCTCCAACTTCACCGGATTCAGGCCGAGAGTCCCGAGGCCCAAGCCGTCTTCGGTGGACATGGCCGAGGCCATGCAGGTGGCAACCGACGTCGAGTACATCATGGCCAGCATCGGGTTCCGGAGGTTGCGGCCCCACTCGGGCGCCGATTTGATCTCCTTGACCAGCCACGTGCCGTCCTCGTCGATGGCCGACCGAATGGCCCCCATGGCCAGATCGGGCCGTGGCATGTCGTGCAGGCAGTCCAGCGTCATCATGAGGTCAACGTCGCCGGTTGGCGGCACGTCTTCACCGCCGGCCAGGTGGATGGTGACGTTGTCCGCTCCCTCGAACCGCTTCCGGGCCGCCGCAACGGCACGCTCCGAGACGTCGTAGCCCTCGTAGGTGCTCTCCGGCCACGCCTCGGCCAGCAACTCCAGGGCGAGGCCGGCCCCGCACCCCACGTCTACCACCTTGGCGCCTGCCGCCAGCCGGCCGGCGACGCCGTCCAGCCCCGGGATGACCGTGGGCACCAGCAGAGCCCGCGCCATCGGGGCCAGCATGGCCTCCACGTGCATCTCCGAGCCCTCACCCTGGTCGTCATAGGTCGGGCCGATCCCGCTGCGGAACGCATCGGCCAACTGGTCAGCGACCCTCGGATCCCGGATCGCGCGGAACACGCCCGCCGCGTAGGTCGGGGTGTCCTTGCGGGCCAACACCATGGCCGCTTCCGCCTCCAACTCGAAGGTCTCCCCATCCTCGGTGACCAGTAGTTGGGCGGCCCCGAGGGCCTTCAGCCACTCGCGGACCCACCGCTCGTGAAGGCCGGTGGCCAGCGACAGATCTTCGGCGGTCACCGGACCCGCCCCGTCGAGCGCCTCGAGGATCCCGAGCCGGACCCCCAGGTGGAGCATCAGGCCGACCATCTCGCCCTGCTTGTAGCCCCAGGTGGTCAGCGTGTACTTGCCCAGCAGATCCCTGTCGATGCCCATGGTCGGTGTCTCCCGCTCGCGGTTGTCGACGCAGCCTTCCACGGCCCAACGTCGCGCACACCGCTCGGGCCGAATGCAGCCGGCCTGCTTCCCCAGTGAGGCCCCGGTCAACCTTCCGGCCGGACCCAGACACCCCCGTCGTGGACCTCGCAGGGCAGGATCTCGAGGTCCCCCTTGCGGTCGCGCCGACCGTTCACGTTCTGCTTCCAGCCCTCGCCGTCGATCCCGAATCGCCAGAAGTGGCTGACGCAGACCAGTTCTTCGCCGTCCACCGCCCCCTCGTGGGCCAGGTGTGACCACTGGTGCGGGCACCGGGCCTCCGACACGCATGGCACGCCCGCCGCCGTGGCCCACACCACCAGGTCGTCGCTCCGCCCGGCCCGCTCCACCGTGGCTTCGACGATGGTGCCTGGCTCGGGCACCGCGTCGGCCACCCGGACCCAGCCGTCGCCGGGAGCCACCGGATCAGACGTCCATGTAGCGGGTCACGGCCACCGCCGAGCCGATCATCCCCACCACTCCGCCGATGACCAGCAACCAGATGCTGGTGTCCCAGACGAAGCCGTCGGGCACGGCGAAGCCCCGGAATAGCGGCACGACGTCCGACTCCTGGAAGTAGGCCAGGACCCGACGATCGACTATGAACAGGGCGGGCACGGCCAGCCCTGCCCCGATCAGACCGTGGATCGTGCCCTCCAGCATGAACGGGATGCGGATGAACCAGTTGGTCGCCCCGACCAACTTCATCACCTCGATCTCCTGGCGACGGGCCCCGATAGCAGTGAACACCGTGTTCAGGATGAGCAGCGCAGAGACCCCGACCAGGACCACGGCGGCCACCAGCAGGGCCTGGCTGACCCGGTTGGAGAAGTCCTCGATCTGACGGATGGCGTCGGTGGCCGTGGCCACCTCCTTGACCCCGGGCTGCTCGCCGAACTGTCGGGCCATCTCGGCCACGTTCCCGGCGTCCGGGTTGGCGGGGACGATCCTGTACGACGGCGGCATGACCTCGGCGGTGACGCTCTCAACCAACTCAGGCTTGTCGGAGAACAACTGCTGGAACTCGACGTATGCCGACTCCTTGTCGACGTAGGCGTAGCCGGCGATGGCCGGGCTGGTGTCCAGCACCGTCCGGATGGCCGCGTCCTGGTCGACGGTCGCGTCGGCTCGCATGAAGACGATGAACTCGACGCCTTCCTGAAACTGGGCCGTGGCCCGGGCCGCCCCCTCCCGGATCAGCAACGAGGAACCGACGAGAGACAGCGAGATGGCCACTGTCAGGATGGCGGCCAGCGTCAGGCTGAGGTTGCGCCACAGGCTGGTGAACGTCTCCCGGACGTAGTACCAGAGGCGGTACAGCACGTCAGGCCCCCGTCCGGACGGCGTTCCGGATCACTCGTACACGCCCTGTGACTCGTCCCGCTTGATGACGCCGCGATCCAGTTCGATGACCCGACGACGCATCGAGTCGACGATGCCACGGTCGTGGGTGGCCATCACCACCGTCGTCCCACTGCGGTTGATGCGGTCGAGGAGGCGCATGATCCCCACCGAGGTGCCCGGGTCAAGGTTCCCGGTGGGCTCGTCGGCCAGCAGGATGAGCGGGCGGTTCACGAACGCCCGGGCTATCGACACCCGCTGCTGCTCGCCGCCCGATAACTCGTCGGGCAGTCGATCGGCCTTGCGGCTCAGGCCGACAAGATCGAGGATGGCCGGCACCTGCTCGCGCACCGCGTGGCGTGGCCGACCGATAACCTCCAGCCCGAAGGCCACGTTCTCGAAGACCGTCTTCTTCGGGAGCAGCTTGTAGTCCTGGAAGATGTACCCGATCTGGCGGCGCAGGTAGGGCACTTTCCACGAACTCATCTCGCCGACGTCCTTGCCGGCCACTGTGATGCGGCCCTGGTCGGCCACCTCCTCCCGGTTCAGCAGCCGGATGAAGGTCGACTTGCCCGATCCCGAGGGGCCGACCAGGAAGACGAACTCGCCCCGCTGGATCTCGGCGTTGGCGTTGCGCAGGGCCACCACGTCGCCCTTGTAGACCTTTGAGACGCCCTCCAGGCGGATCATCGGACGGCTCTCGAACGGGTCGCCGCCGGCCGCGTCGGGTCGGAGGACAGGGCTCGGAGGGGCACGGCGCGCACGGTACCAGAGGGGGTCCGGCCGATCGCGGCGCCCCCGGACCCCTCAGGCAGCGGGGACGACGGGGCCGGTCAGGCGCCAGCGTTGGCCCGGGTCCAGCGCAGGTACGACTCCATGAAGCCGTCCAGGTTGCCGTCCAGCACGCCGGCCACGTCGCCCACCTCGTGCTCGGTGCGGAGGTCCTTGACCATCTGGTACGGCTGTAGCACGTAGGAGCGGATCTGGCTCCCAAAGTCCACGTCGCGCTTCTCGCCGCCGATCTCGGCAATCTCGGCGTCGCGCTTCTGGCGTTCGAGGTCCAGCAGGCGAGCGGCCAGCATCTGCATGGCCTTGTCCTTGTTCTGGTGCTGGCTGCGCTCGTTCTGACACGACGTCACGATCCCCGTCGGCAGATGGGTGATCCGCACCGCCGAGTCGGTCACATTGACGTGCTGGCCACCAGCCCCCGACGACCGGTAAGTATCGATCCGTAGGTCGCCCTCGTCGATGTCCACCTCGTCAGCCACCTCGTCGAAGAACGGGACGACATGAAGTGAGGCGAAGGCCGTCTGACGCTTGGCCTCCTTTTTGAACGGCGAGATCCGCACTAGGCGGTGAACGCCCCGTTCGGCCTGCAGCAGGCCGAAGGCGTAGCGGCCCCGGACCACGAACTCGGCCGAGGTGATCCCCGCCTCGGTGCCCTCCGAGACCGACTCGACCTCCAGTTGGAAGCCGCGGCGATCGGCCCACCGGGTGTACATGCGCAGCAGGATCTCGGCCCAGTCCTGGGCGTCGGTCCCGCCAGCACCTGACTGGACCTGGCAGACGGCGTCACCCTCGTCGTACTGGCCGCTAAACAGGGACCGCAGCTCGAGGTCGTCAAAGCGGGTCGACAGGTCGGCCACCGACTCGGCGATCTCCTCCTCGAGGCTGTCGT